>JBNKJW010000073.1:0-17944 GCA_050291445.1 Bacteroidales bacterium | reverse complement strand
CAGTTTGAATTAATTTTTAGCAGAAATTGCAACAAATTTTTGAAGGACTATCGGGATAGTTCTAGAAAAATTGGTGTGATTTATGCAAAAATTAATCAAATCTAATAGAAAATTCGGAACTGCGAAGCACTCACCGGAGGTAATCACACCGTCTCTGCACTAAAAATCCCTTAAAATAGCCCGCTATTCTTTCTGCATTTTTAGCACATATCTGGTATAATTCCGAATTTCTGTGTTGAATATTTTATGTCGAACTCAGGTTAATAGACTGTTTGAAAAATAAAACTAATTTATGGGCCCCCTTATGAAAAAACTTATCATTTTACTCCCCCTTTTCAGCATCTTTTTCTGCAAAAAAGAAGAAAATGCAAGCATCAACACCCAGTTTGAAACAGAAACTGCATTTGCTGATAATTTTGATTATCAGAACACCATGCGTGGATACAAACCCGCGAGCAATTTATACTATGTCAGTTTGAAATTTTAAAATGGCTTTGTATATGCTGATCGACTGGCAGTTTTGGTTTGCAAGCTTGTGAAGTAAACCAATTACTAACAGCGGTTCTGTATAACTTAATATTCTTATTAAGAATGATTCAAAATCATTCTTCCGCACCTTCACTAACTATCAGATTATCAGAAAACAAACCCCTGTTTTCTTTGTTTATTTAAAACACATTTTTTCATGTAAGAAAAATTCGATAATTTCACAAGTCAAAATTTGTAAAATAAGATTATCAAATTTAATGTAATTATGGAGAAAAAACGTGTTTACACTTTTGGAAACGGCGCCGCCGAGGGTAAAGCCGACATGAAGAATCTACTAGGAGGTAAAGGTGCTAACCTTGCCGAAATGAACCTGATTGGGGTTCCGGTTCCTCCAGGATTTACGATTACTACTGATACATGCACAGAGTACAATCAACTAGGTAAAGATAAAGTTGTGGCTTTATTGAAAGCAGAAGTTGAGGCTGCAGTTGAAAATATTGAAAACTTAATGGGAACTAAATTTGGGAGTAATGAAAATCCATGTTTAGTTTCAGTACGTTCAGGTGCAAGAGTTTCTATGCCTGGAATGATGGATACCGTATTAAACCTTGGAATGAATGATAATGCAGTCGAAGGATTGATTGCAAAATCAGGAAATGCAAGATTCGCATGGGACTCGTACCGTCGATTTATTCAAATGTTTGGTGGTGTTGTATTGGGCGTTGAAGCTCAATCAAAAGAAGACCATGACCCGTTTGAAGAAATCATTGATAAGGCAAAAGAAGCTAAAGGTGTTGAACTGGATACAGATCTTGATGTTGAGGACCTGAAAAAGATGGTTGTTGATTTTAAAGCGGCTTGTAAAGCACAAACTGGAGAAGATTTCCCTGATGATCCATGGGATCAACTTTGGGCAGCTATTACTGCTGTTTTTGACAGTTGGATGAATCCACGTGCTATTTATTACCGTGGTATGAACCAAATTCCTGAAGAGTGGGGAACTGCGGTTAACGTTCAGGCAATGGTTTATGGTAACATGGGTGAAAACTCAGGAACCGGTGTTGCATTTACAAGAGACGCTGCTACTGGCGAAAATATTTTCAATGGTGAGTACTTAATAAATGCTCAAGGTGAAGATGTTGTTGCTGGTGTTCGTACTCCTCAACAAATTACATTAGAAGGTTCTAAAAGGTGGGCTGTTTTAGCAGGTGTTTCTGAAGAAGAAAGAAAAGCTAAATTCCCTTCGTTAGAAGAATTAATGCCAACAGTTTTTGCTGAGTTGAACAAAACTCAGGAAAACCTGGAAAAGCATTACAAAGATATGCAGGATTTAGAGTTCACCATTCAGGATGGTAAACTTTGGATGCTACAAACCCGTAATGGAAAACGTACTGCTGCTGCCATGGTGAAAATTGCTATGGACTTGCTAAAAGACGGTATGATTGATGAGAAAAAGGCTGTTCTAATGCAGGAACCTGCCAAATTAGACGAGCTTTTACACCCTGTTTTTGATGGTGATGCTATAAAAGCAGCTAAAGTATTAGCAAAAGGTTTACCAGCTTCTCCGGGTGCTGCAACAGGTCAGGTTGTTTTCTTTGCTGATGAATGTGACAAATACCCTGTTTCTATTCTTGTTCGTGTAGAAACTTCTCCTGAAGACCTTGAAGGAATGAACATTGCCAAAGGTATTTTAACTGCTCGTGGTGGTATGACATCTCACGCTGCAGTTGTTGCCCGTGGAATGGGTAAATGTTGTGTTTCAGGTGCAGGTACTGTACAAATTAACTACAAAACCCGTGTAATGACCATCGATGGTCGTGAATTCCGCGAAGGCGACTGGATTTCGCTAAACGGTACTACTGGTGAAGTTTATGATGGGAAAATATCGACAAAAGATGCTGAATTAAGTGGTGACTTTGCTGACATCATGAAATTAGCTGATAAATACAGAACTTTAGGTGTTAGAACAAATGCTGAGACTGAGAGAGAATGTAATGTAGCTGTTAAATTTGGTGCCGAAGGTATCGGACTTTGCCGTACCGAGCACATGTTCTTCGAAGGCGAAAGATTGGTTCGTATGCGCGAAATGATTTTGGCTGATGACGAAGCCGGAAGAAGAGAAGCCCTGGGTAAATTATTACCAATTCAGCGAAAAGACTTTAAAGATGTATTTAAAGCCATGGCAGGACTTCCTGTAACTGTTCGCTTGCTTGACCCACCATTGCATGAGTTTGTTCCTCACGAGGAAGAAAATCAGCAGGAAATGGCAAAAGAAATGGGTATTTCTGTTAAAGCTATTCAACAAAAAGTGGAAGATTTGCACGAATTTAACCCAATGTTAGGCCACCGTGGATGTCGTTTAGGAAATACTTATCCTGAAATTACAGAAATGCAGGCGCGTGCAATTATCGAAGCTGCAATGGAATTAAAGGCCGAAGGTGTTAAAACTTTACCTGAAATTATGATTCCACTGATTGGTACAATCAAAGAATTTAAAATGCAGGAAGAGATTGTAAGATCGGTTGCAGAAGAAGTATTCGCTGAAAAAGGTGATAAAATTGATTACCTTGTAGGTACCATGATTGAAATACCTCGTGCTGCTTTAACAGCTGATCAAATTGCAGAACACGCTGAATTCTTCTCGTTTGGTACTAATGACCTTACTCAAATGGGCTTTGGTTACTCACGTGATGATGCTGGTAAATTCTTACCTATCTACATTCAGAAAGGCATTCTTAAAGCAGACCCATTCCAGGTTCTTGATCAGGAAGGTATTGGCCAGTTAGTAGAAATGGGAACTACCAAAGGACGTTCAAGCAATCCTAAACTAAAAGTAGGTATTTGCGGCGAGCATGGTGGTGAGCCAAGTTCAGTAGAATTCTGTCACAGAGTAGGTATGAACTACGTAAGTTGTTCACCATTCCGTGTACCAATTGCCAGATTAGCTGCTGCACAGGCTGCGTTGAGATAAACTAACCTGGTAAGTCTGTAAGACTTGCAAGGTTTAACATACGAAATTATAAAACCTGTTGGCTTTGGCTGGCAGGTTTTTTATTTAAAGCCGGTATTCTATTCAAAATATGGAGATAAAAAGAATAATTTGTCTCATTTTCACAACCAATTGTTTTAATGTTGAAAGTAGATAGGGCTTGCTGAAAAACGCCTAAGCCTATTAAAATTAAATATTTACATGAAAAAAGTTGTAAAAAAGTGCAAGGTTAAAAAAAATAGTAATTTTTCCTTACATTAACTTTATCTTCAAGTAACAAAAAACTAATGATTATAATGCTAGCCAGAGGCACATCATCTACTTCATTAGCTTCAGCTCGAAGTATTCTTATACATCTTCGCTTTTCTAATTTTTCTCCCTTTGGTCGAAGATATCGCTTCGCTAAGTTGTAGCTAATGCACCTCTGACTTCTTCAGCAGGCCCTAGATAAATGTTTAAAAACAAGGATTAGTATAATAATGGTAAAATTCTAATATTCTATATATTTGCGCTAAATTAATTGTTAAAAATCTAAAAATGAGAAATACTTTATTGTTTTTAATAGGATGTTTTTTTATCCAAGTGCAAATAAGTGCACAGGAAGTTGAAATAGTAGAAGAAGTAGAAGAAGAGCAGGTTACTGTTGAAATAACAGACGAATCAGAACTGTTAAAATATTTTACATACAAGGGACGGAAATATCAAAAAGAACATCTTTCTGATAACTGTTTTCTTTTTTTTGATGAAAAAGCAGGTTATTATAAAAGGTTCTATGGAATTGTAAAAGGTGATAAAGTGCTTTTACCGCCAGTTTTTAAAAATGAATCTTATTCAAGCTACCAAACAAGTAAAATTTTCACATTAAATAATATTCAAGGTGTATATAATTGGGCTACTGAAAAGTGGGATATTCCTTTACAATACAATGAACTTAAACATTTGGGCGGAGGACTTTATAAAGCTAGGTACAATGGTAAATATGGTATTATTGACCATAACAAGAATATTATTGTTGATTTTAAATGGGGTAAGATTAATAAAATATCTGGAGTTGATAATTATTACTTGGTTCAGGACAAATCTGGTGCTAATCTTTATGGTTTGTTGAGTCTCTTTGATAAAAAATTGACCATCCCTTGTGAGTATTCGTCAATAGAAAATGATGGTACTTCAAGCTATTTTAAGGTAAAAAAGAATAACACATATAATATTGTTGATATAAATAATAATGTAGTATTCAAAAACTGGTACGAAGAACTTAATATCCCCAAAGGAGGCAGAAAGTATTACATAGTGAAGCTAAACAACCGAATGGGTATTATTGATAGAAATGAAAAGATAATAGCACCTATTGAATATATTAATATTGCTAGCTCTGCATATAATGATGGTTCATATTTGGCTCAAAATAAAGATGGGTTTTACGGCTGTATTGGCCTTGATGGAAAAATTACAATGCCTTTTAAATATTCAAATATTGAAAAAGTTGGATACGGTAACACCAATATTATTGCCCGAACAAATGATAAATGTGGTATTGTAAGAGTAAACGATGGCATGCCTTACGAAATTACTACTTGCGATTATGATAATATTAATAGTAACGATAAATTATTTATTGTTGAAAAAAACGGCAAATATGGTATGCTGGATAAATATGGTAATGTAATTACAGAGATTGTTTATGATTATATTGAAAGTGTTTTTAGTTCAAATAGCTCTTATAGTTCATCAAAACTTTTTATTGCAAAAAAAGCAGATAAATATTACTTTATTAACAGTAATGGCGAACAGATAAATACAACTAGTTATAAATTAATTAAACCATTAGCTACCATCGACAGCTATAATAGCTTTACTAATAGTAAGGATTATATTACTGTACAAGGCGAGGGTGGCAAGTTTGGTGTGGTTGATGTATTTGGTAAGCAAGTTGTTGCTCAAGAATATGATGATATACTTAGTATTATGGGAAGCGTTGTTGTGGTTAAATTAAAGAACAAACAAGGCTTGTATAATATATTAAAGGGTAAATTGGTAATACCAATTGAATACGATAATTTTTTCTTACACAAAGACAACTTTATGGTAAGTAAAGGAAATGTATTTTATAAAATTCAATTATCTGATACTGTTAAACTTATTAAACAATAAGAGTTTTGTCGTTTAACCGTAAAAAGCAAACTCTTGAATACAATTAAACAGTATCTAAAACTATTTCAACTACCTAACTATATTTAATAAGATGAGAAAAACTATTGTATTAATTTTAGTTCTACTTTCTTTTGCTAATATTCAGGCACAAAATGTTGGTGAAAGTTATGATAAAACTAAATATAGGATAGAAAAAATAAATAAAACCTATTACTATTTTTATAAAAAAAATGGGGGGCGCTATAAAAACTATGGTCTATTAAAAAATGGCAAAGTTGTATTGCCTGCACTCTTTAAAAAGGACAGAAGAAGTAACGAAACAAAATTGATACTATCATTTAAAGGACTTTCTGGATTATATAATTTAGAGACCAATGATTGGAGCATACCATTGTCTTATGAGAGCATAGTGCCATTTACAGAAAGTACTTATAAAGTAAAATTGAATGGCAAATATGGCTTGGTTGATGTTTTTAATAATATCGTTGTACCATTTGAATGGGCTTACTTAGGAAGTTTTGAAGCCGCTGAGAACTACTGTTTGGTGAAAGATCCCATATCAGACAAGTATGGGTTGTACAATTTAATATCAAAAAAAATGGTAATATCTTGTGAGTATGATGAAATAAGAAGAACAAATAATCCAAGTCATTTTAAAGTTTTAAATGAACAAAAATTTAACATTATTGATATAAATAATGTGTTGTTATTTAAAAACTGGTACAGTGTGCTCATTATTCCTAAAGGTGGCAGACGAAATTTTATTGTTCAACTAAATAATAAAATGGGGATTATTGATAAGAATGAGAAAGCAATTATCCCTATTGAATACAAATATATCTCAACTGATTCATATAAAGATGGATCTTACCTTGCAAGAAATAATAAAGGTTATTATGGCTGCTTAAGTTTGGATGGGAAGATTACCTTGCCTTTCAAATACTCAAATGTTGAAAAGGTTGGTTATGGGAGAACTAACATTATAGCCAAAACGGATAATAAATGTGGTGTTGTTAGAATTAATGATGGTATGCCCTATGAAATTGCTACTTGCAATTTTGATAATGTAGTTAGTGAAGGTAAAGCTTTTGTAGTTGAAAAAGATGATAAGTTTGGACTTATAGATAATTACGGAGAAAAATTAACTGAGATTGCTTTTGATAATATTAAAGGGGTACTAAATTCAGGTTCATCGAGGTCTATATTGTTTATTGCTCAAAAAAACAAGAGGTATTCTGTATTGAATAGTTTTGGGAAACAAATTTCTAAAAAAGATTATGCACTTATTACGGAACTTTACAAGGCAGATAGTGATGGTTATTTTTCGAAAGACAGACAATATTTAGTTGTTAAGAGCGAAGGAAAATATGGCTTGGTTGATGTATTTGCGAAAGAAATTGTACCTCAAATTTTTGACAGTATTCAGTATAGAAGAGAAGGGTTTTTAATTGTAATACAAGGCAATAAAAAAGGGCTTTATGATATCATTAAAAATGAGTTTGTAGCACCTCCTGAGTTTGACGCCATTCATACTTCAAAAAAAGAATTTATCGCAAGTAAAGGCAATATTTTCTACACTTTAAAACCTGGAAATGTAAACATTGTTCAAAAAATGGAATTTGAATATTAGCAGATAATTAAACATTTGTTAATACTTCATTTGTAATAGAGTTAAAATCTACAAAAAGGTAATTGTACCCAGATTAAAGAATTTGATGCTTTCGAACAGGGAGGCAATGAAATTTTAAAAAAGAACAAGAAAAAATTAAATGATATGAGATTTATACATTTATTGGCATTATCCCTTCTTTTAATTAATAGCTCTGCTGTAAAAGGGCAAGAAGAAGAATTAATGATTTATGATGCTGAATTTGAAATTGAGGTAGCTGAATATGATTCAGATGGGTTTTCACCTCAAAAACCTGAGTTAAAAATCGAAAATATTGATAGTACTTATGCTTTTTATTTTGATGGAAGCTTAAGGCAATATGAAAGAAAGTATGGAGTACTTAAAAATGGGAAAATGTTACTTCCTCAAATTTTTAAGAGAAAACAGTATAAAGATTCACTATATAAAATGAATCTAATCCTAAGTATCAATAAACAATATGGTTTGTTTAATTTGGAAAAAGAAGCTTGGTCAATCCCCATGCAATATAAATTTTTAGAAAGATTACCTAATGGACTTTATAATGCTAAAAAAGTAGATAATAGTTATGTTGTAGTAAATAATAATGGGGATTTAGTAAAAGAGCTTATTGGATATTCCATTAAAAAGATGGAATCAAAAAGTGATTTTTATTTGTTGTCAAACTCAAGTAAAAATAGCAAACAAGGGCTTTATGATGGAAAAGCAAAGAAGATTACAATACCCTGTACTTATAGTTCTATTACTGCAATTAAGAATTCGAATTATTTCAAAATAAGAAAAGAAGAGAAATGTAATTTATCAGATGCCTACAATAATTTAAAGTTTAGTCAGTGGTATGATGATATTAAAGTTTCCTCCGATTCAACTCTTTTTATTGTAAAACTAAATAATTATTACGGAATTATTGATAAAGATGAAAAAATCATAGTTCCTTTAGAGTATACTGAGCTTAAAAAAGAAGCTATTTATAATGGCTCCTACTTGGTTAAAAATAAGGAAAATAATTATGGTTGTATTAATCTTAATGGTGAAATTACCCTTCCATTTATATACAGTGATGCTAAAATGTATAAAAACAGCATTTTGGTAAGCAAAGAAAATAAAAATGGTATTGTTGCCTTTAAAGACGGTAAATTAGTAGAAATAATACCCTGTAAGTATGATAATATAAGCTCAAGTAATAACATGTATATCGTAGAAAGTGAATCAAAGTTTGGACTAATTGACTCGCAGGGAAATCCAGTTTCTGGAATTAAATTTGATGAAATTAAGTTGTCAATAAAGTTGTTTAGCAATAAAGGGCTTAATATAGTTCGCAAAGGCGAAAAGTACTTTTTTGCTCAAAACGATGGTAAGGCTAAAGGAAAGAAGACTTATAAAAACGTTGAACCTTTTTATAATTATACAGGCAGTTATTATTATGGAAAATTGTATTATAAAGTAGTAGATAAGAAAGACCATGTTGGGCTTGCTGATATATATGGCAAGGAGATTGTACGGCCTGAGTTTGATGATGTTATTTCAGGGTATGAAAATCTTGTAGTAGTTAAAAAAGAGGGAAAAGTCGGTTTGTATCATGTTTTAAAGAAAAAAATGTTGTTACCTATAGAATATGATACAATCATATTAAAAAGTAGTGGGTTGTATGCAATTAATGAAAATAATTTTTACAAAATAAAGTATGATGGGATGGCTAAAGTTGAAAAACTGTAATCTTAAAGTAAAACTTTTTCTAATTTTCATGAATTTACAATCAAAATCCCAGAAATAAAATATTTAAAACATCCAAAAATGAAAAGTCTTTTTATTATACTAACTCTTTTAATTACAAGCACTAGCTTATATTCTCAAAACATTTGTGAGTTAATATCTAAAAATAAGTATGAAGAAGTTGAAAAATATACCAAATCACTCAATGTTTATGCAAAAAGTAAAACTACGCCTTTAATGTGGGCTATTTACAAATCAGATTTAAAAATGGTAAAACTTTTAATTTCAAAAGGAGCAAAGCCAAAAATGAAATCATGGTTAAATTCAGGTTCATATATTGCCGGTAGCAATTTTGTATTGGCTGCTTGGGCTGGTAAAATTGATATACTTGATTATTTTTTACAAAATAAGTATTTTGATATAGATGATTTGGAGTACCGGTCAAGTAATACAGAATTAAAAAATGGATGGAATGCCCTTCAGACAGCAGCATTCAGTAATAAACCTGAAGTTATAAAGTATTTAGTGGAAAAAGGTGCTGAAATTGATGCTATATCGGAATCAAATAGTAATCAAACCGCTTTGCTAATGGCAATAAATAACGGTAGCTTTGAAGCAGCAAATGAGTTAATTGATCTTGGAGCTAATGTAAACATTCGAGATGCTGCATACACTTCTTCGATAAGTCTAGCTATTGCAAAAAAACAAAAAGAGCTGGTAAAAAAAATCTACAAAAAAGGTTTTAAGTTTACAGAAAATAGGAAGGATTATTATTTAGAAAGTCTTAAAAAATATTTTAATGTTGACACTTTTGAAGAATTGTAAATAGAACTAATTGTAATTTATTGTTTTTGTCTATTTTGGGGGATCATGGTGCAATAGAATTAGAACGACAGTTATTTCCAAGCGTAATTGAGCTTATTTCTGTCATTTTTTTAAGACATTCGAATTACATCTATTAAAAGCCTTTAATCGGTTAGTTAAATTTTCCAACCAAACTTGCAATTTACAATATTCCAAACTGGCTTAGTATAGATTACCATACACCAGCAAACCCTAAGTATACCTTATGCAACTAACAGATATTATTAAAAACTTAACCATATAAAAATATGAAGCTACTTGTAATTTTATCAATAGTTTTTTTACAACTAACTACTTGTAACGAGGAAGAAAAAAAGCCAATTTCAAAAAATGCCCAAATTGCTTTTCGTTTTGCTGAAAATGAAGCAGTTGATGGATATGAGGAAAGAGAATTGGATGGAAAAAAGATTTACCTGAACCCCAAAACTGAAATTACCCAGAAAGACATTGATTTTGTTATAAAATCGCATGATGAATATTCAAATATGCCAATAGTTTTATTGGAAATGAACCCTGAAGGAACAAAAAAGTTTGCTGCATTAACAGCTGGTAACCTGAAAAAAATGCTGGCAATATTGGTCAATAATGAAATATTAATGGCTCCGATTATTCAACAGGAAATTACAGAAGGGAAAGTGCAAATAACAGGATACTTTACAGAGGAAGAAGTTGACAAATTATTAAAAACACTAACTGAGTAACCCTTAATTTGAATTTTGTATATTTGAATCTGGTGAAATTCTATAGTAAGGGGAGGTAAAACTTGATAATCAATCAGAAAGTATTTCCGTAGGAATTAAATGTTTATGGCAAAAGTTATCAAAAATTGAAATGCGACCCCGAGCAGGGGCAAACCTGCAATTGATTAAAACATTTTCTATAAGCATGAGACCTCTACGAGGTCAGAATATAAATTTATGAAAAGATTAACCTTTACTAAATAAACCAATATACAAATACATCAAATTATGAAAATACTTATCAATTTAATAATTAGCGCACTGGTTGTTATTCTTGGCGCCTATTTAATTCCTGGTATTGAAGTCAGTGGATTTTTTACTGCCCTGATTGTTGCCATTGTAATGGCTGTAATAAATACGATAATCCGCCCTATTTTAGTGGTTTTAACTATTCCAATCACCTTTTTTACCCTTGGTTTGTTTTTATTGGTAATTAATGCAGCCATGGTGAAACTGGCAGGAATTTTGATTCCTGGCTTTATAGTGGATGGTTTTTGGGCTGCCCTGATATTAGGGCTGATTCTGAGCATTTTTAATGGCATTAGAGGAAAGGATTAATGAAACCTTTTTTGAGGGATTTACGTTGAAAATCAACCCCTACCTGCATTAAATTGCTGAAAATGAGTGAATTAATAATGTTTGGGCAACTGGAATTTATTTTTTAATTATGCGTTTAACAATTTTCCTGGTTTTATTTTTATTAATTGGTCTGCAATCAATAGCACAGAACAGTGGATTTGATCAGGAAAAGTTAGCCAAAATCAAAAACTATCGAAGCCTTCAGCTAGAAAACGGCCTAACTGTTATTTGCCTGACAACACAAGATACGAGTAAGTTTTTTATCCGCTCTTACACCAATTTACCAGGTTATGTGGCTAAAAATTATCAGGCCCTGCTTTCGGTAGACACCGAATTAAGGAAAAACACAGACTTTAAACTTCCTGCCGCCTGGTCAAACCCCGATTTAAGGAATCTTCAAATTAACTTAACCAAAGACGAGCATGGGTTTTATGCATCCTGCACCCCTGAAAGTCTTGATACGGCCATGTACCTTTTTTCAGATTTGTTTCAAAAACCCGTTATTGAACCCACAAAAATAGAAATGGCTAAACGGAGGATTTTGTCGGAATCTGATAGTTTGTTAAAACTGCCAACCGATAGAATTGATAAAATTACCAAAAGCATAATTTATGGAAAGGAACATCCTATATTAAAATATGCCGATGTTGCCGAAATTAATGGTATTAACCTTGAAAAATACCTCGATTTTTACCAACGGTTTTACAAACCCAATAATAGCTACTTGTTGGTGATGGGTAATATTTCGCTGGATTCGGTTAAAACGTTGGCTCAGAAGCCATTTGATGAGTGGAAAAAGAAGGATGTACCAGAATCGGGCTACAAATTAATACCCATTGAAGAGCCAAAAATTGTGTTTTTTGATACCATCCCCACAGGCAAAACCAATATAAAAATCCTTTTCCCGTTTGCCTTGCACCCTTTCACTTTTAATTCTGAAAAAGCAGAACTTTTAAGTGCTTTGTTTATTGATTTGTTAAGCGATAAACTGATAAAAGAGTTGAAACTTGCCAGTGAAATAGAAGCAGGTTTTGAATCGGATAAAATTACGGGGAATTACCAGCTGAGTGTACAGCTTGAAAAAGATTCTATTAATCAGGTTGTTCAGGCAATAATAGCAACCATTTCGGCAATAACAAAAGTGCAATACGCCGATGAAAAACTAAATACTGCCAAAACCAAAATTATTGAGGATTTTAAAAAGAGAAATACTACAGATGAGTATCTTTCATGGCTCATTATTAATACAGAGAGTAACAACCTCTCCAACACCTACTACGCTAATTTTATTGAAGACATCAATTCGACTGATAAAATTGCAATGCGTACTTTTGCTGCTAAGTATTTGAATTACAACACATCTTTGTTTCAAATCCCAGGTAATTGGTACCAGTCGCTCAATGATTTTATCGAGCTTTGCAAAAACTTCAGGATTGAACTTTATGAGCTAAATGGAAACTTAAAGAAAGTGATACCCAAAGGTTTTAATGGCTTTTCAGTTATCAATAATTATGTTGCAGCAGTTGGTGGCAAGGAAAATATTAAAAAAATTAAGGATGTAAGTATAAAATTTGGAGCCATTTACGATTTGCCTACTGAAGATCAGTTATTTGTTGAAGGCGAAATTAAGCACAAATCCGAGAATCGGTTTTTTACTGAACGCAGGATGATTAGACCTGACAAAGATACCATTTTTATGCACCAGCAGATTTTTGATGGTTCAATTGGTCTGGATAGCACCCAGCAGGGTAAAAAACGATTACAGGGAACCAACCTTAAATTATTAAAATACAAATCGCCATTTGTACCCGAAATGGAATACCAAAACTGGCAATACAAAGCAAAGCTGGTAAGTGCTGATACTTTAAATGGAGCCTACGTTTGGGTAGTTGTTATAGATAACCCTGCAAAGCAGCATGTTATTGATTATTACGATGTTGATAAAGGTCTGCGATACAAAAGAATTGTTACCGATAAAGCTTTTTTTAATAAAAGAACCATCACCTACGGAAAATACATGCGCGACGAGGAGAAAGGAATTTTGTATCCTTATTTAAAGAAAATTGAAGGCAAAAATACAGTTATCAGAATGCTGATTCGCGATGTAGATTATAAAACCAGGGTAGATAGAAAATTATTTGACTTGGAGTAAATATAGAAGACTTTTGACTAATTTTACATTACATTTTTTAGTGAATCTTAGTGTTTTGGTGGCTTAGTGGCAAAAAACTATAGCCACGAAGCCACTAAAGCACAAAGGTTCACAAAGATTACAAACAAATGTTTTCCAAACTGGAGCCACAAAGATTCCTCATCCCATTTTACCATATAGCACTATGTACCTGAAAATAAGCAAGGTTTAATTCATTCCTGAAACAATTTGCAGCGTATCTTCAGCAATTACCAGTTCTTCGTTAGTTGGAACCACCATTACTGTAACTTCAGAACCTTCTGGAGAAATGATAGCAGCTTCGCCATATATTTTTTCATTTTTTTCAGAATCAATACTAATTCCAAATTTCTCAAGCCCGTTGCATGCACCAGCCCTGGTTTCAGGACTATTTTCGCCAATACCTCCGGCAAAAACAATTAAATCCACATCGCCCAAAGCGGCCACATAGGCACCAATGTATTTTTTTATCCGGTAGTTATACATTTCCAGTCCAAGTTGGGCTCTTTTGTTGTTTTCCTTTGCAGCTGCCCGTATTTCCCGCATATCGCTGGAAACGCCGGTAATGCCCATCATTCCACTTTGTTTGTTAAAAATAGTGTTGACCGACCTTAGCTCCAACTCTTCTTTGGTCATTATATGGCTAACAGCGCCAATATCAAGGTCACCAGTTCTGGTTCCCATAATTAAGCCCTCGATTGGCGTAAAACCCATTGAAGTATCAATTGATTGGCCTTTGTCAATTGCACACATTGATGCACCATTACCTAAATGGCAGGTAATGATTTTTTTGGTTGTGATGTCCTCACCTAAAATTTCACACGCTTTTTTGGCAACAAAGGCATGGCTTGTTCCATGAAAACCATAGCGCCTTATTTTATATTTGCGATAAAGTGCATGTGGTATAGCATACATGTAGGCATGCTCTGGCATAGTTTGATGAAAGGCTGTGTCGAATACTGCAACTTGCTTAATGCCAGGTATTAAGCCCGACATTGCTTTGATCCCTTTTATATTTGCAGGGTTGTGTAAAGGTGCCAATTCCGAACACTCTTCAATTTTTTCCATCACTTCGTTATCAATAAAAGCGCTTTCGTTAAAATATTCTCCTCCATGGGTTACCCTGTGGCCAACTGCATCAATTTCATCAAGGCTTTTAAGTAAGCCATAGTCTTTGCTTGTTAATATTCCCAGAATATATTCAATGCCCGAAGCATGATCGATTATTTCTCCTTCAAATTTAACTTTTTGCCTGTCCTGCTTTTCCAATTTTACAAATGAACCTTTCATCCCAACTTTTTCAGCTATGCCCACTGCAAGGTTTAGGCGCTCGTTCATATCCCACAATTGAAATTTTATTGATGAACTTCCACAATTTAAAACTAATATTTTCATGTATATTTTATTAAGCCTATTAAATTCTTTTGATAATTAAACAACAATTCAAATAAAAACTCATTTACAGTCTCAAATTGCTCTTTATTTTTTTATTTCCTTTGTAAATATAAAATCCCGAACCGGTAATACGGCCCAATTGATTTGAGCGTACTAAGCGGCGAAGTATGGGCGATGCTACATATTTTTTGTCACCAAATTCGCGGTACAAATTTTCCATCCATCTAACTACCTTGTCGAGTCCCATTTTATCGGCCATTTCAAAAGGGCCTAAAATTTGACCCAGGCCAACCCGCATGGTTTTATCAATATCTTCCATGGTACCCACGCCTTCCATTAAAACTTCGCAAGCTTCGTTCAGTTGCACAGCAAAAAGGCGAACACTTAACAACCCTGCAGATTCCTGGCAGGGAACTGCTTCTTTGCCAATCATATTAATGAAGGTTAAAATTCGATCGTAGGCCTCATCAGTTGTGTAAAGACCTCTTACTACCTCAATCATGTTTATGTTGGTGCTGGTAAGGAAATGAAGACTCACACACCTGTCTTTGTACTTTAACCCTGATGATAGCTCGGTTATAACAATGGTGTTAGAATTGGTGGCAATTATGCAACTTGGACTAACATGTTTCTCAACGCTTTTAAATACTTCAATTCGTGACGAAATATGTCGCTCACGCGTTTTTGATCGAATCGATTCAATCACCAGGTCGCAACCAGCCAGATTTTCAAAGCCAACAAAACCCTTTATTCTTGACAAAATGGCCCTTTTTTCACCAGGAGTCATTCCCCAATGCTCGATCATATTGTCTAGTTCGGCTTCCATCATTTGCATGCCAAAGGCAATTTTCTTTTCGCTTTGTTCAATAAAAACAACCTCTAATTCTCGTTGGCTAACCATTAGTGCTATTTGTTGACCTACTGAACCACAACCAACTATCCCTACGCGCGAAAAAAGTTGTTTAGGTTTGCTTTCTGAGCTTAACCCATATTTTTCAATGGATTCAATTATCATTTCTGACATACTAAAATGTTTAAAAGATTATAAGATCAGTGATCTTTTATCAATATTTGTGAATAAAAAAACAAGCTCTATTGTCAATTTAGAGCAAAAAGTGTGAATGAAATCCGTGTGGCTGTGATTGTGGCTACAAAAATATGTCAGTATTTTGATATAAAAAAGAAAATTTGCCATAATTTGCATGGAAAACTTTCAGTTTTTGTAAAAAAATATTTCTTGGTGTGTAAGATTGCAAGATTACTCCTGTTTTTTAAATAATTTTACCATTTGACCTAAGACAGGATAACCACCACTTATCCAAATTCCAATCAAAAAATACCGAATAAGCGTCCCTATCGCATTATTCGGCAAAACATATTTTAATCCTACCAATAAACCAATTGTCCCGGCCATTCCAAATACAAATCTTAACCATTTTAAGGGCCTTTTGGCTTCTACTGAAAACGGGAAGTATTTTTCTTCAAATATGAACGCTCCCACAGCACCTGCAGAAACACCCATTAAACGATAATAATTTTTTAAATCAATAGGTTCGGTTAAATAAAATTTATTTAAGATTATCATTACAAAAATAATTGCAGCAAAAAACATCAGAATGATAGTGATGAGTCGAAAAAACTTTCGAGGTTCATCATATAACCTGTGCAGGTAGTTATAAAGGAAAAAAACCAGTACAAAGGCTAGTAACAAACCTCCAATCACATCAATTGGCCAGTGTACGCCTAAATACATCCTCGAAATTGCCACCAGCAGGGCAAGCACAATTGAAATTATGGTAAATGTTTTGTTCTTAAATACCATGGCCAGTGAAAAAAACAAGGTAGAAGCCCCTTGTGTATGTCCACTTGGAAAAGAATGGCCTTCGGCAGTGTGAACTCGTTGCGCCTCAAAATTATCAAGTTTTTGAAATGGCCGCTGAGTATGAAAAATTGCTTTTAGCAAAGTATTTACCATGCTTGAAATAATAAACAAAAAGGTGAGTATAAACCCTTCTTTTTTAGAATAATTCCAATAAACCCAGGCCACAATCAGAATGATGAAATACTGCTCGCCCAACATCGTAACATACGTAAAAAAAGTATCAAGGGCAGGCGATTGAAACGACTGAAAAAAACGAAGTATAGCTTCTTGCATGTTTATTTTAGATTTTAAATAAGCTAATAACAGTTAAAATTTATTACTTAATCAATATTTCAGTTTCATTGATGGAATTCAAAAGAATCTATCATCTAATATACTTTAATTTGCGCAACAATTTTATTTAATCCAAACAAAAGAATGAAAAAAAATCAATTTAACCTATTAAGAATTTTTAGTATCGTTTTTTCAATTTTAGCACTGCTGCTCTACTTTTTGGATCTACTTGTACGGTTTTCGTATGGTAATTATCCGGTCGTAACCCAAAATGTTTTATTAATATCGGTGGCTGTTTCAGCTTTGGCGATTACCTATTGCCCCAATAAAAAGTGCTTTTTTGTTATAAGCGGAGCGGGTTATTTGTTTTGCACAATAGTACTCCTTTACAGTTCATTTAATGGAGGCTGGAATACGCTGATATTTATTTTATTGCAATTAAATTATGTTGGTTTGTACTTAGTTCGGCTTCTTTACCTAAAAGCAAACCAAAATAACTTCTCAATTAAATCATTCGTGAAAGAAAATGTTATTTTAAGGTATTTGCCACTTAAAAAAAGCCTGTAAAAATAGTTGTCGACTGGTGTCGTGTTAAGACTAGTGTTAAGTCAATTTGATATTTCTGGTAATTAGCCAGGTGACAACACCTGGCTGGTGCACTTGTCAGGTGTTGTCACCTGACAAATTAGCTTTGACATGACACTAATGTTAAGTCACATCTTAAATCACGGTTGCAATTATCCGCTTAGCGGGTTCTTAAGTTGTGTCGTTAACTTATTTTTAATGCTTAGCATTTTATAATCAGACCCGCTTAGCGGTTTTTATACCGTCAAAATAGCATTGACTTGACACTAGTTAGGGTTTGCTGAAAAACGCTTATACTTCTAATATCTAGCGCCTTACCTGATTTTTTAGAGTTTAAAGTGCAAGGTTTTTGGTAAAACATCCTATTTTTCTTTGCACTTACATTTTATGACCTAATAAAATCTCGTCAGAAACTTTGGCTAGCCAGAAGCACATCATCTACTTCATTAGCTTCAGCTCGAAG
>JBNKJW010000072.1:0-18276 GCA_050291445.1 Bacteroidales bacterium | reverse complement strand
TTAGCAAAGCGAAGATGTATAAGTTTTTTGCTACTTGAAGATAAAGTTAATGCAAGGAAAAATTACTATTTTTTTAAAAACCTTTGCACTTTTTTACAACTTCTTTTATGTAAATGTTTAATTTTAATAGGCTTAGGCGTTTTTCAGTGAGCCCTAAATAGAGTATATTTGAGGATCAGAGCCAACTTCAATTTTAGTGATGTATGTTTGTTGCCAGATTTCGTCCATAACCTGTTTTTCTATTTTTGCATCAGCATTATGAATCAGGTTAGCTATTAAATTTTCAAGTTTTTGTTGTTTTGATACTGGCATAGTTGGGTGTTTATCAGTTGAATTGTTTTTTAGGCTGTTTTGACAAGATAGAGCCAGAAATAGTACTAGTGTAAGTAAAGATTGTTGCATAAATCGTTTATTAATTTCTTTAAAAATATAACTTTTTGTTTAGATTAAATTAATAATTTATTCCTTTGTGCTGATTATTAGTAAAAACATGAGAAATTTTTTGAGTTATTTACTTTCGCCCATATTTTATCTTCACTTTGGAGGTGTTTTGGGCTTTTTTCACCCTATACAAGTACTTGCCCATTGGATATTTGGCGAAAAAGCAAGAAATTCAGTGGTTACTTTACTTAACCTGCTGCTTGTTAAAGGTTTGTATATTATGGGGTGCCGGATAAAGTTCCAGGGGTTTAATCAAATTCCAGCTAACAGGCCAATAATTTTAATTGCCAATCACCAGAGCATGTTTGATATCCCGGTGGTGGTATGGGGATTTCGAAAGTGTCACCCTAAATTTATCTCTAAAGCAGAGCTTGGGAAGGGCCTGCCAAGCATCTCATACAACCTCAAGCATGGTAAATCTGCATTAATTGACCGAAAAAACAGGGGGCAGGCATTGAAAGAAATTTTTAAGTTGGGTAGGTTAATAGAAGTAAATAATCACACGGCTTGTATCTTTCCTGAGGGAACCCGGAGCAAAACCGGACAGCTTAAAGAGTTTAAAACAGGCGGAATAGAGGTGCTTTTACGTGCAGCCCCATCTGCTATTATTGTTCCTTTGGTTATTAACGGGCATAGCCAGCTAATGGAAAAGGGAAGTTTCCCATTAAAATTTGGACAAAAAGTCACCTACACCGTTTTAGAACCCGTTGAACCTGATAAAAAAGACCTTGAAGCTCTGGTTACAAATGTGCGAAATTCAATAAAAGAAACATTGGAAGTAACTTGATTTTAATTCTTTGAAAAGTTATCATTGATAAAATCAAATATTTCTTCTTCGAGCTTGGTGAAGCTACTTTTTACACCCGGTGAATAACCTTTGGAATTTGTTGTACCATTAGCGACAAAAACAAAACCAATATTGTTTTTTCTGTTATAATACAAGTTGCTGATTAATCCATAAGCGTCCCCTATATGTCCTGTAAATGAGATGTTTGGCATTACGTAGTCACCACCTTTTGTTTGGGTGGTTTTTTGTAGACCCAACCCCCAACTCAAAAATAGCTTATGGTAGGTGTTTCCATTTTTTCCATTGCTTTTCCATTCTGTTTTTTCCATTTCCTCGATAGTTTTTGCTTGAAGGATATGAGCATTTTGGTATTCGCCTTGATTTATTAGTACTTGCAGGACTTTTGCCAGGTCTTTTACCGATATTCGTAAACCTCCATGGGGCGAGTAGTAAAGCCCGTTTATTCCGGCAGGATAGTTTTTTTCAATGGGATAACCATTTTGAAAATTATCAGCTTGGGGTTCAGTACCTCTGTAGAGTACACTTATTTGATGTTTGTTTTTGATATTGGCAACATTGAAGCCTCCGCTTATTTTTAGAGGTTTTAGAATATTCTTTTCAACATATTTGTCAAACCTTTCGCCTGTTACATTTTCAATAATTGTAGCTAAAATACCATAGTTTAAGCTACTGTAATTAAAGTATTCTCCTGGCTTACTGTTTATCCAGATATTTGAATGACCGTTGAATAATTCATAAATAGCCGGAACCTGTCTTTCTTTATAAGTCCTTTCGATAAAGTGTTCATAATCAGAATTATCGGCTATGCTACTTGTGTGTGATAACAGCATTCTGCTGGTGATTGGCAGTATTGGGTAAAACTGGTTTCTAATACCTCTTTTTAAGTAGTTATTGATATCATCATCCAATTGAATTTCGCCTTGTTCAACAAGTTGCATTAAAGCTATGGCCGTAACTATTTTTGAGATAGAGGCAACCCTGAAAAGGGTGTTTTCTGTTACTGTCAGGCTATCATCCAGGTTTCGTAAACCATGATAAAAGGTAAAGCTTTTATTGTCTTTGATAATGAAAAGCCCCATGCCAATAACCTGGTGTCTTTTGGCAATTGCTCTTAATTCTGAATCAAAGTTTTTATCCATTGGAATAGTGCTTTTTGGGGCATAACTATTAATACTAAGTAGAATAAATATGATAATAATTGTTCTGTCCATTTTATTTGCTTTAGCAGCTGTAAAGCTATTAAAATACTCCTATTTGTAGCCAAAAACAGTTTACTTTGCCTAATTATGCAGCTTGTAAATTTCCAACAATTTAGGTTTTCAGGCATAATAAAGTAGTTTTTGACCAAAACAGCTGTTAAAATTTCAAAAACTTTTGTAACTTACTGATGACTTTTGCGACTAATGGAGTATAAAGTATAAAACTAACAATTGAATTAATTAATGAACCCCTTAAAAGGGCATAAAACTAAAAGATATGACTAAAAAATTAGAAGCAGTCCAGGAAAAAGAAATTGATGGCGTTATTAAACGACATGTTTATTGGGCAATAGGTGCTGGCTTAATTCCAATACCAGTAGCTGATATCGCTGCGGTATCAGCCATTCAGTTAGATTTGTTAAAGCAGGTTTGCAGTTTTTACGATATTGATTATTCCGAAGAAACTGGAAAATCATGGATTACAGCTTTGGCCGCATCAACAATGTCGGCTTTTTTAGCCAAAATAGGCGCATCTGCACTAAAAGCAATACCAGTTGTTGGTACTATTGCCGGAGCAGCCTCTATGTCGGTGGTTTCTGGCGCTTCAACCTATGCTTTGGGCAGGGCTTTTGCCAATCATTTTGAGTCGGGAGGCACTTTTAGAGATATCAACAAAGAGAAAATTAAGGAAATCTACGAAGAAAGCCTGGATGAAGGCAAGAAAGTGGCCAAAAAACTTAAAGAAAAATACCTGAAACTATTAGAAACTCCTGAAGGCAAAGAAAAAGAGCGAAAAATGGGGAAAAGGTTAAAGGATCTGGAAGATATGCGTAAGAAGAAACTTATTAGCGAAAAAGAATACGAAAAAATGCGCCAGGAAATTATTAAAAATGTGATGGGACAGGACGATTAATTTGTTTTTCCTCCAATATAATACAACTAACTTAGTAAGTCTTTCAGACTTGCTAAGTTTTTTAACCCTCGGTTTTTAAGAAATTTGGAGCTGTATCAAAAGTTGCTTTTTTGATGGACATTGAGCACTTCGGCATGCTCAGTGTACCACCTGTTGAAATTTGTAAGTTATTGATAATCAGTACACGCTTCGGCAGGCTTGGCTGCTGAGCTTGTCGAAGTACAGCGTCCAGAATATAGTTTTGATACAGCCCCAAGTTATCACTATCGTATTGATTCCAGTTTTACTTCAATTGTATACTTATCAATACTTTCAGAGCTGTTTTCTGTTGTTGAAATTCTTATAAAATACCAATCGCTTACAACATTTTTAAAACCAAGCTCAACGGGTTCATTGTTTTTGCTTACATTTTCCGACAAAAGGATTTGGTTTTTATCATAAAATGCAGCAGAAATTGCTTGTTTGTTAGCAGGGGCTGGCGTTATAATAATTTTCACATTTCGTTTATCGTTACTTTTTACCTCAAATTTGTGCCAGTCGCATGTGTCTGAGTGATCTTCTTTTTTACTCCAAAAAATTTTGTGAAAATTAAATTCCTGAATAGCTTCATTTTTAATGGGCGAAGCCATTTCAAAATGCTCATTGGGTTCGTTAGAGTCAAAAGCATATTTCTGGTTGGCCTTGTCTTTGGTATTCCAGTATTTTGCAAATTTGTTAACAGAAGCTGAATACAACATAACAGCCTTTTGGCTTAATGTAAAAGAATCCCTGCAAGTATAATGGGTAGGGTAGGACATGATATTTCGAACATCCGATTGGTAGTTGTCACCCCATGCATCTTTTAGTGCTGTTCCAACAAACTGACAGTCGTTGTTTACCAGGAAAGTGAGTTTGGGTTCTGCTGGAGTATCTTTAAGTAAATCGCCCCTTGTTTCGCAAAGAGGTGTACCTTTTTCATTCTCAGAGGCAGTTCTTGTCCTGCTTACCGGTTCCTGAAATGATTTTCCTTTATTGTAATGGCGGTGAGGGTGCAATAGACCAAAATAGTGTCCTATTTCATGGGTTAATCCAGTTGTTGAATTTTTGCGTTGCAAAATAATTGATTTGGTAGTATGGTTATAAGTACCCTTAATTACCTTTTTAGAAGTAGCTTTTTTATTAAACCTGTCGATAAGATAAACATTTATAGCTGGTTTGGTGTGGCGGAATATGGTTTGCAAAGGTGCTTCATAGCGATAATTAAATATTTGACGGCTGGTTTTGTCAATATGTTTAATCTCTCTTACATAAAATTGAAAACCAGTTTGATTAAACGAGTTATAGTAGTTTAAATCGTCCATAAAGGTTTTAATATCTTTGTAAGAGGCTCCACCTTCACCCTTATTGTTTCTGTAAATCCAGAGTTTTATAGGTATCCGGAACCTTATTTTGCTCTCGTTTTCGAAATAATTAATTTGTTGAAGGAATTTTTGCAGAAATGCATTGTTCCCTTTCCATGGTTTTTTTCGGTAATCCAATTCCATTTTTCCACCTGCAACACAAATCGCATCATCATGATTTTGCGCTTGCACTGGGGTGTTAAAACATGCAATTAATAGAATTACCAAAAAGAGGATTACTGATTTGCTAATGGTTGGTTTGTGTTTTTGCAATTTGTTTTTAGTTGGTTTGGCTATTCTATTTATAAATTGCCGAATTAACATGTTGATGTATTTAAAAAGAGGCTGTCTCAAAAGTCATTAAATTATTGGACATTGGGCCTGTCGAAATGTATAACTTCTTGATAATTAACACACGCCTCGACAAGCTCAGCGTCCAAAATCTAGTTTTGAGACAGCCTTTACTATTATATATGCTTTAAAACTTATTATTTATTAAAGAACTTTAATATTTTTTCCAGTTTGTTGTCAAGTTCTTTGTTCATTTGTTCAAATTCAGCGGCACTCAAAAGTTCACCTTTTGTGCTGACATAATATTTAATCTTTGGTTCTGTTCCGGATGGCCTTACGGAAATTTTCGTTCCGTCTTTCAACTCAAATTGAAGAACATTTGATTTTGGGAGCTCAATTTTATCCGATTTATTCTTTTCCATATCCAAAGATATACTTTTTTTATAATCCTTAATATGAGTTACTTTAGAATTATTGATCTCAGTAGGAGGCGAAGTCCTAAAATCGTGCATAATTTTTTCAATTTCTTCAGCCCCTTCTTTACCTTGTTTTACAATGTTCATTAATGTTTCTTTGTACAGCCCAAATTCAACATAAATGTCAATCAGCAACTCATAAATCGATTTTCCCTGTTCTTTTGCCCATGCTGCTGCTTCTGCAATCAGTGCACACGACATAATTGCATCTTTATCTCTAACAAACTCACCTGCAAGGTAGCCATAGCTTTCTTCACCACCACCAATAAAGCTTTTTTTACCTTCATTTTTTTTGATGATATCTGCAATGTACTTAAAACCAGTTAGAACATCAAAACTTTCAACGTTAAATTTATTCGCAATGTCTGTTAAAAGTTCTGTAGTTACAATCGTTTTAACGATGTACTCATTGCCTTTAATTTTGCCCAGTTCATTCCAGCGCTTTATCAGGTAATAAATAAGTACAGCGCCCGTTTGGTTGCCATTTAATAATACAAATTTGCCAGATTTATCCCTAACAGCAATACCTACACGATCTGCATCGGGGTCGGTTGCCATAACCAGTTCAGCATCAGTAGATTCTGCTTTTTCTATGGCCATTTTTAACGCTTCTGCATTTTCGGGGTTTGGCGAAACAACAGTAGGGAAATTCCCATCGGGGACATCCTGTTCAGGAACATTTATTACATTGTTGAAACCATAAGCCTCAAGAACCATTGGAACTAATTCAACTCCCGTACCATGAATAGGCGTATAGACAATTTTCATGTCTTTGTTTCGCTCAATTGCTTCAGGGGATAACGAAAGTGACTTTAATTGTTCTACATAAATTTTGTCAAATTCCAGGCCAAGTTCTTCTATGTTTTGCTTAATAGGAGTGAACTTAACTTCTGATGGATCAGTGATTTTTCTTACTTCGTCAATAACATTTGTATCGTGGGGTGCAATTAGTTGAGCCCCGTCGTCCCAGTAGGCTTTAAACCCATTGTATTCTTTTGGGTTGTGTGATGCAGTTATGACTACGCCCCCTTGGCAGTTGAATGATCTAATCGCAAAAGAAAGCTCTGGTGTTGGTCGTAAACTCTCGAATAAAAACACATAAAAACCATTGGCCGAGAAAATATTAGCCACCGTTTTTGCAAATAAGCGGCTGTTGTTTCTGCAATCGTGTGCAATAGCAATCTTTGGTGTTTCAATGTCTTTGAAGTTGATTTTCATGTAGTTAGCCAGCCCTTGTGTGGCCATTCCCACAGTGTAAATGTTCATTCTGTTGGTGCCAACGCCCATTATGCCCCTTAATCCGCCTGTGCCAAATTCAAGATCTTTATAAAATGCCTCAGTTAAAGCCTTCTCATTTCCTGCTTTTAGCAATTCTTCAACTTGTTTTCTAGTATCGGCATCAAAACTTTCAGTGAGCCAGGCTTGTGCCCGGGTTTTAATATCAGTGCTCATTTTTTTTAATTAAGGTAATTATTTTTAATTAATTTATTGCCATACAAAGATAAAAAACAAGCACGACATAAAATAATTTGATTACTATTCGACTAAGGGAGAGCTTTGCTAGGGTAATCGGGTTTAAAACATTCTACACTACCTACTTATGAAATATATTGGCTTTGTTAATTCTGTATTGTTTTTTCCTATTGGGCCCGAAGAAATTTTTTTATAACTCAAGGTTTATGCACGGGCTCTTTTCTGTTAGGTATAAAAACCGCTAAGCGGGTCTGATTATAAAAATGCTAAGCATTAAAAATAAGCTAACGACACAACTTAAGAACCCGCTTAGCGGATAATTGCAACCGTCATTCAAGATGCGACATGACACTAGTTTGAAAAATCTAATAAATGTAATTGCATTGATTATTCACCCCGTATTTCTTTAAGTGCTTCTTTTATACTTATCCGTTGGTCTTTTTTGAATGCAACAACAAAGGCATCTGGCACTTTCGCTCTTACTTTACCCTGGATTTTTATTATTTCCTTAAAATCATCCGATTCACCCACATAATATTTATAAATACCTTTGAAATTGTATTCTTTAACATTCTTAAACCCATGTAGTTGCGCAGAGCCTTCCGGGATTTTGCCCAAGGATGATTTTATTTGTACCCTGAAAGTAATACCATGCTTTTGATTGGTTTTCTTAACATAGGTATTTGAATTATTTGTTGTTGATGTGTTGGTGTATACTGTTTTGCTGTTTTTTTCGATTTCTTTTTTGTATTCCTTAAAAGCTCGGTAAATAGCAGATGCAAGGTAAGATTGCCCCTCATCAGTCATTAAATACTTTTCCTCTGCTGTATTGCTGATAAAACCAGTTTCGACTAAAACTGCCGGCATGGTTGCATTCCATAATACAACCAGCCCAGCCTGCCTTACACCCATGTCTTTTCGTCCGGCCCTTGTTTTAAACTGGTTTTGAATTTTTGCTGCAAGATTTAAACTTTGATCAAGATGTGCATTTTGCAACAGGGTTAAAATAATGTGCGATTCAGCCGAATTCGGATCGTATCCTTTGTAATTTTTTTTGTAATTTTTTTCTTGTAGGATAACAGAGTTTTCCTTTTTGGCAACTTCAAGGTTTTCTTCTGTTTTGTTAAGTCCCATTACATAAGTGGCTGTCCCGTATGGCTTTGAGGTTTTATTTGAATTTATATGGATAGAGATGAAAACATCTGCATTGTTTTTATTTGCAATCTCAGCTCTTTTATAAAGTTCGATAAACACGTCTTTTTTACGTGTATAAATCACTTTTACTCCTGGCACATATTGTTCAATATAACCCCCAACTTTTAATGCAATTTTAAGAGCAAGGTCTTTTTCCTTTCCTTTTTTTCCTATTGCACCAGGGTCTTTTCCTCCGTGTCCGGCATCAATTACAACCGTTTTTATTTTATACTGGGCAGTTGTTGTGATCGTGTTTATAACAAAGAACAAACACAAACCTGTAAAAAGAAAATAATTTTTAAGGAAAATTAACTTTTCTACATACTCTTTTATAAATGAAGGTCTTACTTTTAGCATAAAATTTTAGTATGAACACTAATGGTTGTTATAAATCTGTTGTAAAATATTAAATTGCTCAAAATCAAATATTTATAATTGGTTGTTGCAATCACTATCAAGTTAACTGGTTTAGGTAGTATTTTATTTTATTAAATTTTCTTAGCTTTGACGCCGAAAATATAAAACTCAAACAAATATAGCATTTAGAAATTTGTTCCAAAAGTCAACCATAAAATTTTCTTTGTTGTTACTTTTTTTTGCATTTGCAATAAAGTTGCAAGCCCAGGTTGAAACCCCAACTGATTCGCTTACCATAGTTAGTGATACTATAAAAGTAGCCAGTGATTCCGTAGCTGTTGTTGATTCAGTTAAAGTTGTGCCACAGGAAGAAAGTGATATTAAAGCACCCATTTCCTACTCGGCAAAAGATTCCATGCGCTTTTCGTTAAAACGTAAAATGATATATGCTTATGGTGACGCAAAACTATCGATGGAGGAAATGGGGCTGGATGCCGGGTACATTGAAATGAACATGGATTCGAACTATATTTATGCCGAAGCTTTGGAAGATGCCGAAGGCAAGTTGCAGGGGGATCCGGTTTTTAAGCAGGGGAACGATGAGTATGAAATTAAAACCATAAAATACAATACAAAATCAAAAAAAGGCCTTGTAACCGATGTTGTAACGGAGTCAAATGGTGGCTTTTTGCATGGTGGAACAACAAAAATGCAACCCAATAAGGAAATCCATATTGTAAATGGAAAATATACCACCTGTGATGCTGATCATCCGCATTTTTATATAAAGCTTACCAAGGCTAAAGTCGTTCCAGAAGAAAAGATTATTACAGGGCCATTTTGGTTTGTGCTTTCTGATATTCCAGTTCCTATAGGGCTTCCCTTTGGCTATTTTCCCAGCCAGGAGAACCGTACATCAGGCATTATTTTACCTAGTTATGGCGAAGAACAACGGAGAGGTTTCTATCTTCAAGACGGTGGTTATTACTGGGCCGCAAGCAAAAATTTCGACTTAGTTGTGTTAGGAAGCATTTTCACCAGTGGTAGCTGGACCTTAAATGCCCGATCAAAATATAAAAAAAGGTATAAATACGGAGGTAATTTTGATATTAGCTATCAAAAGGTGGTGCAGGGTGAAAAGGAAATTGCCAAAGACTATACTGAACAAAGAATGTTCTGGGTGAAGTTGAACTATGCCAGAGATTCAAAGGCCAATCCAACTTCTACCTTTAGCACTTCATTAAATTTTGGTTCTACGCAGCACCGAAAATACAATCTTGGTAACAATTTGGCCAACCCGAATAGTTTTGCCAACAATAATGCATCTTCAAGTATAGCATATACTAAAACATTTCCTGGCACACCCTTTAATTTTTCGGCAAATATTAATGCTACGCAAAATTTGAGTGATTCAACAATAAACCTAACGTTGCCAACATTAACTTTTAATATGAGCAAACAGTTTCCATTTAAACGAAGAGAGGCTGTGGGGTCAAAACGTTGGTATGAGCAAATAAGCGTAGGGTTTTCATCACAATTAGAAAATAAAATACAGACAAAAAATTCAGTGCTGTTTACCGAAGAAGCCATTGATCAGTTTGAAAATGGTTTTAAATACAATGTACCCATTTCTACAAGCATAAAGGTGTTTAAATATTTTAATTTGTCGCCTGGAATTACATATAATGGGCGAATTTATACCAGCCGTTTGGAACAAAGAGTCCACAGAGAATATGATATTGCTACTGGGCAATCAGTGATTTATAAAACCTATAGTGATACAGTTCCGCAGAAAGGCTTAGGTTTGTACCATGTTTACGATTTTGGTTTTTCGGCACCCTTTTCAACTAAGTTGTATGGTATTAAGGAATTTAAAAAGGGTCGTATTGCTGCTATCAGGCATGTAATGAGCCCTTCTGTTTCATTCAGTTACCGACCTGATTTTGGAACCGACTTTTGGAACTTTTACGAGCATGATTTAGCCTATCCTGACACTGTTGATAGACGATTCTCAACCTATGGCAATGGGATTTATGGAGCACCTCCAACCGGAAAGTCCGGGAGTATTGGGTTTAGCCTCGATAATAATTTTGAAATGAAAACCCACTCAAAGGATACTACCGAAGAATACAAAAAAATAATCCTTTTAAACAGCCTTAGGTTTAGCACTAATTACAACCTGGCAGCAGACTCTATGAATTGGTCGGATGTAAACCTTAGTGCCAATACTAAGCTGTTTAAGCAAGTTAATGTTACGTATAGCGGTGCAATTGATTTGTACAAAATTGATCCTGCTACAGGTAAACGAATCAATCAACTTTATGTTGAGCAAGATCAAGTACTTGGACATCTTAAAAGAAGCACAGTTTCGCTAAGTGGTTCAATTAACTCGGATACTTTTAAAAAGAAAGATAAAAAGGATAGTAAAGATAAAAAGGGAGGCAATGATAATGCAGAGTCCCTGGATGAAAATGGACTTGATAATTTGGAGGGCTTGGACAGAAACCGACAGAAAAAAGGAAAGGGAGATGAGGCGGAACCTGAAGACTATGACTTTAAAATACCCTGGAACTTATCGATTAATTATAGTTGGAGTTATAACAACAGCACCACCAAGTTAAATGAAATAACAGGTAGGTATGAATATGAACCGGAGGTTACCCAGACACTTAATTTAAATGGCAGCCTTTCCTTAACTCCAAAATGGAAAATTACTTCGAGTGGCAGTTACGATTTTGAGGAGAAAAAGTTGGTTCATGTTCGCATGAGCATTTCACGTGATCTGCATTGCTGGCAGATGGGTTTTAATTTTGTGCCCTTTGGAACCTACAAAAGTTACAATTTTAAAATTAATATTAAATCATCTATGTTTCAGGGACTTGAATATAAAAAGCAACAACGCTTCCAGGATAACTTTGATTTTTAATTCGTATCTTTCCAATCAACTTTATTTCTTTTCTTAAATTTGAATAGTAACACATGAAGAAATATAGCCTTTTGTTGGTCTTTTTTGTTTTTAGTTCAATTGTTATTGTTGGGCAACAATCAGTAAAAGTTGGACTCTTAAAATACAAGGGTGGAGGAGATTGGTATGCAAACCCAACCTCGTTGCCAAATTTAATTAAATTTTGCAACACGGATTTACGAACCTCCATTCAACTAAATGATGTTCCGGTAGAAGTTGGGAGCGTTGACTTGTTTCAATTCCCTTTTGTTCATATGACCGGGCACGGAAATGTGATTTTTTCAGAAGAAGAAGCTGCTAATTTGCGAAAATACCTGATTGCTGGTGGATTTTTGCATATTGATGACAATTATGGAATGGATAAATTTGTGAGGAGGGAAATGAAAAAGGTTTTTCCTGAACTGGATTTTGTTGAATTGCCCTTTTCTCATCCCATCTATCATCAAAAATATAAGTTCGCCGAAGGACTGCCTAAAATACATGAACATGATGGAAAAAGACCCCAGGGTTTTGGTTTGGTATATGAAGGCAGATTAGTGTGTTTTTATACCTACGAATGTGATTTGGGGGACGGATGGGAAGATACTGAAGTACATAATGATTCTGAGGAAAAAAGACAAGAAGCACTTAGGATGGGAGCTAATATTGTGAGTTATTGTTTTAGCCGATAAAACCACGGATTATGTGATATAGCAAAGTGTTTAGGTCGAGGTAGCTACCAGGGTTGAGAAATTTCAAAATATATTTAAGAGAAATTCTTTTATTTGGGAAAAAAGTTGTAATATTGCAGCCTGATTTTTGAAAGCAAAAATTTTAATAAATAAGAGCATGGATTTAATTAAAGTTGTTGAGAATGAATTTGCGGCAAACAATACAGAATTGCCGGTTTTTTCAAGTGGAGATACTATTACTGTACATTATAAAATCAAAGAAGGAAACAAAGAACGGGTTCAGCAGTTCAGGGGCGTTGTTTTGCAACGCAGAGGAGATGGTGCAACTGAAACTTTCACAGTTAGAAAAATGTCAGGTAATGTTGGTGTTGAAAGAATTTTTCCAACTTTTTCTCCGTTTATTGAGAAAGTTGAGATAAATAAAAAGGGTAAAGTCCGTAGAGCACGTATTTTCTATTTTAGAGGACTTACTGGTAAAAAAGCAAGAATCAAAGAGAAGAGATTTTAATTCTTCTTTTAAAAAATGATATTTAACCTCCAATCCGGAGGTTTTTTTATGCTTATACCGATAAGGTTGTCATGTAATATCTGACTTTATCTGGATTAACATTATATTTTTAGGCATAACACCAGTTTTTCCTTTATAATCTTATTTTGGATGGTGTTACTTTACAATAAATTCAACCCTTCTGTTTATTTTTCTGCCTTTTTTGGTGGCGTTGGTTGCCAAAGGTTTCTTTTCTCCAAACCCTCTGTAACTAATTCTGTCTGAGTTGATTCCTTGTTTGCGCATGTAGTTTCTTACCGACTGTACCCTAAGTTGTGAAAGCGCCTGGTTAAAATCAGGGGTTCCCCTGTTGTCGGTGTGTCCATGAAGCATTATTCTAATTTTTTTATTTACTTTCATGAACTCCACCAATTGGTTGATATTAGCTTTGCTGATTTCATTTAATTTGTGTGAGCCATATTCAAAATTTACATTTTGAAGACGGACAGGCTTCCCTTTTTCAATTTTCCCTATTTTAAAATCTATTGTAGTTGGAGGTTCATATTCATCATCATCAGGGTCAATTAATTTAGAATCAAAAAAATACTTGTCTTTTTTGACAGTAAGCAGATAATCTTCATCTTTTTTTACTGGTACTGCCACGGCGTATTTCCCTGAGTATGAGTCAACAAGGCCTTCGGTGGTTTCGTTGCTTTTTACACCCTTTATGCCAACTTTTGCATCGGTCACCTCCCTGCCTTCCTGATCGGTGAGCTTTCCTTTTACAAACAACACTTTTTTAGGTCGTGCTTGTTCGTATAGTTCTGCCGAATAGATGTCCCAGTTACCATCTTCATTAAATGATTTTGAAGAAAAGAAAATTCTTTTCCCATTAGCACTAACGATTAGTCCGAGCTCATCGTTTTCGGTGTTTATAGGGTATCCCATGTTTTGTGGCTCCGACCATTGTCCAAATCCATTGTATTGCGAATAAAATACATCAAAACCACCCAGCCCTAAGCGGCCATTGGTTGCAAAATACAATGTTTGACTATCGGAATGAATGAAGGGGGTTTTATCGTCGCCAGTTGTGTTTATTACTGGCCCCAGGTTTAATGCTTCGCCCCAGAGCCCATTTTTTTGTTTCTCCGATTTGTAAATGTCTATCCCACCATAACCACCCTCGCGTGCACTTGCAAAAAAAAGCACTTTGCCATCGGCAGTTATACTTGGCATACCCTCAAAAGTGTTTTTACCATTGATTGTTTTGCCAAGTCTGCGCAATGGCGACCATTCGTTCTTGATGTTATCAGATGTGAAAATATCGCAGTTTTTAAATGAAGTGTAATTTGCACGCTCGTATTCGCAAATGGTGATAAACAAATGATTGTTGTCAATAGTTATTGTGGCTCCTCCCTGGTTTCGTCCGTCGTTGAAAGGTTCATCCAAAGGTATTCCTCTTACAAATTTAAAAGTTGATGAATCAGCCCAGTTTCTGCTACTAAAAACCAACTCTTCGATGTATTTTTCGTAAGCAGTATTTGGATTAACTTTGTACCTCCTTGAATAAAAGAGCATTTCTTCATCCGGCGAGATAAGCGGTAGGTATTCATCATTGTCAGTGCAAACATCTTTTAACGGAGTAGGTTTAAAAGGTACAGGATTGTTCAAAAGTTCAAGGTAATATCCTATATTCTTAACCATTTTTATGGCTTCTTTGTAGTGCACAGAACCTTCGCTGTTGTGCTCTAAAAAGGTTTCAAGAAACCCATTTGCTTTTTCAAATTCTCTGGTTGAATAATAAAAATCACCCAAATAATAAAAGGCATTATAATAATCGTAAGAAGGACATAGTTCTATTACTTTTAAAAATCCTTTTTCAGCTTCATTGTAGAAATCATCAAGTTCTCCTATTTCATTTGAGTTGATTGGCGTTTTAATGGCTTGAAGGTATGATATTTCTGCTAAGTTGTAATAGGCATCCACGTAATTTTTTTGAAGAATAATCGCTTCTTCTAGCAGGGAAATTGCTTCGCGATATTTATGGGATGGTTTTATAACAGCTTCCTGAAACAATTTAATTGCAGCCTGGTTCTTTATTTCTTTGCAATCGCCTCTTTGCCCTTTTAAAATTGTAGAAGACGCAAAGAAGAACAGCATACATGCAATTGTTTTTAACCATGAAGTAGTTAGTGTGTTTTCCTTTATGAACTTCTTTATATGCATTTATCTTATTTTTACTATTTTCCCATATTCTCAGCCTTTTTATTGGCTTCATCTTTTATTTTTTGTGCTTCATCTTCTGCTTTTGAAACCAGTGCATCCGCTTTTCTTTCTGCTTCCTGGTTCAGCTTGTCTGCCTTAGCCTGAGCTTCATTATGAAGTTTTTGTGCAGATTTCTCAGCTTCCTGGTTTAACTTTTCGGCTGCTTTTTTTGCACCTATTTTAGCTATTGGGTTTCCTGCATTGCTAATTAGCTCCTGGCCTTTTTTATCTGCTTCACTTTTCAGTTTATCGCCTTGTGCATCAGCCTCTTGTACTAGTTTATTACCCGCTTTTTTTGCCTCAGCTTTAATTTTCTCAGCCTCCTGATTAGCTTTGTCAATAATAGCCTGCGCTTTTTTATCAGCCTCTTCTACCAGCTTTTTAGCTTCATCACTCAGGCCTTTTTTTATTTCATTTTTGATTTGTTCTTTTACACCTCCTTCATTGTCACCTTTTTTGCCGGATAAACTAAATTTAGGATCGTTTAAAGTCCCACTTACGAAAACATTCATTTTAATTTTATCGCCCACATTAACTTCTTTACCAGTACTTGCAAGCAGGTTGTTGGCAATTTTATTTACAGCTTTGCCTAATTCTTTAGTTGGTAAATCAAGTCCTAATTTATAGTCAATCTCTTTGTTGAGGTTTTGCGATCCGCTGAACTCTAGTTCTGATTTTCCCAATTTCATTTTTGTTGGTTCAACCATTAAATTGCCATTTTTTATTTTAAATTTTAAGTCAACATCATTCAGCGATGGATTTTCAAGTTTTTCCCACTTTGTTACCGAAGCCAGTTTCCCTAATGCTTTTGATTTAGTAATACTGATTTCTTTTGACTGAAATCTTCCAGCACCGTTCAAGGTTTCATACTTTGGAGACATGTGATAATCTAAATCGGTTGCAAAATCGAAATCGAGGGAGAATTTCCCATTCGCATTTTTTGCAATGGGGGCAAGTTGTTTTACAGTATTAAAAGCCTCAAAAGCTGCAGGAATGTTAAAATCTTTTATTTTTAAGTCAAAATTAACTTTTGGTTGTTTAATTACCTTTGAATCATAAGTACCATCCATTTGCATACTACCATCCAAAAGGTTCATTTTTACTTCACGGAACATGGCTTTACTGTCTTTAAGCAGAATGTCTCCATTAAGGTTAGTGATGTTCAGGTTGTCGTATTTTATTTTATCAAGTTTTGATTTTAATAAAAAGTCAATATTGCCAGGTATCTCAAATGCTGTAAGAGAAACAGAATCAGTGCTTTCTGGTTCTTCTGTAGTGGCAATAGGCTCTTCTTCTGTTTCTTCGGTGCTCATTAAGTCACTCATGTCCAGGTTGCTCGAATTGAAATTAAATCGTGCAACAAGCGTTGAATCTTGCAGGGCATATGGTAATACGTTATCAATTTTTCCTGCCAGATGCATGTCGCTTTTGCCAATAAACACATCAAAATTATCGAGGCTAACAAATGCGGGGGTAAAACGCATATTTGCAGATGGAATTGTTACTTTTTCAGGTAAATCATTACTGGCATATTCAAATTTATTTAGTTCAATTTTGCCATCAGCTTTAAACTCATCATATTTTTCATTTTCAAGTGATGAAAGTTTGCCTTCCAGGTCTAAATTCGCGTTCATCAGGCCTTTTAATGTCATATCGTCAAGTGGTACTACATCACTCAGGCTAGCGAAATCTATTTGGGCAGCCACGTTTCCAGTCATATCAACATCAGCAGTAGTGGTTGAAACAAACATTTTGGCATCAATTGGGTTGCCTGCAATTTCTGCATGGGCTTTTTTCAAATCTACTGTATTGTTGTTTCCTGAGCCACCTTTGCTATTCACCTTAACAGCAACATTTATATTATCAACCGATTTTGGTAAATCGGGATATTTAAACATACCCTTTTCAATATTTAGGTCGAGCCCAAAAGCTGGCAAAATTGAATCGTTGTAAATGCCTTTGGCATAGCCATTAAAATCAAATTTTCCGGAAGCTTCCAATCCGGCAAAATCCTGCATGTAAATTACAGGTATTAAGGAAAGCACTGATTTAAAATCTGTTTTTTTTGTTCCAAAAGTGATATCCATGGCAATATCTTCTGTTGGCATTTTTATATTTCCATCAAAGCCAAGGACAATATCATTCAAACCAAATTCATTTTCCTTAAAAGTAAAGGACATGCTGTCCATATTTGCCTCAAAATCTGACTTAAAGCTTAGTTTTGCCCTTTTAAGGTATTTTATGCCGCCCATTGCAAAAGTAAGGGCTTCAATGCTGGTTTTTATATTGAGTTTTGTGACCGATGCTGACAGGTCTCCTTTTAAAAGAAAGTTGAGTGTATCGATGGTGGCTTTCATTTTTGATTGTCTATCGTCGTATGAAATCAGTGCTTCATTTATTTCAAACTTTTTTAATGCAATTTTAAAGGATGAAGGTTCTTCTGCCACAGTGGTGTCTGTTACTTCTTCTTCTGCGGTTGCGGTGTCAGCTTTTGCAATGTCCCAGTTAGCCATTCCGTTTTCAAGTACAATGGCTTTAACGTCAGGTTTATCGAGGATAATCGCTTTTATTTCAATTTCGTCTCCAAAAATAACACTCCCCAGACTTACATCGGTTTGGAAATAGTTGAATTTAACCAGTGTATCCTCATCAAAATCCCCAATTCCCGAAAGTGACAGTTCATCAATCCGCACACTCAAGGCTGGGAAACTTCTAATAAGTGAAAGACTTAAGTCTACGAATTCAAGCTTAGCATTCAGATTGGCATTGGCTTGTTCTTTTACTATTTGATTAATTTTTCCTTTAAAAACAATTGGTATAAAAATGATTAACAGGATTAATACAACCAATAGTATAACAACACCCTTGAGTGTTTTTTTGAGGGCTTTTTTCATGATTTAGTAGTTTTTAGAACATTTTGCATAAAAGCTAAAACAAATATAACAAAAAGCAATTAGTCTGTAGTTAAACTAACCTTTAAAAAAGCGGTTATAAAAAGATGTTTTTTTACGATTTTTTTGATTTTTTTACTATATTTGCACCCGCTTTTACAATGGACCCGTAGCATAACTGGATAGTGCACCTGACTACGGATCAGGAGGTTAGGGGTTCGAATCCCTTCGGGTTCACAATGAAAATCAGAGACTTACACTTTTGTAAGTCTTTTTTGTTTTAGGAACTTCGCACACATTCTCAATCATTCTAATACCGATTAAAACGGATCACTTTAAAAAGTTGTGGAATTAATTCTAAAGATAGAACTTAGTAGACTTTTTATACAAGGTTTATGCATTCAGATAATGAACATTTCAATAGCTTAATTCGATTAATCTTACCACAAGAAATATTTGATTACTT
>JBNKJW010000071.1:0-19413 GCA_050291445.1 Bacteroidales bacterium | reverse complement strand
GTTTAGCGCAGATGTAAGGAGCGGAAACTACAGCTGTATTTCATACTGCAAAGCTTGCGCAACGAAACAGATGCACCGAAATTGGTGCGCCTTTGGTAAAAATGAATGAAAATTAATTTCATAAGTCAAATCAAATATCTTTATGACATTCAGCACTACATGATGTATTCATTCATTTTTATGAATTAATCAGGCTAGAACTATCCCGATAGTCCTTCAAAAATTTATTGCAATTTCTGCTAAAAATTAATTCAAACTGTGTGAATATTTTTAACCGAACTCAGGTTAATAAGTTATTGATAAAGTATTTTAACAAAATCATCTAATAATTATTAACTTTTTATTATCCGTAATACCTCTTGAAATTATTTTAAGAATATAAACCCCACTTTTAAGAGGTAAATTGTAGTCTAATATATAATTGTCAAAATTGTATAGTTTTCTTTGCTGAATTAGTTTTCCATAGATATCATATAAGAAGATGTAAACATCTTCAGGTTCACTAAGTAGTATTTTACTTTTAAAATATCCGTTTGATGGATTAGGAAATACATTAAATTCTTTTATTGAGAAAATATTTAAATCCCCAATCAAATTCTCATTTTCCTCAGCTGATTTTAACCCTCCTTTTACATGTACTGTCTTAGTCATTTGATCTGAACATTGTCCTTTAGTAACATTTAGTGAAACCTCAAAATCAGAAGAAAAATAATACCTGTGCTCCGGACTTTCAAGATCACTAAAAGTTCCATCGCCAAAACTCCAGAGATAGCCGTCTGCCGCTGGTTGAGACAAATTGATAAATTGCACTGTATCACCTGCAAATATTTCACTTGCAACAATAAAGTTTGCTAAAAGATCGAAATCTGCTTTTTCAATTTCTACTGAGTCAATATTCTTGCACCCTCTATTATTGAAAACTTCAATTGAGTACATTCCAGGAAAAGTTACACTAAGTTCATTTTGCTCTGAAATGACCTCGTTATTTAACAACCACTTATAAGCTGTAGCATTGCTATTACCTGAGCTTAGAATTAAAGTATCGTTAGAACACAACATCTGATAATCAGAAAGGTTGATTTCAGGTTTATCATTAACAGAAATTGTAATCACTTTTGATGACTGACAACTATTTTCATTTTCTACATCAACACTGTATATTCCTGCTTCAGTTACAAATATTGAACTACTTGATTGTCCAGTAGACCAGTTATAAGTACTATTTGGATTAATTGCATTTAATTCAGCTGAATCGCCTTCACAGATTTCAATGTGATCAGGAATTGAAATGGCAGGCAACTCATTAATGCTAATGTCTGCTGAATCAATTATATAGCAATTCTCAAAACTAGAGATTCTTACCCAATATAGTCCAGCGTCATTTATACTAATAGTTTTGTTAGTAGAACCATTAGACCATAAATAATCACAACCAAAATTACCTGCATCTAAAACGCCCTCACCACAAAAAGATATATCTTTGAGGTTGTAACCAGGAAGGGCATGAAAAGCGACTGAGATAGTGTCATATGAACTACAATTATATGTGTTTGTTGCTTTTACCCAATAATCCCCAGGTTGATTGACATAAAGAGTGGATGCTGTTGTATTATCTGACCAAATAAATGAATTAGCATCAGAACTCGGTGAAAGTATCGTAGAGTTCTCTCCACAGAGGTTTAAATCTCCACCTAAATCAAGACTAGGACCCGGATTAACAGTTACGTAAATATTATCTGTACCTACACAATCATTCTGGTCAGTAACAGCTACTGAGTAATTACCACTTTGTGTGATTTCTATTGAGGATGTTGTTTCTCCAGTATTCCATAAATAGGTGCTTGCAAAATTATAAGCCTCTAATTGATGCTTTTCACATACTATTGTATCAATTCCAAGATTAGGAATAAAACCCGATTGAAGGGTTACATTAAAGTCCTCTTTGTGTGAACAGTTATTAGCATTTGTGATTATCACGAAATAGCTACCATCTGTGGTTATTGTTTTTGTCTGTTCAGTACTGTTATCTGACCAAAAATAGGTTGAACCATTGTTTGCAGCATCAATTATGATTTGATCTTCGCATGTATTAATTTCACCTCCTAAATCCAATTCAGGATTAGAATATACAATTACCTGCTTTTCGATTTTATCTGCACAATTATTTTCAGATACCACTTCAAGATTTACATTGTAACTCCCTTCATTTGGATAATTAATTATTGGATTTTCCTGGTTTGACACCTCTCCATTACCAAAATCCCAATTGTAAGTAAGGGTGCCACTTTGAATTCCAGAAGTATTTACAAATTCCATTTGCTGATTCAGACATACATTCTCTGCAAAGAAATTTGCGTCTGGCGTTTCATGAATTGTAATTTCTTTGATTGTATTATTTATACAACCATTGTCTGATATTGCATTTAACTTAACCTGGTAGGTTCCATAGGATGGATATGTATAGGATGCGTTTTCATCAGCTGACGTTGTTCCATCACCAAAATCCCAGGAATATGATGAAATTAACCCACTCGTTATTATGCTGTTATTATCAAAACTAACTTCTTGCCCATAGCATGCATTCGAAAAATAGAAGTCTGTTTGAGGCAATGGAAAAACAGTAAGTTGTTTTGTTCTTTCAGATGAACAACCGTGGTTAGACGTTATTAGTAGCGTTATATCAAAGTCGCCACTATTAGTAAACTCGTATTGAGGGTTTTCAATACTTAAAGTGCTTAATCCTCCAAAATTCCACAGATAACTTTCGATAGTACTATTTGGAGCTGTAGAATTATTTATAAAATTAAATTGCTCCCCCTGGCAATTATCTGACACTTGAAAATCAGCATTTACCGAAGGGTAGACCTCAATATTTTGTTCAACAGAATCAACACATCCAACACTGGAAGTAACGATTAATTTGCTTATATAATTTCCATGGTTGCTATAGAGGTGTTCAATTGAAGTTGATCCAGTAACTATTTCTCTGTCAGAACCATCTCCAAAGTCCCAAGTAAGAGTTGAGATGCCAATGGCATCACTTGATGTACTATTAAAGTTTGCTGATTCTGAAGAACATGTATTTTGAGTAGTGAAATTAACAGATGGGAGATTCATTACTTCAAGAACCCTTTTGCTTGAATCAACACAACCTAATGCAGAAGTTGCAGTAAGTTTCACTGTATAATTTCCGGCTTGCAAATACTGTTTGGTATAGCTTTCAGCAGTAGAGTTTGTACCATCTCCAAATTCCCATGAATAACTTGTAACACTCCCTTGAGGTATAGTTGTTAAGTTACTAAAATTGAAGGTATGTCCTAAGCAAGAGGTATTTGTGTTTATTCCACCATTTGTATTGAAATCAACATCAGGCAAAGGGTGTAAGTTAACAATGACTGAATCCCAAGAGAAACACCCATCCTGATCAGTAAGCCTAAGCTTTACTTTTCCATCGAAGTTATTTACTGAAATGGTTTCAGTTGTTAAAGTATCTAAGCTCCCCTCAGTTATCCATGAAAAACCAAGACCATTTGATGTTCCGGTTGTATTTTCTAAAGTTATTGAGCTTCCTTCGCAATATGCTAAATCATCACCAAGTTCTATTTGGGGTATGTCTACACAGATTTCATCACTTATGGTATATCTGCCAGGGTTTAGGTTTGAAGTGTAAGAAAAAACATTATTGCCTACATCTACTGTTCCTCCTGCTAACTTGGTATAATTATAATCATCTGTAGAATACCAAAATTTAAAGTTATTCTCATCATACCCTACAATTGGAGGCAGGTCATCATCAAAGTAGTTGATGGTTATTGTAGGGGTAGGGGTACCTGAGAGTGTATTGTATATTTGAACATATTTGCTTATACTACCACTAGCAGCATGTTGTTGTATTGAATTTCCTCTTGCAAAGTCTATTAAAGTGCCAGGACTGGTATAATCAATTTTCACCCCAATACCCAGGCTCCCAACTTGTCCGACTGGTATCTGTTCTGCAAATATTTCACCTTCACCTACAATTCTTGTTGCATTTGTTTCGCCAACAATTTTTCCAAAATGAGCTTCCTGATTGGGGGGAATGCCAGACATCCAGTAAGGCAGGATAATTCTATGGTATTTTGAGATATCAGTTTTTCCGCCAACAATGTTAAACACCTCCTTAACAGTAATATCAGTATTAACCACAAGCCCAATATCGGCAGTGCTGTTTAAATTTAACTGAAAAAAGTTAATAGGATTGCCAGAGATGGTATCCGGAGAAGTTGAAGTGCTTTGAAAAGTTACATTTCCCCCTTCCAGATCAGCAAAAAGCTCTCTTGATGAGTTATTTACAATGTTCCCTGATATAGTTATTTCACCACCATTGCTTATAGCAGTAAAATCACCTGCATCAGTAATTAAATTCCCATTTTTTATAGTAAGGGATGTGCCTTTTATTATTGTAATAGTCGGAACATTTGGAGCCAGTTTTTCAGGTTCTGCTGCTGTTCTTTTAATAAACAAATCCTGAGAAATAGCAGATCTTAAAAGTAGCAGAAATGCTACCATGAGAATATATCTAAACATAGAGATCTTTATTTTATTTAATTCTCATGATGAATGCTAATACATAATATGGTGGACGATTCTCATGTGCATCAAGAGCATTTAATGGCCCTTGATCATTGATAGTAATGCCAGTTGGCGTTGAACCTGAAGTTTGAGATGTTTGTTTATCATTTCTAGTAACTTCAGCATTTTTATTACCTCTATTAAAGCCAGCCTGATTCGGCCAATTAACATAGGAATGATTATGACCAGGATCTGTAATTCCATGGTTATGCGCCCTAAGTCCTGATTGATTCGCTGTTAAAGTGACTTCTTTTTCACCTCCTCTATTTTCCATTGTGTGATATTCTGCACCACTATACCCTGGATAGCCAGAAGTTCGGTCGTCATAACCAACTATAAACCGCCCTCTTAAATTAGGTGTTCCATTAGCACCATTGCATAGCGCCCAACCAACAGGGATAGATGCTGCTGAACCGCTCCACATTATAATTCCTCCAACAGGTATTGTTCCATAACCCACAAATGTGTTTGCCGTTACAGTTCCATTACTAGCATTTATATCTCCATTGTTTACTGAAATATTACCTTGTGTTACAACAATATTATCACCATTTTTTGTTGTTATATCATTACTTCCTTCATTTTGATCGAAGGGGTTGATTTCATGCCATCCATTATGATAATAGTAAAATGTATTTTCTTTGGTGTAATACACCATTAACCCATTAGCAGGCTCCTGCCCGTCAGGATGAGTTGGACGCACAATTGGCCCCCTGGTGAATAAATTATTAACAACTGGAATTAATAACCCCTGGTTGTTCCCTGGAGCAACTAAATGAAGAACGGTAGATGAATGTGGTTCATTAATATTAATACCCAGTTGAGCATCAACTGAAATTACAGAAATTAAAAATAAAAAAGTAAAAAGAAACGGAACCTTCATAATTAAAACATTAAGTAAATTATTCTTGTAATTGGTTTAGTGTGAGACTTTTGTTAAAATGACGGTGCAAATATATTTACAATATTATTTATGGGCAAAAGAATTAACCAAATTTGTTGATACATTTTAAGTTTTAACTTAATTTATATTGAATCTTGATATTGGTCATTTACCCTTAAGGTCAACTGGAGACTGATGAGGCTACAAAAAAGTCTCTAAAATTAGTTTCAATAAAGTTAAAACCAATATCAATAATAACTTTATCATCATTATTTAGTACAAACATATAATATCTACCATCTGTATATACTTTTACTACCAAATAGTCCTCTACTCCCTGTTCTTGGAATGAGAAAAATCAAAATTCTCACCTATTTCACTTGTGTAAGAATTACTTTTGCCCTTTCCTGGTAAAAGTTTTTTAAATTGCCAAGGCCTTTCAGTAGTTTCCGAGCTTTTTTGTTTTCTTCTAATTTCAGATAACAAAGAGCCAGGTACCATTTCGATTCTTGGTGATAACTATCATGCTTTTTTTATACCGAACCGCTGTTAGTAATTGGTTTGCAAGCTTGTGAAGCAAACCAAAACTGCCAGTCGATCGGCATATACAAAGCCATTTTAAAATTTCAATTTACAATATTTCAAACTGGCTTAGTATAAATACATTTTTTTAAGCTGTAGATATTTGAAGCAAATTAATTCAAATATTTTTTAAATAGTAAAATGTATCTGCATTTGGTTTCTGTGGAACAAGAGTGCTGTTGATTAAAATGGATGTAGTACATTAAATTTTATTTTCGTTAGTCTAATATTGATTGTGTTTGACAGTTCAGTATACATATTGATTCATTTCAAATTTCAGGGTATCCATTATATTAACTAAACTTCTCATACTAAATCAATAAAAGTTCATAGGAGTCAAAAATATTATTTCATTAATGAGAATTAAACAAATGACTTCACTAATTTTCCCAAACATGACATAAATTATATTTGCCTATTGCTAATTCATAATTTGAAATTGGTGGGCATAATTGATTATAAATACAATCCTTACATACTTTTACTTTATTCTTTGTTAAACGCCAGCTTTCTTCTGTTTGTAATTCATTGTAGATAGCATCCTTAATTGAACTTTCATGAAAGTTCCCGAGAGGTTTTCCATTTATATTTGACAAAATATCTCCGTTAGTTAAGATAATGAGTTTTCCAAAGTTGTTCAGATTTATTTTTGATTTTGCGAATATGTCATTTTGTTCATGAACATCGTCAAATAAATCTTCTTCGTTCTTTTCTAATAATTTTTTTGCAGCCGAAAAACTTAAAAACTTATCATTCCTTTTATCGAAATCCTCATAAAACTTGCCATACCCACAGTATTCACAACTCAAATTACAGGCATCAGTTACTTCAAAAGTAACTTGTCTTAAATTTGCCAACTGCTTCTTAATTAATTCTGGTTGTATCACCCCATCCAGTTTAGGTATATTTATATTATTAAAATAGCCTTTACTTTTCAAATATTTATACTTATTATAATGATATCTAAGCTCATTTTCTGAATATTTTCCAGAACTAGCGCAATTCCTTATCCAAGCATCTATATCATCAACAGTTTTTGTTCTTTCTATTATAAACGACAAAACTGGGTGACAATAAATAACACTATTGTTATGGTAGCTGTATAAATAATAGTGGTTTTTCGTTTTTATCAGATGGTATGATTTCATTCATTAAACACTTTAATTAATAAAGTTTCTCAAGTACTAGTTGCTTTTCAAAAAGGCTATCACCTCTTTTTATTAGTAAGTTGTGCTTTGTCCCTATTGGCATTTTACATAATGATTTTAACGTATCTAATTCTATATCTTTTGTTTTTACACCATTTATTTCTAATACCATATCCCCAAGTTTAAAACCAGCCTTTTCAGCTTTTCTGCCAGAAACTACTGCAGAAACAATATATTTAGCATCTACATCTTTATCGGAAATTTGAAATCCAACACCAGAGTGAAACTTGTTAAAAGGTTGTTCTATTTTTTGTTCTTTTGGAGTTAAATATAATTTGTTTGCTAATAGGTCTAGCTTAACATTAAACATCTCAAAAAACCTGTTACCAACCAAGCCTTTAACACCTTTTTTTGTAAGGTTAAACACTTTAATAATCGGTTCATTGAGTTCATAATTCCCGATTTTAATTTTAGCCGGTTTAAATAAACAATCAGTTCTTCCATCTAAATTCTTTGCTATTATCTTGGCAGAATCAGGTATTTGATTAAAAATTTCATTCTTTTCTGTTTTATCAAATAACATAATCATTCCAGGGTAACCTGTATCAAGTATATAATTTCCCGAATATGATTCTCCTGATTGTGTAACTATTGTTAATTGAACTTTTAAATGCTTACCTCCAATTATTTCGGCAGAGTATTCTGGTATTTTCGAGATACTGTCACTTATCAACATATATTCTTGATCTAAATCAAGTTCAATTACTTTTTCTCTAAATTTCTCAGCTCCTATCTGAATGTCACACTCAAATTTATCTAGATCGTATATAGCAAATTTTTGTAAAAACTCTAAATCTCCAATTTTTGTTTTAAGTTCTGATTTAGGCAATTTTGCAAAAACACAACCATTTAATAAATAACAGGTCATAAAATGGCCCTTTTCATATTTAAATTTAAACATCGGGGCTAATGAATCATCCATTAAAGGTAATCCTGGCGCACCTATATCAAACATTGCATTGGCTTTAATGCTATCGTTAAAAAAAATCGGTATGTAAACATACCTGTCATAGTTTATTTTTATTGCGCCTTCAGGAATAGCCTCTTCAATTTCATCAGGTGGTTCTAATTCATTACTTCCTGATTGACTACAATGAACTATAATAGTTAATGTGGCTATCCATTTAAAATATGGTCTCAATCTAGACATATGGCTACTAAGATTATTATTATAGTATAACTTAGAGAAGGATACATCTCAGCATCCTTTACTAATTTAGTTATCATCCAAAACTAGTACCTTCTTTTGCACTTTCATATACCGCACATTTATATTCTCCACCAGGTGATTTAAGCCCTCCTTCATAATTTGCCCCACAATTTCCGGCATCACTTGATCCTCCAGAATTTGCATAAGCACATGCACAACCACAATATACACTATCGCCTCCTCTAATTTCCTGGGCTTCTTTCCTGCTAATTTTGTTGGCAGAAAAATTCGTCAATTTCATTTTTTTATTTTTTAAATTTTAAAAAGTTAAACAATAAAACTAGTTTATATATAAATTACATGTAATTCATTCTTTATCTTCATTTTCTGTTGCAAAAGCCATATTTCCTTCCCTTATTACTGACTGTACATTTTTTCAGCACTTCCCTATATAAATAATTACGTAATTTTCATTAAATCCACTTAAATTCTTTTCACCAAATACTTTCACAGCTTAAAATTTGTTTTGCAACTCATGCAAATTGTTTTTATCCTCTTAAAATCATTTCGCAACAATTGTTAAAGTACATTCTTCCTTTTAAAATCATTTTGCATAATGTGTTAAAGTGATTTTATTGCCTTAAAAGTGATTCTCTATATGTTGCATTTTGATTTTAATGCATTAAAATCATTTTGCTGATGCTGCTGAAGTAAATTCAAAGGTTTAAATGTATTCCACTAAGCATTGCAAAGCACTTTTAAAGCTTCAAAATCATTTTGCAAAAGATATTTGGATACTTTTTAGCTTTCAACATTGTTGTTTTTGTCTGTTGACGTATTTTCCTCATCGTTATTATTCAATCTTTCGCGTGTTGAATTATTTATAATGGGAAATAAACGGTTGGCAAAGTTCTTCCCAAACTTTTTAACAGCATCAAGGCAATTGAATTCATATTGCCGGGATAAATTTGATTTGAAAATTTCCTCATCTGCCTCCTTCGACTTTTGGGTTTTGATTGCCTCGTAGTACGTATTTAAAGCTTGTCGGCATTTTTCAATTCCTTCGTTTAAATAGGCTACCAGCTCATTCAATTCATGTTTTGCACCCAACGCTTCAATGCGGGTAATTAGTTTAGCTACCTCATCAGGCTCATCTCTTAATGGGGCATTTACAATGCCGGGAAATTTCCCATCAGGAAAGATCTGGTTTAAAATTGGCCTTCCAGGGTTATCCCTGTCATATTGTTTACATTTTTCAAAGGCTGATCGGACACGGTCGTCAAGGTTTCGGTCGTTAAACTGAACATCGTCATAAGCAGCCTCCTTATTTTCTTCGGCAACAGAGGTAGCTGTTTGTTTTTCCAACAGGTTATTGTAAAAAGGGTCTATTGCGGTTATTAGTTCCTCTGCGCCTGGAATTTATTTACACAAACGTTTGTGTCTTTTAACAATACTTAAATGCGTTTTTGTTGAATGTCGGTCATAAAGTAATTGTGCCATATGTTTTTAGATTTAGTATTTAAGCTTTTAAATTACAAGATAATTGGTGTATAATTATGCATGCAAGTATAGTAAATTTCTCCTATTAACATACCATTCTCCTTAATTTAGAATACTTCTAAATTATTTTATTCTAAAAACAAGGATTGTATAGTCTGGTTTAAGCATGTACATTTGTGTCTGCAATTTATTTATGAATTAATTTCTTTAAAACCTAAACTTATGAGCGGATTTTTCAGGTCCTCGGTAGGACAAAAATTTTTAATGAGTATCACAGGTTTGTTCCTAATCGTGTTTTTAATGGTGCATTTAACTGCCAACCTTTTTCTTTTAGGTGGTTCGGATGCATTCAATGTTGTATCGCACTTTATGGAAACAAATCCTCTTATCCAAATCATGCAACCTGCTTTAGCCTTGGGCTTTCTGGTTCATATGATATATGCTGTTATTTTAACCATCCAAAACCGAAAAGCAAGGCCACAGGGTTATAAAAAATTTGAGCAAGGCCATAGCAGTAGTTGGGCATCGCGCAACATGTTTGTTTTGGGTGCTTTAATTGGTATTTTCCTGGTCATTCACCTGATAAACTTTTTCTGGAAAATGAAAGTTTCGGGCGACCCTTCACTTGCTGATGTGGTGGTTGATGGTGAAACTATGCACAATGCTTACGCATTGGTTGCAGGGCTTTTTACTGATGCGCAATATGGATTAGTTTATTCATTGTTTTATGTTTTGGGTGCTATCTTTTTAGGTTTACACCTGCACCATGCTTTCTGGTCGGCTTTACAAACCATAGGTTGGAGCAATCAGGTTTGGCGCAAACGTCTAGAGGTAATTGGCGATATTTATGCAATCGTTATAGCGGGTGGATTTACTATAATTCCACTTTACTTTTTAATATTCAAATAGGTATAAAGTGTCTGAATATCAGATGTAATTAAATGTATGTTATGGCAAAATTAGAATCTAAAACACCAAAAGGGGCACTTAAAGATAAATGGACGAACTATAAAAACCATCAGGATTTAGTAAACCCCGCAAATAAACGAAAAATTGATATAATTGTTGTTGGTACCGGCCTGGCGGGTGCTTCTGCAGCTGCAAGCCTTGGAGAATTAGGCTTTAAAGTCAAAAATTTCTGTTACCAGGATAGCCCTCGAAGAGCCCACAGTATTGCAGCCCAGGGAGGAATTAACGCAGCGAAGAATTATCCTAATGATGGTGATTCAGTTTATCGCCTGTTCTATGATACCATCAAAGGTGGTGATTACCGTGCCCGCGAAGCAAATGTATATCGTTTGGCCGAAGTTAGTAATGCAATTATAGACCAGGGCGTAGCACAAGGCATCCCATTTGCCCGTGAATACGGTGGTTTATTGGATAACCGCTCATTTGGTGGAGCATTGGTTTCAAGGACTTTTTACGCACGCGGACAAACCGGCCAACAATTATTGTTAGGTGCCTACGGGGCTCTAAATCGCCAGATTGCCAAAGGCAGTGTGACTATGCACACCCGTACCGAATTAATGGACATTGTAATTGTTGATGGAAGGGCAAGAGGTATTGTTACCAGAAATTTGGTAACCGGTGAAATAGAAAGTCATTCGGCACACGCAGTTGTTTTGGCAACAGGAGGTTATGGAAATGTATTTTTCCTTTCGACCAATGCAATGGGCTCAAATGGTAGTGCTGCCTGGAAAGCTTACAAAAAAGGAGCGCATTTTGGCAACCCTTGCTTTGTGCAAATTCACCCAACTTGTATCCCGGTTCATGGCGAATTCCAGTCGAAACTAACACTGATGAGTGAAAGTTTAAGAAATGATGGAAGAATTTGGGTGCCAGCTAAAAAGGAAGATGCTGAAGCCATCCGAAATGGGCAAAAAAGACCCGAAGATCTTTCGGAAGAAGAAAGAGATTATTACTTAGAAAGAAGATACCCTGCATTTGGTAACCTCGTTCCTCGTGATGTGGCTTCAAGGGCAGCAAAAGAAAGATGCGATGCACGACATGGTGTGGAAACAGGTCAGGCCGTTTATCTTGATTTCAAACACGCCATTGAACGATTAGGTAAAAATGTAATCGAGCAGCGTTATGGTAACCTTTTCCAAATGTACGAGAAAATTACCGATGAGAATCCATACGAAACGCCAATGAAGATTTACCCTGCAATTCACTACACAATGGGTGGAACATGGGTTGATTATGAACTACAAACAACTGTTCCGGGCTTGTTCTCAATTGGTGAGGCCAACTTCTCAGACCACGGAGCAAACAGGTTAGGAGCTTCTGCACTAATGCAAGGTTTGGCCGATGGATACTTCGTATTACCTTACACCATTCAAAATTATCTGGCTGACCAACATCAGGTAAAACGATTTGAAACCAATACCCCTGAATTCCAAGGCGCTGAGAATGCTACTAAAGAATTGATTGATAAGTTAATGAACATCAAAGGTGAGCGTTCAGTTGATTCAATTCACAAAGAATTGGGTAAAATCATGTGGGATTATGTTGGTATGGCTCGTAACGAAGAAGGCCTGAAAACAGCTATTGAGAAAATAAAAGAGGTTAAAAAAGAGTTCTGGTCAAATGTAAGGATTCCAGGAACAAAAGATGGCCTGAATTTAGAGTTGGAAAAAGCAATTCGTTTGGCCGACTTTATTGAAATGGGTGATTTGATGGCAAGAGATGCTTTGGATAGAGAAGAATCTTGCGGCGGACACTTCAGGGAAGAACATCAAACCAAAGAAGGGGAAGCTTTACGAAACGATAAAAAGTTCATGTATGTTTCAGTTTGGGAATACAAGGGTGATGACAAAGAGCCCGAGATGCTCAAAGAGGAGCTTGAATACGAAGAAACTGAAGTAAAAACCAGAAATTACAAATAGACGAAATTCAGTTGGAATTAAACAAAGTTCCAACTTCTAATTTTTAATTTCAAAATATAAAATCATGGCTGGAAAAAATATAAATCTCAATTTAAAAGTGTGGCGCCAAAAAAATTCGAAAGAAAAAGGTGCTTTTGAAACTTACGAAGTAAAAGAAATCTCTACAGACAGCTCTTTTCTTGAAATGATGGATGTTTTAAACGAGCAGCTCATCAACGAAGGCAATGAACCTGTTTCGTTCGATCACGATTGCCGTGAAGGTATTTGCGGAATGTGCGGTCTGTACATCAACGGACGTGCCCATGGACCTGACGAGGATATTACCACTTGTCAGTTACACATGCGCAAGTTCAATGATGGGGACACCATTACCATTGAACCATGGAGATCAGGAGGTTTTCCTGTAATCAAAGATTTAATGGTTGACCGCGGAGCTTTTGAGAAAATTTTACAGGCAGGCGGATTCACCTCAGTAAATACTGGAGGTGTGCCTGATGCAAATGCAATCTTAATTTCAAAAGAAGCTGCTGACGAATCAATGGATGCGGCCTCATGCATTGGTTGTGGGGCATGTGTTGCAACTTGCAAAAACTCTTCAGCAATGTTGTTTACATCTGCAAAAGTTTCGCAACTGGCACTGCTACCACAAGGAAGGGTAGAGGCTACTCGCAGGGCAAAAAGCATGGTGGCAAAAATGGACGAATTAGGCTTTGGTAACTGCACCAACACAGGTGCCTGCGAAGTTGAATGTCCTAAAGGGATTTCAATTGCTCACATAGCTCGTTTGAACAGGGAGTTTTTGGTGGCGAATGTTAAAGGATAAGAACATAATTTGATTAGATACTTAAAAGGCATTCTTTTTGGGATGCCTTTTTTAATTTTGCTTATTTGCAAGATAATCAATTGTCTTCTCCAATCTATAGATTAGAAAACCATTGAATTCACGAGATGGGTTTTTCGTTTTCACCACATTCAAGGCCTTTTTGAATATTTCAATCTTTGACAAACCTTGTTTAGAACCAAGGTCTATAATGTTTTTCAATAAGTTATCATACGATTTTTGCCTGTCTTCACACAATTCATCAAAATTAAGATTTAATCTTTCTTTCAAATCATCATTTATTGCCTGATTTGAAGAGAAAATCTTATTGTTCTCATCGTAATATAAGGTTTCGATATCAGTTTTCTTTAACGGATCAACTGTTAGATCCTCACTCCCCCGCAGATGACTACAAAACTTAATATGTTTTCCTGTCTTTTTATTCACATAATATTTTCCTGAACAAACGCCAAGAAAAATAGAAAAATCAAGTTCTTTCTCAGGAGCTTTGGTTTGTGGAATATAATGTTCAATAAATGTTGTTGAAGTTAATCTTCGCTGGCAATATGCACATAAACCATTCTGATCACTAAAAAGTAAGTTGCGGGTTAAACTTAGACATTCTCCCTGAAGGTGCTCATATTTATTTTCTGGAACTTCCCTAAATTGTTTTAAACAATCAGGTTCTTCAGATTTTATAATGCGAATCATGCTTTGCCAAATGAGATTTTATCTTCTAAATCAACAATCCACTGTGGGTTTGATTTAAGTTTTTTTTTCAGATTTTGAAGTAGCTTCTCTGCTGAGTCAAAATCAAATTTATTGATTAATGCCTCAATTTCTTTCTTTTCCGCATCATATTCGTCAATTTGATAATTTGAATGTAGGATTTTATCTAAAATTTCATTAGCCGTACCACTATAAATATCAGGCAGTTCCGAAACCGGAATTTGTTCAAAGTTACTAATGGCAATTATTTGTTCTTTTCTTACCGAAGAAGCAATCAAAGGAGAATGAGTGCTGACAATAAACTGAATATTCGGAAAACAGGATTCCAAAGCTTTTATCAGCGTTAATTGCCACCTGGGGTGCAAATGGTTTTCAACTTCATCAATCAAAACAATACCTGGGATATTTTGAAAATCATCAAGTCTCGGGTTCAGTATTATGCTTCTGTAAATTAATTCTAAAACCAAGCCAAGGACATATTTTTCACCACTCGAAAGTTGAGAAAATTCCAAGTCTGTGTTTTCTTTTGATACAACAATGCTTTGTCCTGATGAATATTTACTTGGTTTAACTTTAATTTCAACTTCTTCCCCATATAATAATGATGTGAATTTTTTTAAAGCATTTCGCAAAAATTTACCGACTGTGGTTTCAAATTCCAGGTTTTTATTATCAATTTTAGCTTGGTTTTCAATATTAATCTGATTTATTAAAAAGCTTGTGACTTCCTGTATTAATAACCCTTTAGAATAATTTGACACATACCCAAGATTCCTTTTTTCAATTTTATTAAATTGCTGTGCACGTACTATCGTTTTTTCGATATTGATATTTTTATCCGATTGAAAAAATCGAAATATGGGCAAAATACCTGACTTATAATCAGCGTGTAATTTAGAAAAAACCTTACAATATTGCTATATTCTTTACTTGTTTGATTTACATTCCCATTTTGCGCAACCTTATAGCTCATCAAGGTTGAATTACCCCATGCAAGATCAGCAAGTACTACATTGCTCTCAATTTCAGCAGATTCTTTACCTATTGAAATTGTATTTTGAGATATTTCAAGTTCATTTTTATTAAAAGGAATTATCTCATCAAGACATAATGCTATTGATGCAAAAATGGAATTCATCAATGTAGTTTTTCCAGATCCGTTTATTCCTAAAATAACTGTGGCCTTGTCCTTTTCAAACTCAAAAACCGTTTTATTATAAAAACCACCAAAGCCTTCTAAGGAATGTTTGTCTAAAAATATACGTTTTTTACCCATTTTCTATTTTTTTCTTGTTTGCTAAATTAGCTATATGTATTTAATATTCAAAAGCCGAATTCAAAAATAATCGTCTGAGACCTATACTTTTAGCAATTTTAAGTTACAAAATCATTATTCCTGAAGCCCCCCCCCTTTGTCCCCTTTTCTTGCCGAAAAGAAATCCTCGTTATTTTCAAAAGTGCATATTCCAGAGACTTCAATATTTTCTTCTTTAATGCCTACTTTTAATAATTGATTTTTATTGGCTTTCCATAAATCCAAATAGTATTTTCCATACTGCTTGCCTCCGATAAATAGATCATTGAAATACTTAAACGAGTTTAATAAAGCATTGACTGGTGACTAATGACTTTTTAAAACAAGAATAAATGTTAATTAAAGCAAAGTAATTACAAATTTCAAAAGAGGTTTAGTACAAAATAAGAACAGTCTATACAGATACTTTTTTTATAAACTTGTTGAAAATATCCAATATTTGCCCGTTAAAGTTGTCACTGGTAAGCCTTGTGCTCATTACTACATTGCCATCATCCTTTTTGTTGTCTGGTATTACAAGGGTTATAGGAAATGCCTGGCAATGAGTAAGCTTTTCGTTTAAAATAGATTTTACTTTTTTAAAAACCGTTCCATGACCAAATTTATCGTCTTTCATTTCAAAAGTACTACCGCAGCAGGTAACAAAAACTAATTTTTTAATTTCATCCTTGTATTTTTCAGTAAAGTTTTTCAAAGGGATAATAAATTTACCCATCCAAATTGGGCCACATAAAATAATCTGGTCGTAAAGGGTAGGATCAATTTTAAGTTTTCTGTTTCCGAAGTTTAAACCCAGAAGCATAAAAAAATGCAGATCTAGCCTTGGTTTAATTTCAACAATTTCGCAATTCAGGGTTTTCGCAATTTTTTTTGCCAAAAATTGATTGCTGCCTTTTCTGGAGTAGTAAAGGACAATTGTTTTCATTTTATATTACCATTTTGTATCCTATTCCATGCACTGTATGTATAATTTTGGGCGAATTTGAGTTGACCTCAATTTTTTGTCTAAGCTTTAAAATAAAATTGTCTATAGTTCTGGTGCTCACGTCATTATCAATACCCCACACTTCCGACATCAAATCAATACGGTCAATGGTTTCGTTGCTGTGATTGTACAAATAATGCAACACCTCAACTTCTTTGTGCGACATTTTTACGGGTTCGCCTTCAACAGTGGCTTCGTAGCTTTTAAAATTAACTTTTAAGCGGCCAATTTCAATTTCCTGTTCGCTTTCATTTACAGCTCTACCCGAAGATGTACGCCGAATCACTGCTTTTATTCTTGCCAACAATTCACGCAGGCTAAATGGTTTAGTCATGTAGTCATCGGCACCCAATTCAAGGCCCAAAACCTTATCAATTTCTTCACCCTTAGCCGTGAGCATAATAATTGGTGTATCGATGCCATTCTTTCGGGCCGCCTTACAAATGTCAAATCCCGAAACATTGGGCAACATTACATCAAGCAAAATTAAATCGTACTGATTGTTCAGTACTTTATCAAGGCCTTTTTCTCCTTCTTCGGCAGTGTCTACAGTATAGTTTTCAAACTCAAGGTTGTCTCTTAGTCCCTGAAGCATTGGAATTTCGTCTTCAACAATTAGTATTTTGCTCATGGTTTTTAAACTGAGTGAAATGCCAAATTAAGAAAATTTTGTGAGAATGTTGGAAAATAAATTTTAATTATTAAAGGATTGTCAGAAGTATTTAACTGTAGAGCTACACCGAGGTGTGACTCTACAGTTAAATACTATAAACCTCATAATATTTTTGTGCCACATGTTTTTGCAGAAACGCTGGGTTAAATTGTTTGGTGCCCTGTGATAAATCATTGGTCAAAACAAAATTAAGTCCGTCTAAAAGGCTGCCAATATATTTATAATCAGACAAATACCCATTGACTTTATGTGCAATCATTTCTGGTATACCGCCTATTTTAAAAGCAACCACTGGTGTGCCACAGGCAAGCGACTCCATGACAGTATTTGGCAGATTATCTTCTAATGATGGCAACACAAAAACATCGGCAGCTGCATAAACCTTGGCTACATTTTGTTCTCCCCTAATAACTCCAAGGTTGTTAACTTTTAAGGGCAACTGTTTTAAAAATTCTTCGTTTGATTTTCCAAAAAGAAGAATTTCTGACTCATTAGCCAGTTCAATATTTTCTTCTTTGAGTTTTTTTAAAGCTTCAACCAGAGATCTTAAGCCTTTTCGTTCGTCCATAACATTGGCAGCACCAAAAAGTATAAGTTTTTTATTATCAGGTAATTGTAATTGATTTCGAAGCGTTATTTTATCGATTGGTTTAAAGGTAGAAGTATCAATTGGGTTGGGAATGGCAGTTACATCAGCGTTTTTTAACAAGTAGCTGTTTTTTGCCTTATTGGCCAACCAGTTGCTGCAGGTAACAATCTGAAGGTTCTTATTCGCTAAAACCTGTTGTTTCCTTTTTAATATTTTTGAAGATAAATCGTTTTGTCCTGGATTTTTCAGGAACTTGCAATTACCACAATTGCTTTCATAATTTTGGCAATCCCCGGCATAATGACAACCTCCGGTAAAAGCCCACATATCATGCAAGGTCCAGACTATTTTTTTATTCAATTTTAATAGTTTATTCAACCCTTTTAAAGATAAAAAACCCTGGTTAAACCAGTGGACATGAATAACATCGGCTTCTTTAACCAATGGGTGTTTTGAAATATCTTCGCCTGCAATGGCCGGAGAAAATGCAAAGCGGATGGCCTTTGATTTTTCAAAAAGAAGGAAGTACAATCGTTCCAAAATAAACAAGCAAAAATTATAGTATTTTTTAAATTTTCCGTTGGTAGTGGAATAGATGCTTTCATCGTTTGTGAGTTTTTCCTGTACAAGCATTTTTACTGAGTGATTGCTTGCCTGGAGCGCATCTTTTAATCTTCGTGCAGCAATAGCAGCGCCACCAACAGTATCTGATTTATTTATGATGAGGATTTTCACAGCGTTAACGAGTCCTTTTAATTTTCACAAGGCAAAGATAGGGTCATAAGTATTAAAATTTATAAAAAATTGCTCAATTTGAGTCAAAATTCCCGCTTTTTTTCATAAAATTGTTTTACTCTATTTCGCAGGGGTAAAGGCTGCTTATTTCAACTAAAGGCCTACACGCCTGTGGCTTGGCGTTGCATCTTTTTACTCAGCGTTCCGCACTGGGCTTTTTGCTTGCGCCCCTTTCAGGGGTATAAAGATATTGATTATATTGCTGAAATAAAGCTTTTTAATGCTATATATTTTATACAAGAGTATGAAGTCGAAGCAGAATTTTATCATTTCCCATAAATATTTTGCTGGTAGTAAATTTCGGTAAATAATAGTAAACTGGGAAATGTACTATTTTTACTCACATCAATCCTGAAAATACAAAATTAATTTGGCAGTTCACACCCTGACCCAAATCAGGCATCAAGAGTAGTTTGAAGTTCGTTTTAGTAGCACTACCTGGTATCCCTATTAATTTCTCATGTATTGTAGAGTACTAGCAGAAAAGCTAGATTAATTTATTTTCAAGATTAATGATTAGATAGGGCCTGCTGAAAAAGTCAGAGGTGCATTAGCTACAACTTTGCGAAGCGATATCTTCGACCATAGGGAGAAAAATTAGCAAAGCGAAGATGTATAAGAATACTTCGAGCTGAAGCTAATGAAGTAGATGATGCACCTCTGGCTAGCATAGTAACCATTAGTT
>JBNKJW010000070.1:0-55341 GCA_050291445.1 Bacteroidales bacterium | reverse complement strand
ATATTTTGCAATTACGTTCAGACCTGAATATTTTGTTATGTTGTTGCCTGTAAATGAGTGCTTTAACGTTTTAACTTGATTCTTAAGTTTTTTCTTGTTATTTTTCATCTGAAAAGTGATGTTTTTATACTTTGTTTTTTTTCTTAACAAACTAAAAATAAGTATTTTATATCACTTTTCTCCCTTTTCTATTTATTTTTTTAGGTGTTATAAAAAAAGCCCATACTGTTTTTAAGGTTTAAATTGCCTTGGTGTAAATAAATTCATTTCGTCTAAATTAAGAAATTAATTAGCTATAAAATAGGGAATCTTTTACATTATCTGATGCTTAGTACAAGATTGCAGAGTATTGTCTTTACTCCTACACAGAGTGTTTTAATGGGTATTGTTGTTTTTTATTTTTTCATCAATCTCTTTTGCACTATCATCAGGGTGTTCCTTTTTGTTGTCTAGTTGCTCGTAAATTGAATTTTGACTGGTAAACTCAGGTACCATCTTTTTCATTTTTGCAACAATATCAAGAGCATCTTGGGTGTGTGCAGAAATAATCAATTCCGAAATTTCATTTTCTACTTTTGCGAGCTCATATTTGCTAACCTTTCCAATCATAATTTGAGGATGATGAGTCGGGAGTGTATTTTCTTTGTTATTTAACAGTTCTTCATACAGTTTTTCACCTGGGCGTAATCCGGTAAAGCTAATATGAATGTCCTTACCTATCTGTAAGCCAGATAGCTGTATCATTTTTTTTGCAAGGTTGACAATTTTTACCGATTTTCCCATATCAAAAATAAAGATTTCGCCACCTTTGCCCATTGCACCTGCCTCAAGGACTAACTGACAGGCTTCGGGGATGGTCATAAAGTACCTTGTTATTTCGGGATGTGTAACAGTAACGGGCCCGCCTTTTTGAATTTGTTTTCTAAACCTATTAATAACCGAACCATTTGAGCCCAAAACGTTACCAAAGCGGGTAGTGATAAACCTGGTTTTACCTTTTTTGTTAAGGCTTTGTGTATAGATTTCAGCAATTCTTTTTGAAGCACCCATTACATTGGTCGGGTTTACAGCCTTATCTGTCGAAATCATTACAAATTTACTCACCTCAAATTCTATGGCAAAGTCGGCCAGCATTTTGGTTCCGTATACATTTGTCCTGATTGCTTCAGAAGGATGGTTTTCCATCATTGGTACATGTTTGTATGCTGCTGCGTGAAATACTACTGATGGTTTGTACGTTTCAAATACGCTTTTTAACCGGTGGGTGTTTGTTAAATCGCCAATGATAATTTCAAAATTGGTGAAGTTGTACCTTTCAACCAAATCAAGTTCAAGATCGTAAAGAGGGCTTTCTGCCTGATCGAAAACAATGATTTTTTTTGGTTGAAACTTAGAAAGTTGCTTAACAATTTCACTACCAATTGAACCTGCTGCACCAGTTACAAGGATTGTTTTATCAAGCGTATATTTTCCAATTTCCTTTTTATCGAGTTTAATGGGCGAACGCTCCAGTAAATCTTCAATTCTAATTTCTTTAATTTGATTAACACTTAGTTCTCCATTGATCCAATTATTTACGCTTGGTAGGCTTAATATTTTGATATTCAGATGTAAGCACGTGTCAATTACTTCGGTTTTCAGGTCAGAAGGAATGTCTTTTTCTGCCAAAATAATTGCTTTAACATCATATTTTTCAATTAATGGCTCCAGGTTTTGAGCATTGTATACATTCAGCCCATCAATTTTTTTCCCTGTATGAACATTGGTGTTATCAATAAATGCCACAACTTTATACAGTGAATCAATATCCTGCGAAAGCGTTCGTTTTGTAATTAGAGCAAGTTCGCTAATACCAAATACCAAAGTGCTTTGTTTTTCTTTTGACTTTATTGCGTAGTCAAGGTAAAGTGCTTTTACAAAAAACCTTGAGCCTGTCATTAAAAAAACATTTGCTAAAAAATCTATGCCTATAACCGATATGGGGATAAAGAAAATTGTATGTGCCTGATAGGTGAAAATGTTAATAACACCAAATGACATGCTGCCAATTATCAATACAAAAAATATTCTTCCGGCATCTTTAGTACTGGTATACCTTACAAGTCCCAGGTAGGTTCGGCTAATTAAAAAACTTGAAAACCTGACTATAAGTACTATTGGAATAACAAAATAAAATGACTTAATATTTTCTAAAATCAGGTATTCGTCAGGTAGTTTAAAATTAAAACGAAGCAGATAGGCTGCTACAATGGAGATAAAACTAATCCCTAAGTCAATGATGAGGATAAACCACCTTGGTGTATGATTTCTAAGCAAAAAAATATTCATTGTATTTGGTTTTAGTTTAGTTAAATGTCGTTTTTGATTGCACTAAATTTACAAAACTTATTCTAAAAGTTGCACAATTTTTAAAAACGGGTTTTAATATAAACTGATTTTTATTTTATAAATTATGTCAACCTAATTTGAAGACTACTTAATATAAAAAATTGTTGTATGGAAACCTGGTTACATGAATTTCTTTTACATATTCATACAACCTTTCCCTTAAATCTTCAATATTTTTATTCTCTTTGGCAGAAATAAAGAATGATTTTGAATTTTGCGCAGCCCAAATATTTTTCACGTCTTCAAGACTATGGTTTTCTTTGGTTTTAGGGCTTAAATCGTCAGCTTCTTTTTTTTCATAGGTGTAGGCATCTATTTTGTTGAATACCATATACATAGGTTTGTTTATAGCACCTATTTCATTTAAGGTGTTGTTTACGGTTTCAATCTGGTCTTCAAAATTTGGGTGCGAAATGTCAACTATGTGTAATAATATATCAGATTCTCTTACCTCGTCGAGGGTAGATTTAAACGACTCAACCAAGTCGTGTGGTAATTTTCGAATAAAGCCAACCGTATCGGCAAGTAAAAAGGGCAGGTTGCCAACCACTACTTTTCTTACAGTGGTATCTAGCGTAGCAAAAAGCTTGTTTTCGGCAAATACTTCTGATTTGCTTAGCAGGTTCATCAATGTTGATTTTCCAACATTGGTGTAACCAACCAAGGCAACTCTGACCATCTTACCACGATTTTTGCGCTGCGTAGCTTTTTGTTTGTCAATTTTTTTTAGCTGTTCTTTTAGTTTCGAAATTCTATCTCTGATGATTCGTCTGTCTGTTTCAATTTCAGTTTCCCCAGGGCCGCGCATTCCAATACCTCCACGCTGTCTTTCAAGGTGGGTCCACATTCTTGTTAAGCGAGGCAACAAGTATTGATACTGGGCAAGTTCAACCTGTGTTTTGGCATGTGCAGTTTTTGCTCTTCCTGCAAAAATATCTAAAATTAGGTTTGTCCTGTCCAGTATTTTACAGCCCAGTTCTTTTTCAATATTTCTTAGTTGCGAAGGGTTTAACTCGTCATCAAAAATAACCAGTTCAATTTCATTGGCTTTGATGTATTGCGAAATTTCCTGTAGCTTTCCTGAACCTACAAAAGTTCTTGGGTTAGGAAACTCAATGCGCTGGGTAAACCTTTTTACTGCTTTTGCTCCTGCAGTTTCAGTTAAAAAGGCCAGTTCATCCAGGTATTCTTTTAATTGCTGCTCGTTCTGTTCCTGGTTGATTAATCCCACCAGCACTGCCTGTTCTTCTTCCTTTTCAATTATTGGTTTCTGTTCTATCATAATGAAAATTGTGGCTGCAAAAATACCAATAAATAATTAATTGGCGATGCTTTATCTGAAGTGCTGGTTTAATTTGTTTATTTTCAGAGAGTTGTGGTCAATTAAAAAAGTGACAATAATTGGTTTATTGCCGCTCTTATTATTGTCTGATTAAATTATTTTATCTTATTTTTATTCCTTTTAATTGCTCCAATTACCAATGGTTTTAAATCTTCACCTGCATAGTTAATCATTTCTAAATCGGCTGGGAAAGCTGCTGGTGATTTTCCAATTGATTTTTTGGTGTCTTCATCAAGTGCGTTTAAATTTCCATTTGCAAAGGCCGAAACAAAATTAAACACTGATTTAGATTCAACTGGTGTACTTGAAACTATTCGCTGTGTTTTATTATCCTGTATCTCAATGTTTGCTTTTATGGTCGAAAATTTATTTTGAATTTTTTTGGTTACTGTGCAACTTATCGTTTTGTATTTAGGTTTTTTTATGTCATTTCCTAAAGAGTCTTTTTTTACATTCCCTTTACTGTCATATTCGTACTGCCAGCCATCTCTTACATCTTTTTTTACAATTTCTTTACTTTCTTTCATGTCATTTGGGCTAACATAAATTGTGTTAATAGCCACAAAAATATTGTAATCAAATTGCTTTTTTACTGGGGTGTTAAAATACCTTATCCAGTTATCATCCAACTGCTCCATACCAAAATCTACCAGGTTGTTCAAAAATTCAGGCGATAGCTGTGCATAAGTTTTATTCATTGAGCTAATCAAAACATTCAAGGTTCCTTTTTCTTTCGCTTCAACTATAAGTTGCTCTAAATCAGAGTAATTGTTGGTGTAGTTTCTTACCTGTACCAAATGATTATATGCTTTGCGGGCCTCAGCTTTATCACCATTTAATAATTCTCGGCCTTTGTTGTAGTGAAAATCAGCAGCACTGTTTTTGGCCTCTATAAGTTTTGCATTGTAGTTAATATGCTCAAAATTAACTGTTTTTCCCCCAGCCTTCAGAGGTAGCACAGTTTCTGCCAACTCTTGTCTTCGGCTAAGGGTTTTATAAAGTTTGTAAACTTCATCCCACGAAGTTTGCTCGCCCGACTGTTTTAAATAATTAATTCTGTCAAGATCTTTTTGATTGGCTTTTTGGTAGGCTAAGGCAAATATTTCTGCATGTTCTTCGTCCGAAGGCTTTTTTTGAAGTTTTTTAATAGCCATCATGCAGGCCTGTGCATAACTACCTCTTTGCATTGCTTTTTTTGCCGAATCACATGAAAAGAGTAGTGTTCCAATTATTAAAAGTGTAATTAATTTTTTCATAGTCAGATATTTATAACTTGAAGTTTGCTGATTGATAAAAACTTATTGTGATGAAATTAACAAAAACCCTTCAATTGACAAAATGATGATTTACGGTACAAAAAAAGCCCTGAAAAATCAAGGCTTTATTATATTGATGTGTAATTTTTGTTTTTATTGAAGCTGGAAGTTGATTGGTACTGTATACCAAACACTTACATTTTTTCCTCGTTGCTGACCTGGCTTCCATTTTGGAAGGGTTTTTACAACACGGATGGCTTCCTTATCTAAAATTGGGTCAACCCCCCTTGCAATTGAAACTTTTTCTACTTTCCCTGTTGAAGTTACGCAGAAACGAACATAAACTTTTCCTTCAATGCCACTTTCACGAGCAATGTTTGGGTATTTTACATTGGATGCAATGTATTTACGCAAACCTAATTCACCGCCTGGGAATTCAGGCATTTTTTCTACAATGAGAAAAATTTCCTCTTCTACTTCTTCAACTACGTTATCAACAACTTCGGTAATTTCTACCTCAGTGTCTTCGTCAGCTTCAGCATCGGGTGGTAAAAATTCTTCTTCAATTTCTTCTTCGTCATCTACAATATTAAGTACCTCTACTACTTGTTGTGGTGGTGGAGGTGGTGGAGTTTTCATTTCTTCCTGTCTTGTTTGTTCAATTACTTCATCTTCGAAGGTAACATCTTCATTGCGATCCAACTCCTCTACTACTGCTGTTGTTGACGACATGCTAAATGCGCCAAATACAAGTCCTAATGCGACTGTAAGACCAACGAGAAAAAAGACACTTTTTGATTTCTCAAGATCTGCTTTTGGGTTTTTCTTCAGTTCCATTTTATTAAATTTTAAAGATATACACTACAATTGGAATGCATGTGTACCTTCATTTGACTTTTCACTTTTAAGCGCATAAAGATACATCATTCATTCAGAAAAAAAAATTAATTTAATTTAAAGTTGATTGGTACAAAGTACCACACACTTACTTTACGTCCTCCGTTTTCGCCGGGTTGCCATTTGGGCAATAATTTTACTACCCTTAGTGCTTCTTTGTCTAAAAGAGGGTCGGCACTCCTGGCTATTGATACCCTGTCTACGGTTCCATATTTTGTTACACAAAACCTTACATAAACCTTTCCTTCAATTCCCTGGTCTCTGGCTGCTGATGGATATACAGTCTTTTTTGAAATGTAGTTCATTAAGCCTGTTTCACCACCCGGAAAAACTGGCATTTTTGAAGCAAAGTCCATAGGGATGTCTGGTCCATTATCAACTTCTTCTTTTAAAGGAACTACTTCTGTAAAATCAACTTCAGTTTCTCCGTCAGCTTCAGAGTCAAATATTGGTAAATCAGTTGTTTCTTCAGTATCATCAACAATACTAATAATATCAATTACCTGTTGCTGTTTTGGCTGGATTATTTCTTTTTTATCATCTTGCGGGATTTGCAACACTTCATCCTCTTCAAAAAATATTTCACTGGTTCCAGCCAGAATCTCTACATTTGAAGTCCTTGTTGAATGATTAAACGCTGCAAAAACAGCCCCAAGGGCAACCATTAATCCAATTAGAAAGAAAATACTTCTTGATTTTTCTAAATCTGCTTTTGGGTTTTTCTTTTTTTCCATGATGTCAAATTTTTAAAAGATTAATAATAAATTATGGAAACACTAACCTTTTAAGAAATAGCTGATTATTTTTCAATTTGCATTTTTCGCCTTTTAAGTTAAAGGTTGCTTCATGCTACGCATTCGCAATGACTAAAATAACTGATTGCCACTGCGAGGAGGTATGATGAAGCAGGCTGAAAATTGCAAAGAACTATTTAATCAGATTGACATTATTGACAAACTCCTAAATCCAACTCACTCTTTCAAAGAACATTTTTTGAGATTTTAGATGTGAGAACTTAGATTTGAGAATAATTTATATAATCAATTATATTTGATGATTTGTAAATTCTCCCAATTCTAATTTCTCATTACTTAGATCTCATATCTCACTACTCCAATCTAATTTCTAATCCTAAAAACTATTGGTACTGTATACCAAACCTTCACTGCTTTGCCATTTTGCATGCCCGGTTTCCATTTTGGAAACGATTTTACTACCCTCAAAGCTTCCCTGTCGAGCAAAGGATGAATGGAGCGAATAACTGATTCATCTTCAATTAACCCTTTTTCATTAATGATAAACCTGACAAACACTTTTCCCTGAATGTCTTCATCAATAGCCTGCTGAGGATAGTTGATGTTTTTTGCAATGTATGTTTGCAGTCCTTTTGTTCCCCCGGGAAACTCAGGCATGATTGGTGATATAAATACCAACGGAATTTCTTCTTCTTCAGGTAATTCCTGAGGTATAGTAATCACTATTTTTTCATTTGGCTCAATTTCGGGATTGTGTAATTGAAAATCTTCTTCAACCTCTTGGTTATTAGGTACTAATTGTATTTTGCTAAAATGTTTTGGCATAGGTGGTTTAATTTCCTTTTGTCGCTTTACCGCAACCAAATCGGTCTCTATTTCAATGTTATCAATTCGGTACGAGATGCCTTCATTTTCAATCGGTGTACTCCATTCAAACACAACAAGTACCAAAAGGGTGCTGATAATCAGCCCAAGCTGTAGGAAAACTCCCCGCTTCTTTTCTAAATTAACCTTATCGTGTTTTTTTTTGTTCATTTGTTAGCTATGCTATTTTTTTATTACAATGATAAAATTCATGGATTTTATCTAACTGAATACTGATTACCGAATTACCTCTTTATATACTCAAACGGATCCACGGCTTTTCCTTTTTTTACTAACTGAAAACTTATAGTTGGGTACAATCGGTTATCTCCGGTTTTTGCTATTTCCTGGCCCTGCTCAACGGTATCTCCTTTTTTTACCAGGCTTTTTTCCAGACCTTTATATTTACTTACAAATTGTCTTGCATGTGCAATTTCAATTTCAATTTCTTCAATGCCCCAGTTGTCTCTTTTTTTTATGTTTTTTACAATGCCTTTTTGTGTGGCAAATACACTGCTAAAACTTTCTGTTGAAAAACTAACTTCAGGGTGCGATATTAAAACCTGGTAGTCATTTTTCTCCATATTTTCTTTGTTGTTTAATGGTTTTTTTTCAAAAAAGAGGCTTACAATCTGGTAATCGCCTTTAACTGGCATTTCAAAACCTGATTTTTTGAATAATTGTAACCTGTCTGTTGACCGGTTTATTTCACTGATGATAAAACTGTAAGATATTAAAACCGCTATCATTAATGGAATTCCTGATGCAAATCTGATTTTTCTTAGCCGCTCGGGTGTAGGGAAGGCCATTAGCCAAATCCTATCCAATAAAGGGCTTTTAGAAAAATTATTTGCCAACGAAACATCAGGATTGGGCACTGAGAGTTTAATTAGCAGGTTGGAGTATTGTTGTGCATCAGTATGACTTAAAATTTCATCATCGACAATAAATTCATGTATGTTTTTTAGTGTTTTTTTCGATTTTTTTACCAGTGGGTTAAACCAGAAAAAGATTTCGAGTATTTCGTAAATAAGTACATCCAACGAGTGCAATTGGCGTGCATGTATTTTTTCGTGTTCAATTATTTGTGCCTGTTCCTTTTGATTTAGGCTTAAAAACCGAGGGTTTATAAAAATGTAGCTGAACCAGCTAAATGCGGTTACTTTTCCTTTGTAAAGGACTATTTTATATTTTCCAATCTCTTGAATATCAGATTTTTGTATCAAGTTAATAATTTTTGCATTGTTGCGGATAAATACAATTACATAGCGGACTAGTCCGGAGAGATAAAGTCCGAGTAAAACATTATTAAGGTTAAAATACGGATTGGCGGATAAAAACTTAAAATGATTCCAAAAAGAAGATTGCTCTGTAAAAACCATGAGCCCGGTTCCATCCGAAGGGCTAATCATGATTAAGTCGGTATTATTTGTTGATGCACTTAAGCTGATTGGAAATGGAATGATTGGAATGCTTAAGCTGATGATGATTGCAGCTAGAAAGTACCATCGGTTCCAGTTGAAATGGGTCGACTGGTAGAAAACATATTTGTAAAACGAATACAATATCGTAAAACAAATAGTTGATTCAATCAGGTATGTTAAAAAGTTGCCTATCACTGTTTAAGTTATTCGTTAATTGTAATTTTACACAATTAGCTTTTCTTTTTTAATATTTCCGAGAGTTTCTTCAATTCTTCGGCTTCTTTTTCAGAAAGCTGGCTTTCTTCATCGCTTACTAAAAACGAAACCACTTTTTCGTAAGAGCCGTCGAAATAGCTGCTAATCATTTGCTTAAAAGCAAATTTTCGATAAGCGGCTTTTGTAATAATCGGAAAATACTGGTGCGATTTACCATAAGCCTTGTAGTCAACAAAACCTTTTGTTTCCAAAATCCTTACAATTGACGAAATCGTATTGTAAGGTGGTTTTGGTTCAGGCAGTTCGTCAATAATGTCATTCACAAACCCTTTTTTTAGCTTCCAAAGGATTTGCATTATTTCTTCTTCTTTTTTTGTTAGTGTTTCCATACGACAAATGTAAAACTTATTTTTCAGTTTAACAACTAAAATATTAGTTTAATAACTGGTATTTGCGTTAAAAAATCTAAATAATTCAAAATTGATGTTTTAATATATTGATAATCAGAATTGTATAGAAACTGTAAAATTAGTTGATTTTTGCAATAAAACCCTGTTTTATTTATTAGATGATGAAAAATGATTAATTCCACAATTAAAATATGGTTGAATTTGTTTGTTGGCTTGCTGGGATTTACTATATTTGTGCGCTAATTAAAACGCTGGTGAATTAGCTTAGTAGGCTAGGGCATCCCGATGCAACGGGAAGGTCAGTAAAAGAGTCCAAAAGTTCAATAGTATAATGGGGAATTAGCTCAGTTGGCTAGAGCGTTTGACTGGCAGTCAAAAGGTCAGCGGTTCGATTCCGCTATTCTCCACCCTGATTTACAAAGGCTTACAGGTTTCTACTTGCAAGCCTTTTTTTGTATTTGCATACGATTTGCATACAATTTGCCTTTTTTTGAGCCATTTTGGAATTTTGAGAGATTGACTTATAAAACATGGAAAGCCAACTTAGTGTTGTACATAATTTATTGCATCACCATTTAATTCTATATTAATTTCATTTTTATGAATATTGAAACTAGTTTTAATATAGCCATATCCATTTGAACCTGAACCAGTAGAACTAAAGATATCAACATGCTTCAAATAATCTTGGATTAAATCCGGATCTGGCAAATTATTATCTTTATAAGTTGTAGTATTTGCTATAGGAACTTTGGCTCCATTATTATTTGAATCAATAATGTCAATCAAAACATTTGAAGACTTTGATGTATGATGAGGAGTTTTAATGTATGTTAGATCTTCAAAGTAAAAGTTTGGGATAAGTCTAATTGATTGATTTTCAATATCACCCCCGAAAAGTAATTTGTTTCCACCTACAATGAATAATGTTGCTATGGATAAATCATTTTTCTTTTTCACTTCTCCAGTTTCCCACCTTCTCCTGACAATAGCTGATATTGGAGCTAAGGCAAGTACTTTAAAGCTTAGTTCACGTGGGGTATTTTTGTCAATGTAAATTTTCTCAAAAATTTGTTGATGTTGCCCCTTTATAACGGTTGCCGTATTAACATAGTAGCTTCGATTTTGATTATGAGAATTAATAAGGTTAAAGGTTTCTTTTACTTCTTCATTATAATCAATGAAATCGTTTTCATTTCCTGCAACCCCTTCAGGTAAAATAAAGTTAGTGTTTTTAGTACAAAATGAGTTTATAATTTCACTTATACCTATTGAATGATCTTCATCTGGATGAGTCCAGATGAAATAGTTTAAATCTATAACATCATTTAGTTTAAGGATTTCAGAAGTTACATGTTTGTCCGATTTGGAATAACAATCTATAACAAACGAGAGTAAAATTTTATTTGTACTATTGTCTTTCAATAGAATTATTTGACTCTCGCCTTTGTCTGAATACCCAATTGTGTAAACATCTAAAACTAAACTTTCTAAATCATCAACAAATTCTTTTTCACTCACTTCTTAACAATTGTCGTTTTAGCAGTTTTAAATGATTGATTTACAACAATCCTTTTGGTTGCTGTATTTGCTTTAACTGTAGGAATAAACCCACTTTTTCTATTTTTATTTGAGGTATTGGGTACAAAGTTTTTATCAACAATTATTTTAGTCATGACATTTGTCTATTTAAATAGTCTTCAGTAACACTCATTTTAAAAAGGTCAAACAATTCATCATTGGTCAGGCTTAAAATATTATTCACCTTGCCAATTCCAAATCCAATATTAGTTAATTCTCCTTCTCTATAATAGCAATCCAAATCTAATAATACTTGATAGGCATCTTCTTCAGTTCCCTTTTCTTGATCATAATACTTTCCTGATTCAAAAGTTCTTGTATAATTTACTAAAGGATCATTTTCCTTTCCATGAAGAGCATCATAATATCTACTTCTAAGGGAGGTGTATTTTTCTTCTTCAAAACCAAAGTCAAAGTATTTCTTCTCGAAATCTTTAAAAATATTATTCAAATCAAAATACAAAAGACCTCCTATTTTCCTGATTCCTAATCTTTTTATTACTAAATATTCGTTTTTCCCGTATAAAAATTCAGTGTAATCTGAGAAAAAGTCTAAATATTCATCAATGTTTGTGTAATTTTTACAATCAACTGTTAGAGATGTGTAATATTTGCTCACATCGAAAGTGACAATGTCATTGCCAAATTTATTATTAGTAAATCTAAATATTTCTTGTCTTTCAATTTCTTTAATCGGAACAGATAGGGTGTCACTCATTTCTTCAATATTATCAATTACCAGATCCACTTTATTATGAAATGTTGTGACAAATGACCCAAATTTGTCCTTAAATTCACTTTTAAATTCTTTTATAACGTCTTCGGTTTCTATGATCCCATGATAATCAATGCGAAATATGACCTTTTTCATCATGTTTTGTTTCAGGTCATTCCTTCCAACATCCTTTTTTGATTTCATCACAATTGAAAATTGATTTCATACAAATTAAGTATTTATTTTTATAAATGATAAAAAGAAACTGAAAAAATTTGACTGAAGTATTTTAAATTAGTTGGATTCAATAACAATTATAAGAGCTTTGGTAGTTCTTTTATTCAATTAATAAATTGAATGATAACTTCATGAGATAAAATCAGATACTCATCTTACCTATTTGTCAAATTTGAATAATGCAAGAGGTAAAATTCCAAATAGCCTATCAAAATCTATAAATTTGGTTAATTACATTTTTCAAGTTCACTTTTTGCTTTATCCAAGTTGCTATTGATTAATCTTTTGTAATTTTTTATTTGGGTTTTCTTTGAGTTGTAGCTTTTATAAGCCTTGGCAAACAACTCTAAATTTTTCATAGCCTCCAACAGAGGCTCTTTAATTCCGGGGCAACAAGTTAACGCCCAACCAATGTCATTTTCGCTTTGAAGGTTTGTTTGTTCTACTACTTCAATTAACCCATCAATTAAGCCTTTGAACTTCTCCTCTGAATTACTAGTATGGTAATCTTCTATCATCTCAACATCTTCAGAAATTAAGTCTACAATTCCTTCCAACTTAAAAAGCTTGGATTTACAATCACTACTTTGTGTATTCCCCTCCTGTTCTGTTCTGCCAAGAATATTAACTTTTAAATCCGGATCAAAATGAGTAGTTGCCCAAGCTCCAAAACCTACTTTAACCCCTGGTAAATAATAGCTAATAAATATTCTCTCATAATCCTTATCAAGCTTTCTTTTTAAGGTTTTGGCCAATTGTCCAAGCTCCTCTTTGCTTAATTTATTGTTGCTTAACCCTATCTCATAAGTGTACTTTATATTGCTTAGGCTTGATTCTTCAAGTATTTTGTAGGTTGTTTTTGGTTCTACCTTATTCCCATTCACATCAATAACTGAAACTCCTTCTTCTGCAAATGCTGTTTGACCATCATTTATTATGTCTTTGGAAGGGTTACTATCTTCTTTGCTTATTGTGTCTGTTTCACTTTGAGTATTTGCCTCATCACCATCAATCAGATGTGCGAATACTGCAAGAGCCAAAAATGACGCAACTATAATTACTGTGCGTTTACCCTTATTAACTTTTTTTACATTATTTTCTGTCATACCTAAATCATTTAATTGAATTACAATAAACTGTTTGAAGTTTCTTTTGAGCGTTTAAATTAGAAAACATTTATAAATAATTATCATAAATGATGTTAATAATTATGATGTTACATTAATGAGGTAACAAATAATAAGGTTTTTTGTGACTTTCGCTTTGTATGAAAGAAGATTTAATAATAAAGCAAATTGGCGAAAGGCTAAGGGATTTAAGAGTAAAAAAGGGTTATTCCAGTCATGAAAACTTTGCTTATGAAAATGACCTGGGACGTGTTCAATATTGGAGGCATGAAAATGGAACCAATATGACTATAAAATCTCTAATCAAGCTTCTTAATATTCACGGAGTCAGTTTAGAGGAGTTTTTTAGAGGTATGTGATCGAATGGGTTTCATTCAATAGAGCTTAATTGCCCTCTCTCAAGTCACTAGCAAAGGATATTCATTGTATTCTTTCCCTGCCAATACTCTCCCATTTACTTTTTTGTTTCTTTTCACCCCATCGGATCCCCAGGTACCCCATTGCTTAAAGAAAAATACTGTATTTTGCTCTTTGCACTGCTTTTTCGGTAAAGTACTAATTTATTTTATTTTTGTACTTATATCATTTAGTTGTTTGGCTAATTCCTGCTTCCTTAATTCAGCATTCCTTTTATCAACGGCTTCATCTAACGAAAAATATAAAACTGCCCTGGCAACAGGAATGTATTTTTTGCATTCATCTTCATTAAGTTCATGTACACCTTTGCTTAATATCCCATACAAGTGTGAATTTTCAACAAAATAATCTGGAAGATCTGTTTTTAAATAATCTACCTTTTCATCCATTCTTTTTGCCATAAAATCAGCTTCAGGAATTTTTCCTTCAACATTAGTGTTTTTAAAAGTTTCCAATATTAAATGTTCATAAATCCTTCTGTAAAATAAAAAGGCTGCAATGGCATATCCAAAGGACTCTAATTGACTTGCTTTTGCTAGTTCACCAACTTTTTCATCACCGATAATTTTTTCATACTTGTTAAAATCATTTTTCACAGAATCATATCTGGAAGGATATTCTGCAATCTTCACCAACTTATCACCTAATTTTAAAAAGCCATACACTATTTTGTGTTCAGGGTTCGCACTACACCTATAGGTTTTATATAAACTTGGGTTATCTTCTATTTCTTTTACGAAAACAGGGTTTTTTCGTATGAAAGTAACAGGGTACAGTTTATCAGATGCAAAAATCCTTAATTCTTTACATTTGGTGCAGTATAAATTAAATCTTTCTTCAGAAAATGCAATATCCCTATCCAAAGTTTCATATTCCTCTTGTTTATTAATTTCCCCCTTTTTATTGTTTTCAAAAACTGTGTATAAGGGTGAATCAACAATTATCTTTTTTGCTTCTTCCATCAGGTTAGAATTTATGATTTTTTCAAAGCTATAAACTTTAACTCATTTATGTAAAAAAATATCGCAAAAATCTACTGGCATAAGATCGACAAATCAAACAATTAATTGTGTTTTGCAAAAGCTAGCAGAATAACAAAAGATTTTAATAAGTATAAAGAATAAATTATTGTTAAAAATAGGTTTAACTTTAGCATTTTAACAAATCTATCTAAATGCAAGTTGATGTCAATCGTAAGAATCTAAATTTTCTCCCTAACCATTCAAGGGTAATTGCCCGTTTTCTGTACACTACTGATGAAAGAGCACTTAATACAATTCGCTCTGTACTGAATATGACTGTGAATGAAGCAACCATTTCGCTGAATCAAACTCTTAGGGATTTTTCGATGAGGCATAGAAATATTTCAAAAATATTTGAGAAACACTTTAATAAAATTGAACATTTAATTGCTTTGCACAATATAGATGTATCGGCAATAAGCTATCCGCAAAAAATACTAATTGGCAGCTATTTTACCATGGAGTATTCAATAGAATCTGCTGCCTTTTTTAATCCCTCAATTACAGAACATCCCGATCAATCTGAAACAGGTCCCTCTGAAAAACGTGTGATTGTAAGCTTAAGAGCAACTGGCGAAGGTCATATTTCATCCATTGTTTTTAGGACAGGTATACTTGATAAAGATAATAATTTGTCGCTGGAACCAATTGGGAATATGCTTGAAGAAGCCGAGCATATTTTGCGACATACTTACAATAAGGCATCATTTGGTAAAAAACTTGATGAAATGTTGACTTTTCGCGACCTTGTTCCGCCTGGCTTAATAATGAATAAATTGAAGGATACATTTTCGTATGGCGAACTAAGAAAATGTATTGAAGAGGCCAAATCGGGACTTCACCTGGCTGCTGATAAAGAGCTGCTTTTCAATCAGGTACTTTGGCTGGCAGAGTCACATTACGAGCTTCAGTTTTCGTTAGATACAAATATATCAGAACGAGTAATTTTTCCGGTTTCTGCAAATGAGAAAAATGGTGTTGAAGATGCCCGCTTTGTAAGGTTTACCGAAGATGATGGACAGGTAAGTTTTTATGCTACTTATACAGCCTATGATGGCAATACAATTTTACCAAAAATGCTAGACACCAGCGATTTTTACCATTTCAGAATATTGCCGCTTAATGGAGAAATTGCAAAAAATAAGGGCATGGCGCTTTTTCCGCGAAAAGTAAATGGCAAATATGCTATGCTTTGTCGATTAGATGGTTTTAATAATTATATTGCGTTTTCTGATAGCTTAACGGTGTGGCGTGAGGCTAAATTATTACAAGAGCCCAAATTTCCATGGGAATTGATTCAGATAGGAAATTGCGGCTCGCCTATTGAAACACCTGATGGTTGGTTAGTTATAACACATGGTGTTGGACCTATGAGGGAATATGCGCTGGGAGCTTCGTTGTTTGACCTGCAAAATCCTGAAAAAGAGATAGGTAGGCTGAGATCTCCTATACTTGTGCCCAATGCCGAAGAGCGTGAAGGATATGTTCCAAATGTAGTCTATTCGTGTGGTTCAATAATTCATAACGATGATTTAATTTTGCCTTATGCCATGTCGGATTATGCATCTACTTATGCCACTATCAATTTGCGGGAACTATTAAACGAACTGAAAAACTCAAATTAAAATATTTCAGGAATTTTATGTGAATAACCTAAAACATACAAAACAGTAATTTTAAACTAAAAATAATTTAATATGACAATTTTATTCAATACAGATAAGAGTATTAATGGAAACGAGAGGTTAAAAACGTATTTTACTGATATAATAACAGAAGAATTAAGCAGGTTTAGTGATCATCTAACACGGGTTGAAATTCATCTTTCAGATGTTAATGGTGATAAGGAAAGCCCAAATGATAAAAGGTGTTTGCTTGAAGCCCGAATTGAAGGCAGAAAGCCTATTGGTGTTACAAGTTTTGCCAATACACATGAAAAGGCAATAGCAGGGGCAATAGTAAAGATAACGAAATCACTGGACAAAATATTTGGACGGTTAAAGAAACATTAATATCCAGAGTTTGACATAAATTTATAGCCCAGATTGAACAAAAGTGACTTGTTGATGGTTGATTTATTTTGCTGTGAATCAATTATTTACTGTTTTTTGAATTGTTCAATTGCATATTGGGGATTGAAATAAATATCACATTAAAACACCAGGGGCGAAAATCTAAGGCAGGATGGCAAAATGACTTAGGCAATAAAATGACAAACAAGCCCGAGTAATTTGCAGGAACAAGTTTGTATCTTTTTAAAAAATGCTTTTCTATTCGTAAATGTTTGTCTATTAGTGAAAAAACAAGCAGAGTTTATTCAAACTTTATTCTAAGCACAGTGAGCAGGTCGTTATCGCCTGTTACAGGGATGTAATAAAAGCCATCGTCCATTTTTTCCACCTCTTCATATTACTTTAACTCTATTTTTGTGTTAATAAAAGCTGAATTTGTTGAAAAATTAATGTTACCGCTTGAAGGATCAATTAAATCTGCCTGTAAAACCTGAAATTCTGCGCCAAATGTGTGAATAATGCAACTTCGTTTCTTAATTGTGTAGCACTTATCAATAAGTAATTGTTTAATTTTAAAGTAAATGTATAATTAATATTGTACATAGCAGCTGTAGTCTACTATAGTGTATAAGACAACTTAAAGAAAATGATATGCCAATATTTATGGATCGCCACGATGTTTCAGAATCTGTCACAGCTGAAATAGTTGCACAAATACACCTGGAAGATATAAAAATACAACAGAAATATAATTGTCGGGGGCTAACTTATTGGTTTGACGACACCCGAAAAACTGCTTTTTGTTTGATTGAAGCACCCAACCGGGATGCTATTATTCAAATGCACGATCATGCTCATGGTAAAATACCGCACCAAATTATAGAAGTAGATAAAACTATTGTTGAATCGTTTTTAGGCAGGATTGATGATCCGGAAAAAGCACAGGATACAAATTTAAACATCATAAACGAACCCGCCTTTCGAACCATAATGATGGTAACTATTGATCATCATTCATTCGAAAACACTGACCCTTTTTCTGTTATTTCAAATGTGCAACAAATCTACAAACAGATTAATGAAATTTTGAAACCATTTAATGGAAATATGGTCAAACAAGATGAGGATGGCTGTTTAATTTCTTTTCGAACAGTTACCAATGCAGTTTTATGTGCTTTAAAAATTCATGAGGAGTACAGGATGCTCAGCAACCAATATAAAACCAATTTTACTGAATTGTCCATTGGGTTGCATGCTGGCATTCCGGTAACCGACAAAAAATCGATTTTTGAAGATACTATTAAATTGGTGCAACGAATGTGTTTTATTTCAGCTGCTGCAATTGTTCTTTCAACAGACATAAAGCATTTATTTGAAAGTGAGAATATTGGGGAAGATCTAAATAAGAATCAAATTCATGAGCTCACCAGCGATGAAGAAAAGTTTCTGAGTAGTTTAATGGGTTTTACTGAAAAAGAATGGCAGAATGCCGAATTAAAAGTAGATGATTTTGAAAAGAATATCGGAATTAGCAAATCAAAGCTTTATCGGGAAATGATTCGGTTAACCGGAAAATCGCCCAATGTTTTTTTACTTCATTATAGGCTGCGAAAATCATTGCAAAGGTTGCAAATGCAAAAAGGAAATGTATCTGAAGTAGCTTTCGATTCAGGGTTTAACAGTCCTTCTTATTATGCAAAGTGCTTCCGTAAAAAATATGGAATTATGCCTTCGGAATTAATGCAGCAGTAAATCAGTACCTCCTTATTTCCAATCAACAATTTGCCTTGAACCAAATTTACCAGCCAAAGAACCAAATGTGCTATTTAACGTCAATTTCCTGCCGTAATTTTGATGAAGATTCTATAAAAGATCTACTGGCCATTCTTTGGTCATTAAAAGCGGCAATAATGTCGAAATAATAAAAAACAGGAGGATTAACAATGAAAATTGCAAAACAAGACATTGACGTTAAAATGGAAATTCCCGGAGCTGTTATTCGTCAGAAAACAGAATTTGGCGATGTTTCCGGATTTGGTAAAATAAGTGGAGAGTATTTCAGTCTTTCTGCGGGAGTAGATACCACCCCTCTTTTTATGGGGCTTGAAGGAAACTTATGCCAATGTCCGCACTGGGGTTATGTAATTAAAGGCGAACTTACAACCTCTGATGCAAATGGTATTAAAGAAACCGTAAAAGCAAGTGATATGTTTCATTGGCCAGCAGGGCATAATGTGAAGGTTAATGCTGATGCTGAGATAATTATGTTTAGCCCCCAGCATGAACACAGCCATGTAATTAATCATATGATTGAAAAGACCAAGGGCTAAGGTTATCGCATAAAAACAGTTAATTTTACTAGATAACATGCTTATAAATGAGATAGCTTGGGCTGAATTAAAATCCTGAGTTTATCTCAACAAGATTTCATTATTATTTTATCCAATAAAGTAATAATGGAATTTTTTTATAGATATGCTCCAGTTAAATGACTCAGCTAATATTGTTCTGCAACTTGGTCTCAAAATACCTTTTGTTTTAACCACTGATATTTAAATTCAGGTTATGAATTTATGCTGGTGTTAAAATTTGATATTTCAGGCAAATTACCCAGGTGACAACACCTGGCTGGTGCACTTGTCAGGTGTTGTCACCTGACAAACTGGCCATAACATGGCACTAATAAATAATACAGCAAAAACAACAAAAAAAATGTGAGAATAATGTAACTTATTTCCTTAATTATGTATCACTTATCAGTAAGCAGTTGTTTAAATTTGGTGTGCAAAAATTAAAATGAATAACTATGATAATTCAGTTCAATACAGATCATAACTTACAAGGAAGTGAAAAAGTAATATCCTTTCTAAAAGAGTTGATTGAAGAGCAGTTAAACAGGTATGAAGATCATATTACCCGAATTGAGGTGCATCTTTCAAACGAGAAAGGATCCAAAGAAGGGGCAAGTAAAATAAGATGCCTGCTCGAAGCCCGAGTTGAAAGAAGACAACCCGTTGCATTTACAAATAGTGCCAACAATTACCAGCAGGCAGTAGCTGGCGCAATTGAAAAATTAATCAGTTCACTTGATAAAATGGCCGATAGGCTAAAACAACAGTTGAAAGGGTAAATTAAGTATAGTTAAAGATGTAATTGCAAATTGCAGTTTTAATGATTTAATAAGTTGTTAAGTGCTTGATATATAGCATTTAGTGTCTAAATTGATGACTGATACCTAATTTGAGTAATACTCATACACTTATACAAATATTATGGAACATCCATGATGAATTTTTCGACACACACGAACATGATTATTCTTGTGTGATAATTGTATCATGAAAATTAAGTTTTGTGGATGTTTCATCTGACCATATAAGATAATCTAAAAAACAAACAGATGAAAACAGGAATTGTGAAATCTTACGATGATTTGAATGGATTTGGAATTATTATGGAGTTTGCTTCGCAAAAAGACTTTTATGTTCGAGAAGATGGCCTAAAAGAAAGCATCAAAGAAAATGATGAGGTTACTTTTGAGCTAGAGGAGGGAGAAAATGGATTACATGCGATAGATATAAGGCAGGTCTAATTTAAAATTCACTTGATAGAATCTTTCTGTAAACAGACAAATAGGCTTCAACCATGGTTTGTCTGGTAAATTTTGAAATTGCCCATTTTTGGCAATAATTCCTGTCAATTGTTTGAATTTTTTTTACGGCTTCAACAGCTTCTTCAATATTAGTAACCAAAAAGCCGGTCTTTTTATCCAGAATTAATTCGGGCATTGAGCCTCTGTTAAATGCAATAACAGGTGTTCCGCAAAGCATGGCTTCGGCTACACTCAACCCAAAAGGTTCGTCAAAACTGATGGGGTGCAAAAGAGCAAAAGCATTGCCCAAAAGTCTGTTTCTTTCTATTGGCCCTGAATTTCCAATATAAACAATATCTTGCTGATTGATAAGTGCTTCCACCTTATTGTCGTAGTATTGCTGATCCTGAATTAGTCCGGAAATAATAAGTTTTCTTTTCGTTTTTTTTGCAATCTGGATGGATTCATAAACTCCTTTATGCGGATGTATACGTCCGAAAAAAAGCAAATAATCCTCTGGTTCGGGCACAAAAGAAAATTCATTTGGGTTAATGCCATTATATACTGTAGCTATATAGTCTAGTTCAGGATTACGGTCTGAGTTGCTAATCGAAACATAATGATTGTTGCTGTTGTACTTTTTATAAACCTGAATTATTTTTGGCGATGAAAATCCATGAATGGTAGTTACCATTGGTGTTTTAATCAATCGAGAGTAAGTAAGTGGCAAAAAGTCAAAGTTATTGTGAATCAAATCAAACTCATCGGCTTGCTCCATTAAGTTGCTGATATGCAGGCACTCCACTACTTTTGGGTCAAGGTTGGAATCTTCGGCATAACCTTGTTTGCATACTGAACTTAACTTGCCATTAGTGATAGAATTACCAGTTGCAAATAAAGTTACATCTATGCCCAGATCAACTAATCCTTCGGTAATATTTGATGCTACTTGCTCCCAAGGGCCATATTTTACGGGTGGCGTTCGCCAGGCAATGGAGGAGAGGATGGCTATTTTCATGCTTTTCTGAGTTATATCTATTTTTTTTGAAGCAGATTGTTTAAGTTGCAGTTCTTTAGTAGCAGTTTTTAAGTTCCTAAGCCTTTCAGTTTCCATAGCCACTTCTTTACCCATCACTGCTCCCAAAACCCTTGTCACTTCGGCAAAAACCTGTCCGGATTATTCGCCATGCTTCCCAACATTCTACCAACTTCATCATATCTTTTATTAAGCAATACTTGTATGTCTTTACTTATATATGCAGAACTAAAAGCAAAATCTATCCAGGTAGAAGTTTCACTTGCTTCTCCGTCTGCATCTGTCATTTTGCTAGTGAAATGTTTTGGATATCTTCTTTTTCTATACCCTTCTGCTATGTTTGAACAAACCGATCGCGACGATCTTCTAATTTGATCCGTAAGAGCGTATTTTTCTTCTTTCGGAAAGTCTTTTGAAATCTCAAAAACCTCCATTGCAAGTGAAAACGCCAATTTATAGACTTTTAAATCTTTATAACTATAACTCATATTTTTAGGTCTTAAACAGACACTAAACAGAAGTAAAAAATATGAATTACATTACCCCATGGCTTTCAATTACTACCACCAACTGCTCTTGCTAACTGCTACTGCACCCTGCCACTCCCAACTGCAACAATCTTAACTGCCACTGTTACTCACCCATTGCATTTCTACTATTCACCAAACAATGATCCACCAACTCTTCCAAATTAGCCGTGCCCACGCACATTACTTTATCAGCCCCGCCCCAGTATATTTTCACACTCCCATCCTCTTCAGCTACTGCGCCGCAAGTAAAAACAACATTGTGCACATATCCGGTGATTTCATAATCTTCTTCTGGCTGAAGGATCCATTCATCGCCAACAGCAATAATTTTTGAAGGATCTTCCAAATCATGCAGTGCCACACCCAAGCGGTAAACGCTTCCATCCATAGTAGGGAAAACACCGTGATAAATGCTTAACCAACCCCTTGAAGTTTTGATAGGCGGTGCGCCTGGCCCAATTTTCATTTCGTCCCAGTGATATTGTAACGGTCTCATTATCAGTTTAGATTCGCCCCAATACTTTAAATCGGGCGAGTAAGATATCCAGATAGACCAGGGCGCTATTTCGGAATGAGGACGGTCTAGCCGCGCATATAATCCATTAAATTTCTCAGGAAATATAACCACATTCCGATAGTCCGACTCAGTAATTAATGAAATCCTTTCAATTGTTTTAAAATCTTTGGTTTTGGCCAGGCCAATACGCACACCATGCTTAGAATAAGCACTATAGGTAATCAGGTATTCGCCGTCCATAAAAATAATTCTTGGATCCTCTATGCCATAGGCTTCGTATTCTTTAAAAGCCCCTTCCTTTGCTGGTACCATAAATGGTTCGTTTTTTACCCTAAAATTATAGCCATCAGCACTTTCTGCCATACCAAGAATGCTTCTCCCATTCAGTTTATGCGAGCGAAATATCATTATATACAGCCCAAGGTGCTTAACAACAGCTGCATTATGAACAGTAGCTATCGGATAGGGTACATCTTTATAAGTAAGAATTGGATTGTTCTTGTATCTCTCTATTATCATAGTTGTTTGTTTGCTGGTGAATTATTTGAAACCAGTCGAGCTGTTTTGGTAATTTGATTGATATTTGCCATTAGTGCCTGCTTTGGTCTGTCTATTTTCATTTAAATTTGACTTGTGAAATTCCTCAAAAGCCTGTAATAGAGTTAAATGAGAAATTAAGTAGGCCAGTGAACTTTCGGCCCCCTGGTTCCGGTTTACCCCATAACTCTCAAAGCCATCGCAACAGCCCATTGTTTCGAAATCGTACAAGCTCATTCTAAGATCATTTTCGCCTAAAAACCATAAAAAAGAATTATGAAGTTTTGTTAAGTATTCCCTTTCTTTAGTTAACTGAAAAGCCTGATGATACATTAAAACCATGGCCATTGCATCAACAGGTTGCTGGGCAAAAACTGAACGTTCGCCTTGTTTTTTATACCAGTTTTCGTTTCCGATTATTGATAAATAACCATCTTTTAATGTATGACTGGTCAAAAAATCCATTGAATCAATCGCTATTTTTGTCACTTTTTCATCGTTTAACAGTTCTGCTGCATGTAGCAATGCCAAAGGAAGAATTCCATTATCATAGGCAAGCAATGCTTCAAACCATCTCCAATCAGCACTTGTGTTCTCTTCGTAATGTTTGATTAATTTAAAGGCTAAACTTCTAAGCACTTCTGTTATTGAATCATCAGTAAGGTTGCTTTTAAGATAATGAGCTATCCCGATAATTGTATTTGCAATGCCCCTGATTGATTTTATTTTTTGGAAATGTGGTACAGCATTAAAAAATATTTCTTTGCCCGATTGGTAGTAGGCATCGTTTGGGGCGTTGCCCAGCAAATACCCCAGGGCCCAAATGGCCCTTCCAAAGGAATCTTCAGAGCCTATTTTATCCAAAAAAGTTCTGCTAAAACTCATAAAGTTTCTAAACGTTCCATCGGGGTTTTGCATGTAATGGATATAGCTTAAATAAACAGGTGATAGTTCAAGTGCACGTTTATCTTTTATTTGTTTATAGGCCATTAGCACCATCAACAATGCCCTGGCATTATCATCAAGGCAGTATCCTTCTTTTAAGTTTGGGATACCATATTTTGCATGTTGAATAATACCTGTATCATCAGTTAAACGGTTAATATGGTCTAATGAAAACGGAGGTAAGGTGAACAAGTCAAAAATAGGATCTTTCTTTTCGATTAATTTAGGTTCTTCGTTTAAAACTTTTTCAGCAAGCAATGCATATTTTTTTCCGGATTTTGGCCATGTAATGCCTCTTCCGTAATCGTAAGCTTTTCTTTTTAGTTCAGAAAGTTTTGCGGGGTTGTTCAATAGGTTCATAAGAATTTCGGTAAGGTTTTCAGAATCATTAAAGTTGAAAAGAATACCTCTTTCTTCGGCTAGCAACTCAGAAGCATGCCAATAAGGTGTTGAAATTACAGCAGAACCAACTCCTATTGCATAAGAAAGGGTTCCACTGGTAATTTGGGCTTCGTTCAAATAGGGGGTTATGTATATATCTGAGGCAGATAAATATTTAAATAAATCCTGCACATTAATAAACTCATTAAGAAATAATACATGTTTTTCAAGCTTGAGGCTTTTGATTAATCGATGTAAAAATACCCGGTATTCTTCGCCAGAATGTCTTATTACATTCGGATGGGTTTTGCCTAAAACAATGTACAATACTTCCGGGTGTGTTTTAATTACTTTGGGCAAAGCATTAATAACTGTTTCAATTCCTTTGTTTCGGCCTACAAATCCAAAGGTAAGTAACACTTTTCTGTTAGAGAGCTTGAACTTTTTTTTGGCATCTTCAGCGTTGAAATTTATATCTGGAACTCCATGTTCAATAAGAGAGATTTTTTCACTGGGCACCTGGTAAATATCTGTCAGAAATTCAATTGCTTTGTTGCTCATTACTATTACGTTATGAGCCATTTTGCATATTTCTTTCAAAATTGCTTTTTCGTTGTACGATGGGCTTTTAAGAATGGTATGAAGGGTTACAATAAAGGGTACTTCAAGACGATGCAATAGAGGCAGGACATATACACCACTTTGACCTCCAAAAATCCCAAATTCATGCTGAAGAATACAAATGTCAGCACCGCTCAGATTAATAAATTTTGCTGCTTCAATGTAATCTCCCTGGTGTTCTTGTCTTATTGTTAATTTTACTTCTTCAGGATATTTATAAATATTATTATAATCATTAAGGGCAACAACAAAGCCTTCATGGGGTATTTTTCTATTGCCATTATCTTGCATTATTGAGTTAAATAGATTTTTTGTAAACGTACCAATTCCACATTCTCGTGGTGGATAATTACCAATTATTGCGAGTTTCATTTATAATAGTTTTAACCAAATTTTTTGTTTTTATACTTAGCCAGTTTGAAATACTGTAAATTGAAATTTTAAAATGGCTTTGTATATGCCGCTCGACTGGCAGTTTTGGTTTGAGAGCTTGTGAAGCAAACCAAATACTAACAGCGGTTCGGTATAAAATTCCCGCCATGTTGCAATTAGTTTATAACCTGTTAGTTATGTGAGGTGATGCAACTTAGATAACATTTAAATAAAAAAATCCCGGTCTTTTAATTAAGAACAGAGCTATAGGTTGTCTAAAAAATACCAAAAGAATGTCATTGTGATGAGGAGCAAAGAATCAAACCTCAGAAAATCAGGTGTTTTAATTTAAAGGTTCTTTCGCTTTGCTCGGAATGACGACTTTTTAGACAGCCTCTTTCTTCTTGAAAATTTAAAAACGAGTTAATAAATTGAATGGGGGATTATTGATTCTCTATGCTATAGCATACTATCCTTTTTTCTTGCTTTTTTTGCTGCTTTAGCGGCTCTTTTTTCTTTTAAATTTTTTTCGGGAGTCTTTTTAACGTTTTTCTTTTCTTTTCCTTGTTTTTCTTTTGTCATGTTTTTTGTTTTTAAATAATTAAATTAATGTTTGTTTTTTTAGCTTACAGATACAGGTAGTGTGAATTTAAATTCGCCTCCAATGCCAGGTTCACTTAAAATCCATAATTTGCTACCATTGTTTATTGATGAAATCTTTACAAAATAATAGGCCAAGTCAGGTACCTCATTCATTGTCCGTTCCGTTTGTTGTCTGCTAATACCGAATGGTTATCATGTAACAGAAAATAAATTTTCTTAACATGCTAATTCTTCGGCATTATTCACTGCGTTCATGAGATCGCACTCTATATTCGCTTAGTTATACCAATGCCTTTTTATTATCTTGATAGCGGTTTGGTATAATAATTCGAGGTGAATATTCTTTCCTGTGCCCCTTCAATAAGCATTTCCCTCGTAACCACTTTTTATTATCGTTGATATCATTTTAAACCTCTCGTTTGCCTTTATGTAATTAGAACTGTGGGCGGGTATAATTATGGCATTGCCTGTTTGGAGCACATTTTGGTTTCCGTCAATAACAATTTCAGCACTTCCTTCAATAATTTGAATAAAATTATCAAATGGTGAGATCTTTTCTGCTAGTGCTTCATTGGTGTCAATGGCAACAATACTCACGCTTCCGGTTGTTTTTTTTTATTATTGTTCTGGCTACCACTGAGTTAGGGACGTACTCAATGATTTTGATCATAATATGTGTTGTTGATTTTTCAATTTCCGTGCTTTGCATAAATTACACTCATATGTACGTAAGCAAAGATAATCCAGTAAGAATTAGAAAGTCTTACACAATTCTCTCAAAGAGTTACATAATTCACAGATCTTCGAGTGTCTTTCGTCTTTTATTCTTTAATTTTTTGAAATGAGAGGGAGTTAATCCGGTTATTTTCTTAAACTGATTTGATAGGTGGGCAACACTGCTGTAGTGTAATTTTTCGGCTATTTCAGTTAAATTAAGTTGATCATAAACAATTAATTCTTTTACTTTTTCAATTTTGTGGAGCAGGTAAAATTTTTCTATTGTAATTCCTTTTACTTCCGAAAATAAATTTGCTAAGTAGGTGTAGTCATGATTCAATCTTTCACTCAGAAAAATGGACAGATTTACCTTTATCTGCTCATCTGTATAATGGACTAGTTCAATAATTAAACTTTTTATTTTCTCAACAAGAATCTTTTTTTTATTATCCATTAATTCTAATCCGGACTTTCTTAAAGCATTATCAAGTAATTTTAATTGTTCAGATGAAATATCCTCAAATAAAATAATTTCTCCAATTTTTACATCAAGATATCTTAGATGAAGTTTTTCAAGTTCCGCTTTTACTACCATTTGGCAGCGTATGCAAACCATATTTTTAACAAATAATTTCAAGAAAGGTCAATTTGAATATTAGGTAAAGTTACAGCTTCTTATGCAATCCAAAGCATTAGAGGTCTGTTTATTTTATTAATTGGGATAAGACATTAGCAACGAAGTGAACTAATGGTAAGCTCTAATAAATTCCAATCTAGGGCAACTTATTGATTTTAACCAAAGTGGTTTGTTAAGTTTCATCGTGTTTTTCTGCAAATCAGATATTCCAAATGCTATTAACCTGATTAGAGAAGTTTTGGTATACAGCCGAAGGATTAGCATGTTCGGAATTTTAACTTCCGTTACATAACAACCATTCAGTATTAAAAAGCACAATGAATAAAATAATTTACGGCTGGGCGCAACTCACCATAGAATTATTATTTGGAAAGGTCAAAATTTCCAACCTTGATTTTCCTTTTCCTAAATTTATTCCATCATTTTTCTTCCACTTCATGTTTGATATTTTCTTTATTTGGCCAAATACTCCATTTTTTTGGCTAAATATTTAACTTATCTGCTTATAATTTTGGCTTACCTTTGTTTTAAGTTTTTTAAAAGCAAAATATGTATTTATTAGGATATGACGTTGGAAGTTCATCAGTAAAAGCAAGTTTACTTGATGCAAATACGGGAAAAGTGATTACTACAAGCCACTATCCCAAACAAGAAGCACCGATAAATGCCCCTAAACCAGGTTGGGCAGAGCAAAACCCTGAAGATTGGTGGGATTATATGAAAAATGTAACCGCTGAAATTCTTTTAGAACCTTCAGTTAATGTTAAAGAAATCAGAGCAATAGGGATTTCTTATCAAATGCATGGTTTGGTCTTGGTTGATAAGGAGCAAAACGTACTTCGCCCATCAATTATTTGGTGCGATAGTCGTGCAGCTAAATATGGCGATACTGCCTTTAATGAATTAGGAGGTGAAAAGTGCCTGGCTTCTTTATTAAATTCACCAGGTAATTTTACTGCTTCAAAATTAAAATGGGTGAAAGAAAATGAGCCTGAAGTTTACAGCAAGATTGACAAGATAATGCTACCGGGTGACTATGTGGCCATGAAATTGACAGGGCAGATTAAAACAACTGCTTCAGGATTGTCAGAAGGTATTCTTTGGGACTTTAAGGAGGGTAAAACCGCAGATTTCCTAATGGAGCATTATGGTTTTAACGCTGACTTTATTCCGGAAATAGTGCCAACTTTTTCAGCGCAGGGAAAAATTACAGCTGCAGCCGCAAAAGAATTACGTTTACACGAAGATATTGAGGTGACTTATCGTGCTGGCGATCAGCTAAATAATGCATTTTCGTTAAATGTATTGCAACCTGGCGAAATAGCGGCTACTGGAGGAACTTCAGGTGTAGTGTATGGCATTAGCCAAGAAACTAAATATGATCCACAATCTAGAGTCAATACTTTTTTGCATGTAAATAGCACCGACGAAAAGAAGCGCTATGGAGTACTGCTTTGCATTAACGGAGTAGGTATTCTTTATTCATGGATGAAAAAACTAACAGGAAGCGTTTCCTATCCGGCAATGAATGATATGGTTTCAACAGTGGCCCCAGGATCTGACGGTTTGTTGGTTTATCCATTTGGTAATGGCGCCGAAAGGGTGCTTGAGAATGCCAATCCAGGTTCCTCAGTACATGGTATTAATTTTAACATTCATACCAATGCACACATGCTTCGTGCAGCTGTTGAAGGAATTGCCTTTGCATTTAAATATGGTATTGAGATAATGAAAGGAACCGGGATCGATCCAAAAAAGATACGCGCAGGGAATGCTAACTTATTCTTAAGTCCGGTTTTTAGAGATGTATTGGCCTCAATTACCGGAGCAAGCATCGAATTAATTGAAACCGATGGTGCACAGGGTGCTGCAAGAGCTGCCGGTATTGGCCTTGGAGCTTATAAGTCAGCTAATGAGGCTTTTGAGGGGTTGAATACCATTAAAACAATTGAACCAAATAAAAAACTTTCTGAGATATACCAGCCAGTTTATGAAAAATGGGTGGAACAACTTGAAAATTTGTTAAACTAAGATGAAATTTTAAATACAAAAAGCTATGAGTATAATAACAGGAGACAAAGAGTATTTCCAGGGAATTGGAAAAATTAAATTCGAAGGTAAAGAATCAGACAATCCACTTGCGTTTAAATATTATGATGAAAACCTAGTGGTTGCTGGAAAAACTTTAAAAGAGCATTTGCGTTTTGCTATTGCTTACTGGCATACATTCTGCGGAACTGGTGGTGATCCATTCGGGCCAGGTTCAAAAGTTTTCCCATGGGATGCGCAAAGTGATGCAATTGGTGCTGCCAAAGATAAAATGGATGCTGCATTCGAGTTTTTTACAAAACTAGGAACTCCATATTACTGTTTCCATGATTTTGATTTGGTTCAGGAAGGTTCAACTATTCAGGAATCGGAAAAAAGGTTGCAAACGATTGTTGAATATGCAAAAGGAAAACAGGCTGCTTCAGGCGTAAAATTGCTTTGGGGAACCGCTAACGTTTTCTCCAACCCAAGGTACATGAACGGTGCTTCAACCAATCCTGATTTTCATACACTTACATGGGCTGCTACGCAGGTGAAAAATGCCATTGATGCTACTATTGCTTTAGGTGGCGAAAACTATGTTTTCTGGGGTGGTCGCGAAGGTTACATGTCATTATTAAACACCAGTACCAAACGTGAATTAGAGCACATGGGAAGATTCTTAACCATGGCAAGAGATTATGGTAGGAAGAATGGTTTCAAAGGAACATTCTTAATTGAGCCAAAACCAATGGAACCTTCTAAGCATCAGTATGATGTAGATGCACAAACTGTTATTGGTTTCTTAAAGCAACATGGTTTAGAAAAAGATTTTGCATTAAATATTGAAGTTAACCATGCTACTTTAGCAGGACACACTTTCCAGCACGAATTGCAAATGGCTGCTGATGCTGGTATGTTAGGTAGTATAGATGCTAACCGTGGTGATTATCAAAACGGATGGGATACTGATCAATTCCCAATTGATATTTACGAAACTATTGAAGCCATGTTGGTTTTCCTTGAGGCTGGTGGTTTAAAAACAGGTGGTATCAACTTTGATGCTAAAACAAGAAGAAATTCAACTGATTTAGAAGATATCTTTATTGCTCATGTTGCAGGAATGGATGTTTTTGCACGTGGATTGATAGTAGCAGATAAAATCTTAAATAATACAAATTATAAAAAGTTACGTACTGAAAGATATGCTTCGTTTGATTCAGGTAAAGGTGCTGCTTTTGAAAAAGGCGAACTTTCACTTGAAGATTTAAGAGATTTTGCGATTGCCAATGGCGCTCCAAAACAAATCTCTGGAAAACAAGAGCTTTACGAAGCTATTTTGTTTAATGCGATTTAAGGATTAAATGATTTATTTAAATGGACTTAGTTTTATCATAAGCTGAGTTAGGTTAATTATCGTTAATTGAGAGAAGAGAAAAAGGCTGAAATTATACTTTCGGCTTTTTTCCATTTTTATTAACCAGCTAAAATCTAAAAAAAATCACAACTTTATGGAACAGTTATCACAAAAGTCGAACATATTTTATGTTTTTGGCCTTACAGTAGTAGCAACACTTGGAGGATTATTATTTGGATACGACACAGCAGTAATTTCAGGTGCTGAGAAATCTATCCAGGCCTACCTGATAGATGGTTTAGGCTTAAGCTCTCTAGTGCATGGCGCAACTATTTCTAGTGCCTTGATTGGATGTATTATTGGTGGTGCCATTTCGGGGATACTTGCCTTAAAACTTGGTCGTAAAAATTCGCTGATGCTTGCAGCCGTTTTATTTTTTATTTCTGCATTAGGTTCAGGCCTGCCCGAGTTTTTATTTTTTACAAAAGGTGAACCTACTATGGGTCTTTTATGGATGTTTAACTTCTACCGCGTTATTGGGGGAATAGGGGTTGGTTTAGCTTCGGCTGTTTGTCCAATGTACATTGGCGAAATTGCTCCTGCAAACATTCGCGGACGATTGGTTTCATTCAACCAGTTTGCCATCATTTTTGGTATGTTGGTGGTGTATTTTGTTAACTGGGGAATCGTAAATGGCCAAACCCCTGAGTGGATCAATTCAATTGGATGGAGAAGGATGTTCTGGTCAGAAGCAATTCCAGCTGGTTTATTCGGACTTTTGTTATTTCTTGTACCAGAATCGCCTCGTTACCTTGCCTTGAAACATCAGGATGATAAAGCACTTAAGATTCTGACCAGAATAAACGGTGTTGAAAAAGCAAAACAAGTACTTAATGAAATTAAAGGCACCGTTGAGAAATCATCAGCAAAAATATTTGCTTATGGCAAGGTGGTTATCATAATTGGGATATTACTTTCTGTATTTCAGCAGTTTGTAGGGATTAATGTTGCTTTGTATTATGCCCCAAGAATCTTTGAAAGCATGGGCGCAGCAAAGGATGCTTCAATGATGCAGACCGTTATTATGGGCTTGGTAAATGTTGTTTTCACAGTTTTAGCCATTGCTACTGTTGATAAATGGGGTCGTAAGCCTTTGTTAATGACTGGTTCAATAGGTATGGCAGTAGGGATGTTTGCCATCGGAACACTGGCATTTATGGAAGTAATCGGAATCAGTACATTGGTATTTATTATCATCTATACCGCTTCGTTTATGATGTCATGGGGGCCAATATGCTGGGTATTAATTTCAGAAATTTTCCCGAATAAGATCAGAGGCCGGGCTGTTGCTGTTGCTGTTGCTGCACAATGGGCTGCTAACTACTTCATCTCATCAACCTACCCTGCTATGATGGAATTTAGTAGCGGAATGACTTATTATTTCTATGGAGCAATGAGTTTATTGTCCTTCTTGTTTGTATGGAGAATGGTTCCTGAAACCAAGGGGATGACTTTAGAGTATATTGAGAATCTTTGGCTTAAGAAAAAGAAATAGGTTTGCTATTTACTTGAAAATAAAAAGGCTTTCTTTATTTCTGGAAAGCCTTTTTTGTTTTAAATTCCCCATCCAATAGGTGTTTTTTTATACTTTTATTGTTTTGTGCTGTAAAATAAACACATGTTTTTAGAATTATCTTTACAAAAAAAACTTTTCACAGCTCATGGAACGATGGATTTAGAGGTCAATCTGTCTGCTGGGCAAGGAGAAATTATCACTTTATTTGGAAGATCGGGTGCCGGAAAAACCACTTTACTTCGATTAATTGCCGGACTTTTAGAACCAAGATCTGGAAATTTAGTTGTTGATGGTGTTGAATGGTATAATTCTATAAAAAACCTGAATTTAAAGCCCCAACAGCGTTCAACTGGCTTTGTTTTTCAGGATTATGCACTGTTTCCTAACATGACGGTGAAGCAGAACTTACTTTATGCCGATAAGAATAACAAAAAGGTGAATGATTTGCTTAATATGATGGGACTTTATGGATTAAAAGATCGCAAGCCTCAAAATTTATCAGGCGGCCAACAGCAGCGGGTGGCTTTAGCCAGGGCTTTAGTCAAAGATCCGTTGGTACTGTTGCTTGATGAACCACTGGCCGCACTTGATATAGAAATGCGCAACGAGTTACAGGATGAAATCCTTAAAATTAACAGAGAGTTAGGTCTCACCATCATTTTAATCAGTCACGATTTGGCCGAAATATTTAAACTTTCGAATAAAGTATATGTTATTGACCAGGGAAAAGTGATTAACAGCGGATCTCCTCAGCAAATTTTTACTCATGAAAGTTTTAGTGCTAAATTCCAGTTCATTGGTGAAATATTAAGCATACAAGAATCTGACTGCATTTACATAGTAAATGTTCTAATAGGTAATAACATTATAAAAGTTGTTGTTACTGATGATGAGGTGAGCCAATACAGAGTTGGGGAAAAGGTCATAGTTGGGTCAAAAGCTTTTAATCCTGTTATTCAGAAGCTTCCAAATCAAAAAACCGGAAAAAGGATTAAAAATATTTGGTTCAGTAAGGTATCTCCAAAATAGGGGTAAACGAATTTTCTATCTACTAAAAAAACATCTTTCAACCCTTCGTTTATATAGGGTATATCCTAAGGTTGCACTTAAAAAATAGTTGCGAACTACAGGTGAATTTTCTCCTTTGTAAATATTCGCAATACCATGGTGGTATCTTATATCAAGTAGAAAGTCATAAACATTAAAGCCAAAGCCTGCAATTACAGACGCATCCCAATTATTGAGCTTAAAATTAAAAAAAGGTTCATAAAGGATTTTATAGCCATATTCGTAGGCTGCTTGCGACATGGAGTAGTTGATTAGCCTTGATGCAGAAACTCCTGTATTGATATAAAACTCAGCTTTTTTTCCAAAATAAAAACGGGCTATTATTGGAACTGTAATATAGCTTGCCCTGGTATCAATATATAATTCGGTTGCTTCTCTGGGGATGTGTTTATAGAACGCCCCTTTCTGCTCGTAACATAATTCAGTAGCAAAGCTAAGTGTCAGGTTGACTTCGTATTCGTAAAAAAAACTTGCTGCAATCCCTGTTTTAGTCTTTGTTTCAGATAGAAAATCTTTGCCAACATAATCGCTAACACCTACTCCTCCCTGAAAACCCAGCCTGTATTGCCCTGTGGCTGATGCGTAAGTTGCTGCTAAGCAGAGTGTTGTGATTATTTTCAGCATTTTTCTATTCATGCCTTCCTATTATTTATTTGGCACTGATGAGATGGTGATACCGATCGTAAAAACGCGATTTTTAAAATTCATATCTGGCGTGTTTCCGGCTGCATCAATCGAAGTCAGGCCTATATTGTATTTAAAATCAACAATTATAACAGGTATAACTCTTTTTCCCCTTCTTCGTTTAATTCTCCTACCCTGGTTAAGATAGTTAATAAAACCAAAACCAAATGAGAGACCATAATCATAGGTGTTGGCATTGGCAATAAAATCTTCGTTAGTGCCCGAAATTCCTGTGCCTGCAGAACCTGCGGTTTCTGTAACTTCGGTGTAGTCTGATTTTACATTTAGCAAATAACCACCATAAACGCCAAATTTAGTATATACATTCTGAAAATTTTCTTTAAGATATAAGGGGATAACGAGATAATCCAGCTTGTTTTTCACCTCAGTGGTAGTTCTGGTAGCTAAACCTTCAACAATTCTTGTATGCCTCATGCCTTGTTGCGAAATTCCTATTCCTGATTCCAACGAAATAAAACCATTTCTGTCAAGCGGTACATCAACTGATAAATTTGCTGTAAGGCCAAAGCGGGGTTTGTTTTCATCATAATCTTTGTGGCCATTCAGGCTGGCTATATTTATACCTGCCTGAAAACCTACTGATGGTTGTGCATCGAGCTTAAAGTTTATAAAGAAAATAAAGACAAGTAATATTGGTGCTATTCTAAACTTCATAATAAAGCAATTTCAAGTTTTATTCTTACAAAAAAACGGCCAAAACCGAAATTTGTTTTGCAAAGCTAGTATGTTTATTAGAATTGTTGTAAAAAACTACCCTTCTTTATCTAAAAGATCAACTAATTATTACACTAGTTTTCAATCAAGAATTTTTTTTCACCTTTTAATTAATTGAAAATATGGGTTTTACATGTTTTTTGATACAAGATTCTAAAAAAAATAACACAAAATATTTTGAAAATATAATTTCGCGCCTTAACTTTGACCAAACGTTCAGTCAAAAGAAATATGCCAAGAACAGAAGAGCAATATGAACAGATAAGAGCAGAAAAAAAAGCCCTGATTATGGATGCAGCAATTGAGGTATTTGCTGAAAAAACCTTTCAGGGGGCATCGGTAAGTATGATTGCTAAGGAAGCTGGGATTTCAAAAGGGTTGTTGTACAATTATTTTGAAAGTAAAGAAGCTTTGCTTAAGGAAATTATAAAAAATGCGACTGATAAAGTTTATCAATATTTCGATCCAAATCATGATGGTATTTTAACTAAAGAGGAGTTTTTCTTCTTCATCCAAAAAAATATTCAGGCAATAAAAGAAAACATAAATTATTGGAAATTGTATTCGGCTCTTGTCCTTCAGCCTGATGTGGTGAAATTGATTGAGCACGATTTTGATGAAGTTGCTAATTATAGCAAGCTTATTTACGAATTATTTAATAGGTGTGACGTAAGAGATATACAAGGGGAACTGTTGCTGTTTATAGCTATGATGAAAGGGGCCATGGTGCAATACATAGCTATGCCAGATGCTTATCCGATTGACGATTTTGAGAAAAAGATAATAGAATATTACACAAATAAATTAAATGTTTAAAAAATTAAAAAATGAAAACAATTGCATTCTTTTTAGTAGCAATGTTTTTAACTGTTTCTGTAAATGCGCAGAACGCTACTGAAATTATTAAAAAAGCACACGACAAAGAAAGGGGAACTTCCAGCAAAGGCGAAATGTCGATGACGATTGTGCGGCCAACCTGGAAAAGAACCGTGAAATTTAAAATGTGGGGAAAAGGCTACGATTACTCGCTGACCCTGGTAACCTATCCTGCAAAAGAAAAAGGACAAACCTTCCTGAAGAGGAAAAATGAACTATGGAGCTGGAACCCAACCATTAGCAGGATGATAAAACTGCCTCCATCGATGATGTCGCAAGGGTGGATGGGTTCGGACTATACCAATGATGATATTTTAAAAGAATCATCCATGGTAAACGATTACACCCACAAAATTATTGGTTCCGAGACAATTGATGGGCATGATTGTTACAAAATAGAAATGACCCCAAAAGCTACAGCAAAAGTGGTGTGGGGAAAAGTAGTTAAGTGGGTGAGCAAAAAAGAATACCTGCAATTAAAAACGGTTTATTATGATGAGGATGGTTATAAGGTGAAATCAGATATTGGCAAGAATGTGAAGAAGATTGGAGGTAGAATGTTGCCAACCATCATCGAGATTATTCCTGAAGATGAGCCTGGAAAGAAAACCATCGTTGAGTTGATAAATATAGAGTTTGATATTCCTATAAAAGAGACGTTTTTTTCGCAGCAAAATATGAAACGAGTTAGATGAAATAAGTACTTATGAGTGCCTATAGTATTTATAAATGCCTAAAATGATAAAAATAAATTTAGGTAATACTTTTCACTAACTTATAAATACGTTATGTACTTGTAAATACTCTAAGTACTTGATAATATGAAAGAATATATAAAAATAGCATGGCGTAACCTTTGGCGAAACCGCAAACGGACTGCTATCACCTCTGCATCTATTTTGTTTGCTGTGTTTTTTGCCCTGATAATGCGCTCAATGCAACTAGGTAGCTACGATAACATGATAAAAAATGCTATCGAAAAATACATGGGCTTTATTCAAATACAAAATATTGATTTTGAGGATGATCCAGGGCTTAACAATAGTTTTGAGTACAATGCAGAAATGATTGATAAATTAGAAAAACTCGAAGGAATTAAAGCTGTTGTGCCAAGGATTGAATCTTTTTCATTAGCATCCTACGGAACCCAAACAAAAGGCGTAATGGTTTTGGGTGTGGATATGGAGTTAGAAGCTAATTTATCAAATCCGAATAGTCGGTTGGTAAAATATCGGTTTACAAAGGAAAATATAAAGGAACTAAAGAATGCTGCTAAATTTCCTGAAAAAATAATTAAAAACCTTGATAATTGCATTAATAATTCCTATCCAAATACCGAAAGTATTGAATTGGATTTAGACCTTGATGATGAACTTTCAGAAAAGTATCTTCCAATAATACAGAAAATTACTGCTTTTGAAGGAAATGGTCTAACTAAAAACGATGATGGCGTGCTAGTTGCTGATCGTTTAGCTAAATTTCTTCATCTTAACATTGGTGATACCCTGGTAATGATGGGCCAAGGCTATCATGGAGTTTCAGCAGCAGGTTTGTTTCCAGTAAAAGGAATCATAAAATTGCCTTCACCCGATTTGGATAACAAGTTGGTTTACATGACCTTGAAAAATTCTCAATACTTTTTTGGTATGCAAGATATGGTCACTACAATATCAATTAATTTGTTCGATAACAGCGATGAAAACATGAAAGCAAAACAAAATGAAATTGCTGATGTTTTGCAAAACCAACAATTGACTGTACGAAACTGGAAAGAATTTAATAAAGTACTGCATCAACAAATTGAGGGCGATAACCAGAGTGGGAAAGCCATGTTGGTTCTGCTTTATGTAATAATTTTCTTTGGAATTTTTGGAACCATTTTAATGATGATTCACGAGCGATACAGAGAATTAGGGGTGATGATTTCAATAGGTATGCAAAAAACCAAATTGGCAATAGTCATGTTTTTCGAAATGCTGTTTATGGGGATAATTGGTGTTGTTTTAGGCACTTTAGTAAGTTTACCTATCCTGTATCTAGGGAATCGTTACCCTCTAAGGCTAACAGGTGATTTAGCAAAAGCTATTGAATCTATGGGTATGGAAGCTGTTTTGCCTCTTGAGTGGATTGATTCTTACGTTTTTTGGCAAGGGGCAATTGTAGCGGTTATGGTTATCCTAATTTGGTTCTATCCATTGGTTAAAATAATGAAACTTGAGGTTGTTAAGGCTTTGCGTTCATAATAAAAGTTAATGAAATGAAAAGAATGATTTGGTCCATTTCATGGAAAAATATATGGCGAAACAGGGTTCGAAGCCTTGTTGTGACCGTGGCAATTGTACTTGGCCTTTGGGCTGGTGTTATGGCAGTGGGAATTATGACTGGCTGGATAGAACAACGAATTGATACCACCATAAATAATGAAATAGCCCATGTTCAAATACATCATCCTGATTTTATGAATAATGAAGAAATTCAATATACCATAAAAGATTATGATAAAATAAAAAGTGTTCTGGATACTTTGAGTGGTGTGGTGTCTTATTCTGCACGCTCAAAAGCTTTTGCAATGGTTCAGTCCGACTGGTCAACTACCGGAATGATAATTAAGGGAATTGATTTAGCGAAGGAGAAAGAAATTTCAAAGCTGCCTGATTTTATAATTGAAGGTGACTTTTTTGAGGAATCATCTCGTTTACCATCAATTGTAATAGGTAGCAAGGCTGCCGAAGGACTGAAATTATTGAATTATCAGATAGAAGATGAAAAACTCGCTGAACTGGATTCTTCAGAGGTGCCTAAAGAAGTTATTGCTAAACTTGATTCAGTTGCAAAAAGAAGGTATCGTACTGAAAAACAATTTGATAAAGCCTTATCTGAGGTGTTATCAGAAAAGGAAATGAAACACTTTGGGGAACTTTTGAAAGAGCACTTTTCTTTTTATCGATTACGAGCCAAAGTTACTGTAACTATGACTGATACGGCTGAGCATATGATTCCTGTTACTTTCAGGGTGACTGGAATTTACAAAACTTCCAACACCGCATTTGATGGAATGAATGCTTTTGTATTAAATAAGCCATTAGAAAAAGAAACGGGTTTTGGAAAGGATTTTATTCACGAAATAGCAGTTATTTGCACTAGTAATGAAAAAGGGCTTGAGGTTGCTAAAACACTTGAAAAAGTTTTACCTGAATACAGTGTTTTATCCTGGAAAAAAACAGCGCCCGATTTGGCTTACATGAGTGATATGATGAAAGTGATGGATTTGCTTTACATCAGTATTATTTTATTTGCCTTGGCCTTTGGTATTATAAATACTATGCTGATGGCAGTTTTAGAAAGATCGAAAGAATTGGGGATGCTTATGGCAATTGGCATGAACAAGTTCAGGGTTTTTAGCATGATTATGATTGAATCAGTGTTACTGACTTTAACAGGAGCTATTATTGGTATGGGCATTAGCGCAGCTTTTATAGCCACGTTAAGCAAAACAGGTATTAATTTTTCAATGTGGGCCGAAGGTTTTGAAGCAATGGGTTATGCCTCAATAGTTTACCCGGTGGTTACTGTTGAAAGTTACATTAGAATAACGCTTCTTGTAATATTAACCGGGGTTATAGCATCTATTTGGCCTGCCCGAAGGGCACTAAAAATGAACCCTGCTGAAGCACTTAGGACAGAGTAATTAAATATTCAAAAATATTAATTGGAACGAGTGGTTAACAGGTATAAATATAAAAATCCGTTTTTGATCAGTTCAATCCGTCTAATCCGTGTTCCATAAAATCAAAGTACCATGAAAGTAATAGAAATAAAAAACGTAAATAAAATATATAATGATTCTGAGGTTCAGGTTCACGCAGTAAATGGTGTAAACCTGGAGTTTGAACAAGGCGAATTTGCAGCTATTGTTGGTCCTTCGGGTTCAGGGAAAACAACCCTTTTAAATATGGTGGGTGGTTTAGACAACCCAACTTCAGGAAATATCATAATTGGTGGAACAGAAATTGGCCAGTTAAAAGGTTCTAAATTAATTGATTTCAGGTTACACAATATTGGTTTTGTGTTCCAGTCTTACAATCTGATACCTGTTTTAACAGCCAAAGAAAATGTAGAATTTATCATGCAAATGCAAGGGGTGCCTGCAAAAGAAAGAACTGCCCGTACACTTGCGTTGCTTGAGGCAGTTGGGCTGGGTGAACGAACAGATAGCCGCCCGTCACGCCTTTCTGGTGGCCAGCAGCAAAGGGTCGCTGTTGCCAGGGCATTGGCTTCAAAACCCAAATTTGTTTTGGCAGATGAACCCACAGCCAATTTAGATTCCAGCTCCACCGAAAACTTGCTTGACATTATGGAAAAATTGAACCATGAAGAAAACATCACCTTCATTTTTTCAACACATGATGCAAGAGTAGTTAAAAAAGCCCGACGTGTAATTACCATCGAAGATGGTAAGGTAATTTCTGATGAACGAAAAAACTAAATTTTTTGGAGAAATAACAAATAGTATGGATTGTACTTTCATTATCCCCCGGCTGAAGCCCGGGGATATATAAAACCAACGAAACCTGGGCTTTAGCCCAATATTTTTGGCTAAAGCCAATTGTTTTTCATAATTTGACCACCGGCTAAAGCCGGTGGCTAGTGAGAAAGTTCAACCCTAATTTTTCGCAAATAACAATTAAAAAATAGAAACATGTTACTATTAATCATTGTCATCATTTTTATAAGTTCCTGGATTTTTGGCTCGCTTGTTTCAAAATTCTTTGGTAATTAATGAACTTTTAACCTGCTAGGTTGTGTTAATAAGGAGGGTTTGAAGTGAGGCAGAAATGCTTGAAATATAACCTGGTTGGTTTTATTCTGAAATATTAAAAAAAATGAACAGAAAAATAAAAATTTTAGCAGTCCTGTTTCTGTTTTTTAATTATTCATTTGCTGTTGCACAAGATGAACCAAAAAAGACAGAACTAAGCGGTTACCTCTCAAATATGCAATCGGTTCAATTTGAAGATATTAAAGGCGAATGGCTAAATGACAACCTGATACATAACCGGTTAAATTTTAATTGGTATCCCAATGATAAACTTACCTTTAAAATGGGTGTCAGAAACCGTATTTTTACAGGAGAAAGCGTTAAAATTTTCCCTAACTATGGTGATTTTATTGGCTCATCAGAACTTGGGATTATGGATTTAAACTGGAACCTTATAAATGAGCAGTCAGTTATCTTGAATACAAATATTGATCGCTTGTATTTTCAGTATCAATCCGAAAAATTTACTGCCACAGTTGGTCGTCAGCGTATTAACTGGGGGAAAACCTTTGCATGGAACCCCAATGATATTTTTAATGCCTATTCTTTCTTTGATTTTGATTATGTTGAGCGTCCTGGAAGTGATGCAATCAGGCTGGAGTATTATACAGGAATGGTTTCTTCAATTGAATTAGCAGCAAAAATTGATAAAAATAAAGACATAACTGCTGCTGCTTTGTGGCGGTTTAATAAATGGAATTACGATTTTCAGACCATGGCCGGGATATTAAATTCAAGTGAATATGTTGTAGGAGGTGGCTGGTCGGGTGCCATAAAAAGCCTCGATTTCAAGGGCGAATTTACCTATTTGCATCCCAAGGAGAACATCAACGATACAACAGGTCAATTTATTAGTTCTGTTTCAGCTGGTTATACTTTTCCTAATTCATTTAATTTAATGTTTGAATTTCTTTACTCCGATATTCCCGAAGGAGGGATAAGTAGTTTTGCTGATTATTATTATCAATCATTGTCGGTTAAAAACTTATCATTTACTAAATACAATATTTTTGGTCAGGCAAGTTACCAAATCACTCCTTTATTGATGGGAACAGTTTCTTGCATGTATTATCCTAAAATTAATGGTTATTTTATTGGGCCTTCGTTCGATTATTCGTTTACCGATAATTTATTTGCGTCAGTTGTAGTGCAAACATTTAGTGGCGAAATGGAAGATACTCAAACATCAGAAAACAAAAGATTAAATGCCACTTATGCCTTTTTACGGTTAAAGTGGAGTTTTTAAGCCAATCCAAATTGAACAAAAAAGCTACAAACCATTATTAGTTTGTAGCTTTTAGGTTAAAAAAGGTTATTCCCTTCCTATTTTTTTATTATAAGTTTACTGTTTAAAAGCTTATTGTCCAGACTAATGACTACAATGTAGGTTCCCTCATTAAGATTTCTTAAATCAAAGGTTTCATTATTATCCAGGTTTGTTTTTTCAAAAACCTTTTTACCGCTTAAATGGTAAATATTCAGGAAATCAATTTTATGTGCATCCTCGTACTCAAAATTAACTATTCCATTGGATGGGTTAGGGTAGATTTTAATATTGTTTTGACTGCTTATATCTTCCTGGCCTAAAGCAATAACAGATAATGGTGATGCATATGATTCCAGGACATTGCAATAGCCATGTACAATACATCTATAATAACCAATATCCTCTGTCATTAAATCAGAAATAACCAAGGATTCTGTATCAGCACCAATTATTCTTCCTCCGTTCGAAAGGTTTGTTTCATCTTTTTGCCACTGGTAGCTTTCAACGCTTCCAGTTGTTCCTACTGTAAATGTTGCTGTTTCGCCAGCATTTAATTCGATAGAATTAGGGTTGTCTGTTATTTCAATTGTAGTCCACGATGAAATTACTACTTCATCCTGAGCCTGGCAATGCTCATTAGAAATGGTCCAATAAAACGTAGTAGGGCCTTCGGGCAGGTTTTTAACGGGTGTTGAATAGTTGTTAGGTAGATCAATAGTTACGGTACTGTTATCAGTTGACCAAACACCTGTTCCATAGACTGCCTGGTTGGCGGTAATTGTATACTTATTGTCATTGCAAAGCGATGCATCGGCCCCTGCATCAGGTGCTGTAACTGGTTGGTAATGAGTGATCTCAACGGTGTCTTTATCGTTGCAACCATCCCGCGTAACTGACCAGACATATCTGTTTATACCAACAAACATATTCGTTAAATTTGCATCGTATTGATAGTTATTTGAAAATGTTCCTGCTCCCTGAATAATTATCCATGTTCCAATCCCCGTTCCAGGTTCCTGAGCATTCATTTCTACCGAAACATCACAGGTTTGTACATCTTCACCAGCGTAAATGTCAAAGGCATTGTTTGTAATGCTTACTTCATCATAAGCAACAGCTTCAAAGGCAGTGACCGTCCATCTGTAAACATTTGTGCCTCTACCAACATTGGTGACTGTGGTATTATACAAAGCAGGGTTGGTAAATGTTCCCGAGCCACTTTCAACAGTCCAGGTTCCTGTGCCAAGTCCAGGATTATTTGCATCAAGTGTCGCGTAATCATTGCATGATGTCTGGTCACTACCTGCATTAGCTTTGGCCACATTGTATACCACTACCATATCATCACTGGAGATGCATCCGTTCCAATTGACTGTCCATCGATAGGTATTATATCCATAGCCTATGAATGTAACTTCGGTCGCAGGGTCATTAATATCCGTAAAAACACCTACACCAGTAAAAATCGTCCAATCACCGACAGCTCCAGAAGGTAGTTCTGCATTCATAGAAGTGTTATTTACAATAATTTCCTGATCAGGTCCTGCTTCTGCATCAAAATCGTTATTGGTAATGACAATGGTATTGTCCCCAACACAGCCATTATTGTTTACTGTCCAGGTGAAATCAGTAGAGCCTCGTTCAAGGTTAGATACTTGTGTATATGAATTGGTAGGTGTTGAAATTACAACCAAAGGGTTACTACTAGTCCATAAACCTGTTTCGCCAGCACCTAATGATGATGCAAATAACTCGGTGAAGTCATCACATACATTCTTGCTTGTACCAGCAGAAACAACTACTCTGTTATCCATTACCTCAATGTTTTGGAAACTTTCGCAAGATCCTTTTGTTACTGTCCACCTAAAGCGGTTTGAGCCAAGTGACAAACCTCTGACAGTTGTTTCGTAGGCATTTACATCATCAAATACACCACCACCATGCAAGGTTGTCCAAACTCCATCTGCTCCTGAGCTAGTTGGCAATGGCATAGCACTAACATCTACCTCGTCAATACAGACCGATTCCGGGGCGCTCGCTTCAGCAATGTACAAGTCATTGGTAATCATTACTTCGTCTGTTGCAACGCAGGAATTTCTTGTTACTGTCCATCTAAAAATATTGTCACCATTAGGTAAACTTGCAACACTAGTAGTATAAGCATTTGAGTTTTCTATTTCTCCACCTCCTTGAATTACAGACCAATAGCCTGTGCCTGTTGCAAGCGGATCACTGCCTTGCAGGGTGTAACTTGTGCCGCAAAGTGTTTGATTGGCGCCTGCTGTAACAAAAAAGGCATTGTTTGTCAGGAGCATATCATCAGATGCAAAACATCCGTTTTCTGTAATTGTCCAAGTTAAAAAACTGGTTCCCATGGGAATATTTCTGGCAGTAGTTACAGGAGCAGTTGAATCATCAAATACTACGTTAATATTATTAGCCACCCAGTAACCAGTTTCATCATTTTGTAAGGCATCGGCATTTAAGGTTTGTTCAGCTTCGCAACCTGTAATGTCTTCGCCGGCAGATACTGATAATGAATTGTTTGTAACTTCAAAGTCGGTTAATGCAAAGCACCCATTGCTTTCAATGGTCCAGCTTATTGTTGTAACTCCAACCGGTAGTTCCCTTGCATAGGTATTTCCACTAGTAGAATTATCGAAAACTACTCCTCCGCTATTAGCAGACCACCTTCCAATGCCAGCAGGAGGTGCCGGATTACCTATTATCCCCACATAGTTCTCGCAAACAGCTGAGGGCCCAACCGTTGAGGCAGAGGCTGTATAATAGTCATTCACAACTGAAATTGCATCAAAAGCTGAGCAATCAGCATTTTGAACTGTCCATCGAAAATAGTTTTCACCATTCGCCAGGTTTGAAATAACTGTTTCAAAATTACTTGGGCTCTCAATAGTTCCTGAACCTGCAGATAATTTTGTCCAAACACCCGTTGCTCCAATAGCGCTTGGATCATCTGCTACTAATGTTGTGGCATGATCTGAATTACAAATAGAACCACCTGCCGAAGTTATATTTGCAATAACAGAATTATTATTAACAACAATATCTGCTGTTCTGGAACAACTATTTTTCGTAACTGTCCATGTGAAAGTATTTGCTCCGGAGCCAATAGCGTTAACATTGGTATTATTGTTAAGTGAGTTTGCAATCACACCGCTTCCTGAAGTAACGGACCATTTTCCTGTTCCGTTTTCAACTCCAACCGCACCAATTAATGTGTGATCTGAGCAAATAATTTGATCATCCCCAACTTGGGCAGCATCCGGGGTGTCATTTGTAACGGTAACATCGGAAAAATTGGTGCAAACCCCATCCGATAATGTCCATCTAAAGGTATTTATACCAATAAGTAAACCATCAACGGTTGTGTTGTATTGAGATTGATTGTTAAATACACCATTACCTCCAATTTCTGTCCAAATGCCAGTCTGAAGACCTGTTGGCATTGTTCCTGCCATTGTTGTAGATGCAGTGTTGCAAATAGTGTGGTTGGGGCCTGCATCCATCACAATCCTTTGGTTGGAAATCTCCACATCAGCATAGCTGGAGCATGAATTATAGGTGACCGTCCATCTGAAGATATTGGAGCCAAGTTGCAAGTTTGTTACTTCTGTTTGGTATAAGTTGGTATTCGCAATGTTGCCATTTCCAGAAACAATCGTCCAATTTCCTGTTCCATTTGATGGGTTATCCGCATTTAAATCTGCTAAATCTGCACAAACAACCTGATCCGAGCCTGCAAAAACATTAACTGGGAGGTTGCTGGTAATTATTACCTGATCGGATGCTGAACAGCCTTGAGCATTTCTTGTCCAGATAAAAGTATTTTGGCCAAAACTTAAGTTGGATACTTGTGTTGTAGGGTTAGTGCTGTTGTCAAAAACAACTCCGGTATTTGTACTAGTCCAAAAACCTGTCCCGCTTGGTAATGAAGCATCCAAATTGGTTATAGTGGTGCATATTTCATCATTTTCCCCTGCATTTGCAGTAATTTCGTTATTGGTAATTTCAATTAAATCATAGGTGCTGCAATTTTGGTTGTAAATGGTCCACCTGAAAACATTACTGCCTGATTGTAAGTTGGTAACCTGTGTTTGAAAAAGGCTGGGGGAAATGATATTTGCTGTTCCTGCACCTTCAATGCTCCAAGTACCCGCTTCGTTTTGGTCAACAGGAGGAGATGCGATAATAGTAGTTACACTAGAGCAAACAGGCTTATCCGGATTCGTTGAAGCCTGGCTTGGTAACTGGTTGCTCAACTGAGTTTCATTGGAGTAGGTACATCCACCTGATATAATTGTCCAAGTAAATCTACTGATTTCTCCAATGTTTGAAACAGTAGTGGTCGCAGATAATGAATTGTCAATAATTCCGTTTCCAAAAGTCTTTGTCCAGTATCCAGAACCGCCTGATGGAATTTCTGTCCCGGTAAGCGTAAATGTACTGTTACACTCAGTTTGATCGGAGCCAGCAGTAATGGTCACGAAATCGCTGGTAATGATCACTTCATCGGAAGCAATGCAGTCACCATTATCAACTGTCCAGGTAAGTGTGTAGGTGTCATTTTCCATGCCCGAAATAGTGGCATTGTATTGGTTAACATCATTGAAGGTAACTGTAGGATCTGAAGTCCAGGTTCCCATGTGCGGTGATGGGTTATTTGCGTTTAAGGTATAAGAGCTGGTGCAAATCACATCATCTAGTCCTGCATCTACATCTGGTCTGTTGTTGATTACCTGCACTAAGTCCGTAGCACTGCAAAAAGCATTGGTAACTGTCCATTCAAAGGTTGTGGTTCCTTGTTTTACACCACTAACAGCTGTCTTAGGGTCAGCTGTATCTGTAAAAACTTCATTTTGGGGATCAACAACTGTCCATTTTCCAGATTCTCCAATTTGTAAACCATCGGCATCCAGTGTAATATCATCAGTACAAGTTGAAAAATCTTCTCCAGCAACAGGAACTGGGAGATTATTTGTTATGACAAAGTCTTTAAAAGAAGAGCAAGAGTTATAGGTGATTGTCCATCTTGCAGTTGATACCCCAACAGGGGCAGTAATCTGAACACCTGAACTAGCTACATCATCAAAACTCAGACCTGTACTGCCTTCATCAGTCCACAAACCAGTTCCTCCAGATGGTGGGGCAGAAGCACCAATATAAAAGGTATTGGTGCAACCTGTTTGATCTTCACCTAAAATGTTATCTGGCAGTTCTTTGTTAATAATCAATTCATCATAATCAGAACAAGTTCCATTTTCTACTGTCCAAACAAAGGTGGTAGCTCCAAAAGGCAGATTGCTAACATTAGTTGTATGATTGGTGGTATTACCAATAACGATATCATCATTTGGGAAAACCAAGGACCATTGTCCTATAGGTACTACTGGGTCACTGCTTCCTTCAATTGTCGCAGTAGTGGAGCAGGCATCAGCAGCTAATTCGTTTGCATTGGCAATAATTGTATTGTTTGTAACCACTAAAGTCGCTGGTGAATATCCGTTTACCGCATAGGTGAACGTATTTGTGCCTTGATCGAGGTTGTTTACATTTGAAGTAACAGAAGAGGGTGAAACAATTGTTGCACCACCAGAAGTTGACCAAACTCCATTGGGCGTGATGGCATTAATTGTAGTGGAAGTAGTGCAAACTTCTTTGTCTGCTTCAACCTGAGCTGTTTGGGAAGAGCCCTGCTGTGGAAGACAGAGCAAAGCTGCTAACAGCATTAGAAAACTAACTAATCGATACATAGTGCCTTTGTTTAAATAAGAGCAAATTATTGGGTTTGTTTGTAATTATTATACGTAAAACCATTTAAAAAGTTTAGCAGTTTTGATGGTTTTATGGCAATTTGGTATTAAAGGATGTTAAATTAAAAAAAATGTGCAAAAATTCGGTATGATTGAGCAATTTGTTTACAAACAAGACTGTTAAAGAGTGTTTCAGGTTGCATAGATATAAAAAAAGCCGCCTGAATTTTCAGAAGGCTCTTCCATTTTGATGTTTTTTGTTTGTTGATTGACCTACTCCCCAAACATTTCAATAACTTCCTCTTTGGTTTTGCCCAAAATGCCAAATTCTTTTCCAATTTTAATAAAGGCAGCAATGGCTTTGTCCAGTTGTGCTTTTTCATGAGCCGCTGAAAGCTGAATTCTAATTCTTGCTTGACCTTTAGCAACAACAGGATAGTAAAAACCAATTACGTAAATACCTTCTTCGAGAAGTTTTGCAGCAAAATCCTGCGATAATTTAGCATTGTAAAGCATTAAAGCAACAATGGCCGAATCAGAGGGCTTTAAATCAAAACCTGCGGAGCTCATTTTTTCTTTAAAATAAGTAGCATTTCCCATTAATTTATCTCTTAATGCTGTTGATTCATCAAGCATTTCAAAAACCTGTAGTGCAGCCCCAATAATTGCAGGAGAAAGAGAATTTGAAAATAGGTACGGGCGGGAGCGTTGACGTAACATGTCGATTATTTCTTTTTTGCCGGTTGTAAATCCGCCCAATGCACCACCCAATGCTTTACCCAAGGTGCTGGTAATAATATCAACCCGTTTCATAACATTGTGGTATTCGTGGGTGCCCCGACCGTTTTTTCCAATAAATCCAGAAGCATGGCTATCATCAACCATCACCAATGCATCGTATTTTTCTGCTAAATCACAAATTTCATTTAGTTTGGCAATATCGCCATCCATTGAAAAAACGCCATCGGTAACAATAATGCGGTGCCGCTGAACCAAAGCCAATTTTAATTGCTCTTCCAAATCATGCATGTTGCTGTGTTTGTATCTGTAGCGGTGTGCTTTGCACAGTCTTACACCATCGATAATTGAGGCATGGTTTAGTTCATCAGATATAATTGCATCTTCTTTACCAAAAATGGGCTCAAAAACACCACCATTGGCGTCAAAAGCCGCTGCATAGAGAATGGTGTCCTCCATTCCAAAAAAGTCTGCAATCTTTTTCTCCAGCTCTTTATGAATATCTTGTGTTCCGCAAATAAACCTGACAGATGACATGCCATAGCCATGTGTATCTAAAGCTTTTTTTGATGCTTCAATTACTTTAGGATGGGAGGATAAGCCAAGGTAATTGTTGGCACAAAAGTTAAGTACTGATTGACCTGTATTTAGTTTGATTTCAGCATCTTGCGGCGATGTGATAATACGTTCATTTTTATATAAACCTGCTTCCTTAATTGCCTGCAACTCATTTTTTAAAAATTCCTGTAGTTTTCCGTACATAGTTACTTTCTTTTTAGTTGAAATTCTTAGACTATAAAATTAAGAAATAATAATTAGTGAAAAAATGATTTTTATTGGCTTATCTTTCATTGTTAAGATTTTTTTGTATTTTTTTAACACTTTGTAAGTGGTTTAAAATGAGATGATAAGATTTAAAAATAAATTTATTGTGTAAAAAATACACAATAATGTTTGCTTTTTAAAACTTTAAGTTTATCTTTGTGTAAGAAAAACACAATGAGAATATCGGGATTAGTTAAAAAATTAATGATTTGATACTTTACTATGGAAAAAGAGAATAAATATTGTTACGAGTACCCAAGACCAGCACTAACAACGGATTGTGTAATATTTGGTTTTGACGACGCAGATTTAAAAGTGCTTTTAATTGAGCGCGGGATTGAGCCTTACAAAGGAAAATGGGCTTTTCCTGGTGGTTTTGTAAATATGGATGAAACAACTGAAGAAGGAGCCAAACGTGAGTTATACGAAGAAGCTGGCTTGCAAAATGTTTTTATTGAGCAGCTTTATACTTTTAGCGATGTAGATAGGGACCCACGAGGGAGGGTGGTTTCAGTTGCCTATTATGCTTTGGTTTCACTAAAAGATTACGAGCCTGTTGCTGGTGATGATGCCAAAAAAGCAAAATGGTTTTCGATTCATGAAATTCCAACACTTGCTTTTGATCATGAGAAAATTCTGAGAATGGCTTTGTATAGATTAAAAGGCAAGATTAGGTATCAACCTATTGGTTTTGAGCTGCTTCCGGAGAAGTTTACGTTTACTGATTTACAGCACCTTTACGAGGTTATCCTGGAAACTTCAATAGACAAAAGAAATTTCAGGAAAAAAATCCAAAAAATGGGCTTATTGATTGAATTGGACGAAAAACAGCAGGGTGTAGCGCACAAAGCAGCAACTTTTTACAAATTTGATAAAAAGAAATATGAGCAATTAAGTCTTAAAGGTTTCAACTTTGAAATATAGCTGGTTGCCGGATACTGTTTTTGAATAGAACATTAACTAAACGAAATTTAAAACATTAAATAAAATTTTGAAAGATGAAAAAAAACGCATTATTAATTATCGATCCACAAAATGATTTCTGTTCGCCAGATGGAGCATTGTATGTTGACGGCGCAGAAAAGGATATGCAACGATTGGCTGACTGGATAAAAGCAAACAAAGAAGCGATTGATTTTGTTGGTATAACAATTGATTCGCATCAGCCAAATGATATTTCGCATCCTAGTTTTTGGATGGATAAAGATGGTAATTTTCCTGCACCTTTTACATCAATTTCTTATAAAGAGGTAGAAGAAGGAAAATGGTCAGCCAGGTTCGATCCAAAAAGGGCTTTGGCTTACTTAAAGGAGTTGGAAGCTCAGGGCGAATATCCTCATTTAATCTGGCCAACACACTGCTTGATTGGTTCCGAGGGCGCTGCAATTTATCAACCTTTAATGGATGCTATTGTTGGCTGGACGGTTAAAGGCAAGTTTTACCAAACAGTTGCTAAGGGAACTTTTCCATTTACCGAGCATTTTGGAGCATTTAGGGCTCAGGTGCCCGATCCGGAACGACCAGAGACGCAGTTGAACCAGGGATTGATAAAAACATTGGAAACTTATCAGAATGTTTATTTGGCTGGCGAGGCAAAATCGCACTGCGTTGCCAACAGTTTAAAGCAGGTGTTGGATGAATCGCCTGATTTGGCTGCAAAATTAATTGTTTTTGAAGATGCAATGTCAAATGTGACTGGTTTTGAGACACTTGCCGACCCAATTTATGACAGGGCAAAGCAGATGGGGGTGAGGTTTACGACTACTAAAGTGGAGAAATTGGAAATTAGAACTTTCTCATGACCGAAGGGATTAAATTAGAAATTATTGGGTGAAATTAAAACTATATGATAATGACTAAAGTTGAAGTGAAATCAGTTTCAGATGTTTTGAATTATGTTTATAGCTTGTCTTTAAATAATTCATCTTTTAAGTTTAGAGGACAAGCTAATTATTCTTGGACATTGCAACCGTCAATTTACAGATATGATTCATTTGACCGCTATCAGACCGTTATATTTGAAAGTTATATTTTAGCATGGAGACCACAGAAACCTTTACCACCTGTGACTCATACCGTTTTCCAATTAGAATGGCTGATGTTATGTCAACATTATGGTATACCAACAAGATTATTAGATTGGACAGCAGATGTTCTCGTAGCTTTGTTCTTTGCATGTGATGGTGAAAAAGATAAAGATGGGGCACTGTTTATTTGCAACCAAAATGAATATGACCAATTTTCTGCATATAATGAGAGCGTAATGGAAACCCAAGAACTTGTATTTGTTAATACAAGTGTTATTAATCCAAGAATGAGGGCACAATCAGGCTGTTTTATGTTATGGGGACATTCGCCTCTTGATAAGGAGATAACAAGTGAAAGCTATGATTTATGGCAATATTATAATAAAAAAATGGACTCTTATTTCCTAAGAAAGCTTTGCATTCCTCAACAATATAAGAAAGGTATATTAAAGGATCTTTGGAAAATCTATGCAATATCAGAACAAAATCTATATTTAAAGAATGGTTATTTGGAAAAAAACTTCAATGAAAGATTCAATAATATTAAGGAAACAGCAAGGCTACTAACATTGAATGATACTGATAAAGAAAGACTTAGTCCTGTCGAGGTAGCGAAAGTTAATACTATGGTTAAAATTGATCGTAGTAATATGTTTCGTGGATGTAAGAATTTAGTCAAAATTGCTTGATAATCTCTAAGCTCTTGTCAATCAAATGAAATAAGAAGTTAATTTTAAAACAATAAAAATTATGAAAGGTGTAAAATATTCAAACTATGCAGATCTCGATTTTAATCTTGATTTTGCCAACTTCAACCCAGAAGAGATTGAGGTAGATGAAACAATCAATGCTGTTTTTGTGGTAGATACTTCGTATTCGGTATCAACCTATGTGAAAGAATTGAATGCTGCGTTTAACGATTTTACCGAAAGTATGCAAAAATCGCATGTGGCAGATAAGTTATTTGTGTCGATTGTAGAGTTTGATAAAAATGTCAGGGTTTCAAGTGGTTTTCGTCCGGTTACTTCCATACCTGTTATGGATTTTTCAAAAGACCTGGGTGGCTGGACATCGCTTTATGATGCGGTGCATACCGGACTGAAAAATGCTTTGGATTATCGCACAAATTTAGAAAATTCGGGAGTTGAAACTAAAACATTGTTGTTTGTGATTACTGATGGAGAAGATAATTCATCGAAAAATCCGCCCAGCAAAGTGAAAAATGTGATTATGAAGTTGAAACAAGAAGAAAAAAGTGCTTTTTCGTTTACTTCGGTACTGTTTGGGCTAGGTAGCCAGGCAAATTTTGAAAAAGCCCAAAAAGATATGGGCATTGAACACCTTGCAAAAATTGGTACCTCAGGTGATGAGATTAAACGAATGATTGGTTTTATCTCTCAATCAATATCTTCTGTTTCTGCTGGCAAATCGTTAACTCCTACATTTTAATTATCCATAAAGCCGCTCTGACTTTTTCGAAAGTGATTGGTTTATAAAAAGCTATAAAAGGCTTACGATGACAATGGCGGCTAGACAGATGAAAAGTTCTTGTTAAGTTTCTTAATATCAATTGTTTACTGCATTCTTGTGGGAATGCCTAATGGGTATATTATATGTTGGTTTCTAGTTTAGTTGAATTTACCAGTTACTGGTGTCAAGTCAAGGCTAGTTTGTCAGGTGGCAACACCTGACAAGTGCAACAGCCAGGTGTTGTCACCTGGCTAATTTACCAAAAATATCAAATTTGACTTAACACTAGTAACCAGCAATCAGCATCAAAAAAATTTCTAATCTCAAATTTATAAAGTCATGGAAGTATATGAATTGCTACGTAGGGGCGAAATGCACAAAGATTTTTGCGAGGATTTTCTTCTTAGTTTTGAGCTAAACGAACAGTATTCAGTTTACGGGGTTTTTGATGGTTGCTCAACCGGCATTGATTCGCACATGGCTTCGTCGTTAATAGCCAAAGTAGTAAGAGCCGAAATGGAATGCCTGGCTGTTGATGAAATAATTTCCATTAAAAATTTACTCAGCGAAAGTATTTACCATACCATGAGTACTTTAAGAAATATTAGGAATGATTTATTTCTTGAAACCAATGAACTGCTTTCAACTATTATTTTATTGGTAGTAGATAAATTATCTGGTAAAGGTGAAGCATTGGTTTTTGGTGATGGCTTTGTTTCAATTAATGGTCAACAAATTGATATTGAGCAAGATAATGCGCCTGATTACCTGGCCTATTATTTAGATGAATTGGAGAACATTGCTGATTTTGAAGCCTGGTTAGCCGAACACAGCAACAGTTACACCATTGATGAGGTTGTTGATATCAGTATTGCCACCGACGGGGTTGCTTCTTTCCAAATTACAGATGCAACTTTAGAAAATAATGGTCGGCCTGTTCCTTCAGAATATCTGGCAAAAGATAATTTTCTGTTGCATAACAAAAGCATGCTGGGAAGGAAATTAAACATCTTAAAAAGCAAGCACCAGCTGATGAATCAGGATGATATTGCGTTTATCCGCCTTGTGAACAATCTATACTAACAGCGGTTCGGTATAAATAATTGATGACCAATAACCAACTAACTTCAGAACTATGGCAAAGTTTAAGGTAACTACAATTAGCGGTAAAAGTCTTTATCTGGATGATAAGAACGAAATTCACCGGGGAGGGGAGGGGCGGATTTTGCTTCTGCCAAAGGAAAATAACAAGGTTGCAAAAATATATCACGCGGGAGTAAAACCACTTTCTGAAAAGCGTTTTTATCAATTGAGAAAGCTTGATAATGAGTTGTTTGTAAATCCAATTGAGTTGCTGTATCAAAATAGTCAGGTGGTAGGTTTTGTGATGGAATACGCAGGTAATGATTATTTTCCGCTTTCATCAATGTACAATCGTAGTTTTTGTCAAAGAAACTCAATCACAGATAAATTTAAGACCAGCATTGCCAAACAATTAATTGAAGCATTAAAACAAGCTCATTTTAATGGTTTTGTAATTGGCGATTTAAACCAATTCAATGTGTTGGTTAATTTGAAGGGCAAAATCAAGTTAATTGATGTAGATTCGTACGAAACGCCCGGACACAAGCACACCGGGTTAATGCTGGAAGATATCCGGGATTATTACTACCAAGGGGAGGCTTCAATGAATGGTGACTATTTTGCTTTATCGGTTTTACTTTTTTACCTGCTAACTTACACACATCCGTTTAAAGGCATACATCAAAAATATAAAACACTAGCAGAACGAATGATACATCAAGTGCCGGTTTTTGCAAACGATAATTTGCTAAAAGTGCCAAAGTGTTATGAGCCTGTTCAAAATTTAGCTATTCGCCAAAAGTTTGAAAAAATGTACCTGCATGGCGAACGTTTTCTGTTTTCATTAAATGGGGCAAAAATTGTATCACCAACAAAAAAGCAAGTGTTGGTTGCTAAATATGATGAAAAGGAACTATTGATTAAGCCTGTAGTTCAAAATAGTGCCATTTTGGATGTTTATTTTGGCCAAAAATTGGGATATGTTGAATTAAAAGACCGCTTTTTGGTTTATTCAGCTGCTAACAAATCCTACCTAACCAAAACCATTGAACTTTTAAAAAATCAATACGATGAAGTTTTCATAGGTAATGAAAATATTTTGGCAAAAAAGGGAGCTCAACTTTTTCATGTGAAAATTGGTGGAGGTATAGCCATTGAAAATTTCAGTTTTTCTAAAAATGCAATTTATACTCAGTACGAAAATATTTTGATAGTAGTATCAAAAGGCCAAATGTATTGGTTGTATCTTGATGAGGTGTTAAATCATTCAATACGAACCAAACGGACTGAAGTTTTTAGCGAAGCTATAATTCACCGTAATAGTTTGATACAGAATACCGGTGGTATTCACCGCATTTTTTACAATACTGGTAACGATATTGCATCAGTAAAAATTGAAAAAAACATAAAACAGGTTTTTCAGCATAAGAATATTGGCCTTGCCCAGTTTGTGAAGGAGAAGAAAATAATTAACCAGTATTTTAAGGTCAATGGCTTAAAACCAGAGTTTGTTGATTATTGTCCTGAAACTTTTTCGGAGTTTGCCTACATGCCCGCTTCAAAAAACGATGGTTTTATTTTCGAACCCCAGGACAATAAATTATGGGTTCGCAGAACAGAAGATTTTAAGTTAATTTCGGAGCTGGAGTGCAGCAAGGTAAGTCAATTGAGTACATTGTTTTATTCAAATTCAGGAATCATTATTTGGGAAGGGGATGAGGTATTTCTTGCTAATAACCTGAGTTCGACATAAAATATTCAACACAAAAATTCGGAATTATACCAGATATGTGCTAAAAATGCAGAAAGAATAGCGGGCTATTTTGACTGATAGATAGTACTATAAAAAGGAATAAAATTATCATC
>JBNKJW010000069.1:0-26458 GCA_050291445.1 Bacteroidales bacterium | reverse complement strand
CATTATTTTACATCGAACTCAGGTTATTAGATCATTTGATTAACAAACATGGAAAATTGACACTTTTTTTCAATTAAAAGGTTACCTTTTCTTCTTTTTTACATAAATAAGCAAACAACCAGAAAAAAAATTGATAGTTAGTCTCTGGTTGGCTGCAAGCAATCGATTCAAGTCCGGGTGTAACAGTTGCACCCGGCATTTTTAACAAAAAAAGATTGATTATGAAAACAAGAGCATTAAAAAAACTAAAATTTAGTAAATTAGTATTGGTAGTCGTTATGGCTGTTTTTCTTATTCCAAATTCGGTGATGGCTAAGAAAGTGATTCCTCTTAAACACATTGCCAATGCCCCCGACTGTGCAATTACAGATGATGACCCTGTTTTTATCACAAAAACAGATCTTTTGAATTCAAAAGGGATTTATTTTAGTGGACAAGATACTGAGTTTGCATCGGCTTTCAGGGTGATTAGTTTTACCGTTTCAACCAAGGCAGGAATTTACGAAGAGTCTTATAATCAGGAAAATGGTCCTAGTTTTACCAGAAAGCAAATTGATCTGATAAAGCGGGCAAAACCAAGAAGCAAGGTGTACGTTGAAAACATTATTGCCATTGGCCCCGAAGGCGAAAAAAGAAACCTTGGGAGTATTACTTTTAAGATAAAAGGTTAATAAGTGTTTCAGCCTGGTGCTATTGGATTAGTGCTGGGCTGGGTTTTAATTGCCGAAAATAGGGACACGGATGACGCTGATTGAGCGGATTTTGATGGATTTTATTTGAAGAACAATTCTTTAATTTTCACATCCAATGTCAAAAAACAATTAAAATTCCAATAGAAGCAACTTGAAGAAGTACACTCTTTTTTTCTGCAGGCAAAGAATTGTAACTCATGTTCCATTTTTCCATGGCAAGTTGGTTCATTTTTTCATGAAAAAGTTCAATTATTTCGTGTAAACAAGCAAAAAACAGCTTCCATTCATTTACATTTAGTCCTTTTTTCTTCTTTAGGTGTGTCACAAAAAAGATTGGAACTCTAGGTAATTCAACTTCTCCAAAATACTTGACAACCTTTTTTTTCTTTTCTGGGAATTTATATTTATTGCCAGGATCATAAATATAATCAATAGCTGTATCCTTTATCATAGAAACATTTCCTGGTTTGTGATGTATGTAAATGGATTTTTCATTTTCCAGGCAAATATTAAGCATTTTATGGTCACCAAAGCATGCGCCAGATATTCTGTCTTCTTGAAAAACCCAATCAATGGTATCGAAAGTTGAACCATAAAAGCCAGAAATAATGGATGATATCATAAAATCATTGTCTGAAGCAAGAATCGAATCATTAAGCTCCAAACATAGCTTTTGAAAGGAACTATCATTTCTGTGTTCATAAGCTAAATTAAACACTCTTGACACTCCAGAATCATACTTAACAATATCCCAAACTTTTCGTTCTACTATATTGAAATTTTTTTTCAGAAATGTAAAACCTTCATTCTCTTTTTTACCACAAGTAATTAGTGTTGAAATTATAAGTAACAGGGTGGAATATCTCAAGAAAATAATGCAAATTTTTCTAATCTGTCTTACTTGCAATGAGTCTTGTCGAAGTATCCGCATTCTAATAATTTACTCATTTGTAGATAACACATCCAGATAAGTTGCCCCGCCATTGTTCTTTATATTCGGGTTAGCACCTTTCGAAATTAAATAATCTATCAGGCTCAATGCGTTTTGTTGGGCAGCATGAATCAAAACAGTATTGCCATCATCATCTTTCTGATTTAAATTGGCTCCTGCATTTATCAATGCATCAATGGTGGCTTTAATATCATCCGGAATTCCATAATCCATATAATCAGATGAAGAAATTGCCCATGTTAAAGCTGTCCACCCGTACTGACCCTGTTCGTTTGGGTTGGAGCCATTTTTCAGTAAAAAATTTACTGCTTTAGCTTTTTTATAAGAAGATGCAATGGTAAGTAGGGTGTGCTTTTCCTTGTTTCTTATTTTTTTATCTGCCCCTTTACTGATAAGTTTTTTCATGTATTCTAAATCGCCATATGCAGCAGCATTTAGTAATGGTGTCATTCCATAATTTCGCTCCTGGTAATTAACATCTTCACCTAAACTTATCAGGTACATCACCACTTCAAATTGCCCATTTTTACCTGCATAAGATATAGGATTTTCGCCTCCGTCATTAGCCATTTTAAAATCTGCACCTTTTTCAACCAAAAATTTCAAAGCCTCAAGTTGTCCGTTTTCAGCAGCTTTCATACATGCGGTTTCCTGCGAATATAAAATCCCAGAGTTTCGGTAATTAATGTCAACACCTTGCTCCAGGTACAATTTAATTCCCCCAATATCGCCATCAGCTGCAGCTTTCAGCATTTTATCACCAGGCGAGTTTCCTCCACAGGAGCAAATAATTAATAGATAAAATAAGAAAAAAGGGAGTATTATTTTAGGTTTCATAACAAAGTTATTAGATGAATAAATTTGTTTAATAATATGCCAACCAAACCAAAGATAGTTTTATATCTTAAAAACCCCCACCAATTTCTGCAGTTCTTCCGATTCTTCAACCAGTTTCTGAGCTTTTTCGTTAAGGTTTTCCGAAACCACCGCATTTCTTTGGGCAATATTGTTTAATTCCTGCACCACATTTTGAATTTCGGACGCCCCATTGCTTTGTTCTATATTGGCATTGGCAATACCCTGAACAAGTTGTGCAGTTTTTTCAATTTCGGGTAAAAGAAGTGAAAGTTCCTTCTCAGCCTTATCTGAAATTTTTACACCTTCTTCCGATAAAACATTTATTTCAGTAGCAGCAGCTTGTGCCTTTTCTGCCAGCTTTTTTACTTCGTTGGCCACCACTGCAAAACCTTTTCCGTTTTCGCCAGCCCTGGCAGCTTCAACAGCGGCATTTAGCGCCAAAATATTGGTTTGGTTTGAAATTTCATGGATAATTGATATCCTTTCAGCAATTTTATTGATAGAGTCAACCGTGTTATGTGCAGAACTGCTTCCATGCCTCACACCATGTAAAGCCTTTTTTGTAATCAAATCAGTTGCTTTTGCATTATCGGTATTTTGTTGAATATTTGCTGTCATTTCTTCAATAGATGCCATTACCTCTTCGACCGAGGCAGCCTGGCTTGAAGAACTTTTAGCAATGGTTGTGGAGACGTCTATTATTTCAGAACTTGCTAGGTTTATCTGATCAGAGCTTTTGGTAAGACCACTCACAATATTTTTTAATTGTATGGTCATTTTATTTAAAGAAGTTGCCAGAGTACCCAATTCATTTGTTCCTTCAATCTCAATTCGGCTGGTTAAATCGCCGTCGCTAATTTTTTGTGCATGGTCAACTGCCCAAACAAGTCGTTTTGTAACACTTCTAATAATAAAATAGATAACAAGACTTATCAGGCAAATGCCAATTACTCCAATTAAAATAGTGCTTGTAAATATGCTTTTCGATTTAGCAATTACATCTTTCAATGGGGTTTCTGATACTAAAATCCACATTTCTTTATCGCGACCAATACTAAGTGCTTTCATACTAACATAAACCTCATTATTTTGCTCATTATGAAAAGTAAAAGAATTCTGCTGATTTTTAACGGCTTCGGCTAGACCATCCTCAAACTGTTGCTTGTATTTTGATCTAAAATCGAAAAAACTTCTCTCATTCCAATCCTCATCCGTGTGGGCAATTATATTTTTCCCGGCAGACAATAAATAGGCAATGGTTCCATCATATGGCTTTGTTTCTTTAATAATTTCCTGAATGTGTTTCATATCAATGTCAACACCTACCCATCCCATAAATTTATTATTTTCAACCATAGGTACGGTTGGGCTCACCATCAAAACACCCTTAAATTCCTTTGTGTCTGTATCATAATAAGGTTCACCAATAGCCTCCTTCAATGTCTTCATGGTTAGGAAATAATCATTATCCAAAGGTGTATTTACAGTATCTCTTAAAACACGGTCTAATTTATGTTTTCCATCAGTGGTTACCATCATTGAGTTTCCAACCCTTCCGTATTTTGTATGAAAATCTGGCTTAACAACTTTAACATCCCAATAAAACCACACTTGCAAAAAATCAGGGTTATTATCAAGTATATTTGTAAGTATTTTTTCATTGGATGGATGCAAAGCATTTAAACTTGTGTCCTTATTATTGATAAGCGTATAAGCCAATGAGCGCGTAATACTCATAGCCTCATTAATTAGCCCTTCAATTTTTAGTGCATGACATTCAGTATTTTTATCAACAATTTCCATAGAATCATTACGGGAATTCTCTCTTACTTTTATACTTGAATAAATTAAGATAGAAGCAAAAATAAGGGAGGAAAATAAAACTGTAGCAAAAAGGATAATGCTTTTTACACTAAAATTTTTTAAATACTTGTACATACACTGTTGATTAAAAACCTGAATTAAATTGTAATTAAATTGCGACCAAATTTAATCACAATTTAATTACAATTTAATTATTTTTTATTACACTGCAAATACAGTATGGTTAATGAATTAATTTAATGCACAAATGTTGTTTCCTGGCTTTGTTTTACAACAAGAGTTTTGCAATCATCTTTAACTTTGGCAAAGTTCTGTTATTTTGCTATTTTCGCTCCCAAATGTAATCTTTAAAAAACGATGACCATAAAAACCAAAACAGCAGAAGAAACAACTACTTCGGAGGCATTTCAGTTTACAACTTCTAATTTTAAACTGGTAAACCGAATAACTGGTTGGATAGTTTTTTTGATAGCTACTATTACTTATTTGCTCACCCTTGAACCAACTGTAAGTTTTTGGGACTGTGGTGAGTTTATTACAAGTTCGTATAAATTAGAGGTGGGTCACCCTCCTGGGGCACCATTTTTTATGCTCCTTGCAAGATTTTTCTCTTTGTTTGCCTCTGATGTTAAACATGTGGCTTACATGGTAAACACTGTTTCAGGACTAGCAAGTGCATTTACCATTTTGTTCTTATTTTGGACTATTACCCACCTTGCCAGACATATTATTGGTAGCAAAGAATCAATGAACAAAGGAAACTTTATTGCTATAATTGGAACAGGAGTAGTTGGGGCTTTAGCCTATACTTTTTCAGACACCTTTTGGTTCTCGGCTGTTGAGGGAGAGGTTTATGCATTGTCTTCATTATTTACAGCAGTGGTTTTCTGGGCCATCCTGAAATGGGAAAATGTTGCAAATGAAAGGTTCTCGAACAGATGGCTTATTTTGATTGCCTACCTTATGGGGCTTTCAATTGGGGTTCACTTGTTGAACTTGCTGGCTATTCCTGCTATTGTTTTTGTTTATTATTTTAAAAAATACAAACCTACCCGAAATGGTGTTATTCTGGCAGCATTAACTGCCATAGCAATTCTTGGTTCGATAATGTATGTTATTATACCCGGGGCCGTTGTTTTGGCAACTAAATTTGAGCTACTGTTCACCAATGGCTTTGGAATGCCTTACAATACAGGAACTTATATCTATTTACTTTTAGTTTTTGGCTCATTGGCTTTTGGTATCTACTATTCAATTCAAAAATCAAAGGCGCTGATGAATACCATTTTAACCATGATTACTGTCATTTTAGTTGGTTATTCATCCTTTGCATTGATTATTATCCGCTCAAATGCTAACCCTCCGATGAACCAAAACCAACCGGATAATGTATTTAGTTTGCTTTCCTATCTAAACCGCGATCAATATGGTAACCGCCCATTGGTTTACGGGCAGTATTTTAATGCACCACTTAGAGATTACGAAGAAGGTGACCCCATTTATGTGCAAAAAGATGGAAAATACGAAATTGTTGATAAAAAAACAGATTACAAATGGGATGATGGTTACAAAACCATATTCCCAAGGATGTACAGCAGCCAGTCTTCTCCAAATCACGTTCAGGGCTATATGAACTGGGCCAATATAAAAGACAAAGAAAAAAAACCTACTTTTGGTCAAAACCTGGCATTTTTCTTCAAATATCAGGTAGGATACATGTACCTGCGCTATTTTATGTGGAACTTTGCAGGCCGACAAAACGATATCCAGGGGCATGATGCCAACATCATTCATGGAAACTGGATAAGTGGAATACCATTTATTGATAATGCACGCTTAGGACCGCAGGATAAATTACCAGATGAGCTTAAAAACAACAAAGGAAGAAACAAGTACTACTTCCTGCCGCTGATTTTAGGATTACTCGGAATGATTTACATGTATAGAAAAGGTGAAAAAGGGAAACAATCTTTCTGGGTAGTGATGTTGTTTTTTATTTTCACTGGTTTAGCTATTGTTGTGTATCTAAACCAACCTCCCTACCAGCCACGTGAGAGGGATTATGCCTACGCAGCATCGTTTTATGCCTTTGCCATTTGGATTGGTTTTGGGGTAATGATGATTTACGATTTTCTTAAAAAACATATTCCTGCAACAGCAGGGGCAGCCATTGCTTCAGTGGCATGCGTATTGGCTGCACCGGTGTTAATGGCCAGCCAAAACTGGGACGATCACGACCGAAGTGGAAGATACACTGCCATTGATTTTGCCTCAAACTACTTGAACTCATGTAAACCTAACGCCATTTTGTTTACCAATGGTGATAATGACACTTTCCCATTGTGGTTCGCACAAGAAGTGGAAGGCATACGAACGGATGTAAGGGTTATCAACCTCAGTTATTTAAGTACACATTGGTATATCGATCAGCACAAGCGACAAGCTTATGAAGCAGCCCCAACACCATTCTCGTTTACGTACAAGCAATACATGCCTGGCAAAAGAGATGTTGTTGTTGTTCAGGAAAAGGTAAAAAAAGCTAATGTTAAGGAGGTTATCGATTTTGTTGGTTTGGATGACAAACGAACAAAAATACAAAGCTATGATGGTGAATTTGATGATTTTATCCCAACAAAAAGTTTGTTTTTAAATGTTGATTCAGCTGATGTTGTAAACAAACATGTGGTAGAGCCCAAAGATGCCAATTTAATTATTCCTAAGCTTGAATGGAATGTTTATGGCAACTACATTTATAAAAACCAATTGATGGTATTGGATTTATTGGCCAACAATAACTGGGAACGTCCTATTTATTTTGCTATTACTGTTGGTACAGATGGCTATTATAACTTACAGGATTACTTCCAGTTCGAAGGAATGGCTTATCGATTGGTTCCAATAAAAACGGTTGCAAAATCGCCACTTGAGTATGGCCATATTAACTCCGATATTTTGTACGACAACTTAATGAATAAGTTTAAGTGGGGCAATGTTAACGATCCGGATGTTTACCTTGATGAAAACAACCTTAGGATGTTAACCCATTTGAAAAACAACTTTTCAAGATTAGCTTCAAAACTGGTTGAAGAAGGTAAAAAGGATTCAGCTATTGCTGTGTTAGATAAATGCCAGGAATTGTTACCAGAAAGCCAAATTCCTCCAACCTATATTAGTATTTATTTAGCTGAAACTTATTATCAGGCTGGAGCAATGGAGAAAGGAAATGCTTTAATGAAATCATTGGCCGAAAACGTTGCAGATAAGTTAGATTATTATTTAACCCTCCCTAAAAAACTTGGTAACAGGGTTGAAAACGAGAAAGATCATAACCTTGCTGTTGCACAGGAAATTTTACGAATTTTAGCAACCAACAAACAGGAAGAATTATTTCAGGAAATTAACGTTAAGTTTCAGCAAATTTATTCGACCCAATAAAAGGTAAAACGCAAAATTTCTAAAGGTGTTCAATGCCAGGTTGCAGAAGATGAATCTGGCAAAAGGCACCCTGTTTTTTTTACAGTTTCAATTCGACAAGTGGTAAAATGAGCACTTCGGCAAGCTCAGTATACCACTTGTCGAAGTACTCAACGAATAATAATTAAAGGCTATTGAAACACACAAATAATTTATTATGTTTAGTTATATCATAACAAGGCTTTTTATTGAGTCGTTCCGACTTATTCCATTTTGGTTATTGTATATTCAATCCGATATATTCAGATTTATTTTGTTTAATATCTTTAAATACCGGAAAAAAGTAATTATAGACAACTTAAGCAAAGCTTTTCCTGAAAAGAATGAGAAAGAGATAAACCAAATTGCTAAAAAGTTTCAGAAAAACTTTATGGACATACTTTTAGAAGGCCTGAAAGGAATGACCATGAGTGACAAATCTGTATATAAAAGGTATAAACTGATTAACCCGGAACTTACAGATGCTTATTTTGAGCAGGGCAAAAGTGTATTAACAGTGGGTGGGCACTATGCCAGCTGGGAATGGGGCGTTTCAATTGATAAGCACATCAAACATAATTCAATTTGCGTATACAAGGCTGTAGACAACAAAAGGCTGAATAATTTTATGCGACAAAAACGCGAACGCTGGGGAATGAAACAGGTTTCGATGGAGAAAACCAGGGTAATTTTTAAAAATTTAGAAAATCCAAAGTTTATTGTACTAATTGCTGATCAAAGCCCAAGTACTTCGCATAATGCAATATGGGTTAACTTTTTAGGAAGAGATACCCCTTGCATCCATGGGCCCGAAGCTTATAGCAAACTCTTCAACCTGCCATTAATATTCCTTGATTTTCAGCGTGTTAAAAGAGGTTATTACACATTGGAATTATCATTAATTGAGGAAAACCCTAAAATGTTAGAAAGTGGCCAGGTGACACAAAAATACATGTCGAAATTAGAAGAAGTCATCAGGAAAAAACCACAGGACTGGATGTGGACACACAAAAGGTGGAAACATAAAAGGGACGAAAATGGCAAACTGCTGGTTGATTATTACTATAAATAGCTGTCTTCTAATAAATTGTGCTTCATACCCAATCAGCACCTAAAAACGTTCTCGCAATATTCTTTCACAAATTCAAATACGAACTTTAAGTTGTTTTGATAAACTGTACATTGCTGACAATGAGAAATATAGCCAAACTCAAACTCTTCAGTGATATCAAATTGCTGGTCGGTTTTTAATTCAAAAACACGGTCGCAATCCAGCACACCGGTATCTTTGTAGCGTCTTATTCTATACTGTTTATTTTCAAGTTCATTTTCCCTGGTCAATAAAAACCAAACTCCATATCCTTCGCTTCCTAACCATTTGCAACCCGTTGGCAATGAATCAGGGCAGGTTGGTGCAAGCAATGCACCATGCGTATATTTTTTCTGTTGTTGCATTTAAACTTTGATTAACGAGTTCGATTCAATTTCTTTATTTCGCCTTGTTAATTTGCTTGTGATATTGAATGAAATTGTTGGCAAAACCCAGTTTTTCAGTTGTTTATAAAAATTCAATGTCTGTTTCTTTACCCGATTGTTTTCTACATCGTAAAAATAACCATCGCCAGCAACCACTAAAACATTACCCAGTGTAGTAGGTGTTAATGAAGTTGGTAATATCAGCCGCAATTTTTTCCAAAAGTTAACACTTCCAGCCCTGAATACACTTGATGTAAACCTTGAGCAATTGGTTCCTTTGATTTCAAACGGACCATAAGGTATTGCACCTTTATTTTGGAGTTTTTTTGCAAATGAATAGGCTTTTTTAACATCAGCACCATAGTAAACTGATGCATACATGGTATTTTTGCCATGAAAAGCCTCTTTATTTGCATCCACCAATAGCAGTATTTCTTCCAGGTTGGCAATTTCCCCATTTCTGTTAAAGCTGGCCTGGGTATTTATTTTCAAATCAGGATCTGTTATCTTGTCCCGCACTCTTCCATGTCCTATTGGAGCATGGTACCTGCCAAAATCAAAGTAATTTAGCTTTCCGGTTTCAGAATCAACCAAAACAATTGCAGAATGCCCAGCCATGTAGTACCCATTTTTATTAAACCCAAACAGTTTCATTAACCCTTCGTACCACGATCCTACCTGTATTGCAGGCGTTTTTGGCCAGGCAAGCATAATGATTGTTCCTTTTTTGGGCTCATTAAGCAGCAATTCCTTCTTTGCCAAGAATTTTTTCAAGTTTTTTCGCTTCATTAATGTAATTTTCAAAAAAATCGTCCACATCTTTTTTATTAATATCTGCATTCGAAATAACCAGGCGTATAACAACATCCTTGCTTAAATACCCATAATTGACCAGGCTCAGCCCTTTTTTCATAAGATTGTCTCTAACTACAAGGTTGAATTCGTTTATTTCATTAACATGTGGAGAGCTGTATCTAAAACAAACTGTTAATGACTGTCTTTCTGCCAATAACTCTAAATTAGTATGCGCCAACACTTTTTGTTTGGCGTATTCTGCTAAATCAAACATTTTATTAATACGATCTTCGTAACCCTCATCACCAAAGAATTTCCATGCCAACCAAACTTTCAATGCATCTACCCTACGGCCACATTGCACCGATTGCTTTCCTAAATTATAATTGCTTATATCATTATCATGATAGATGTAGTCTGTATTCAAATCAGTTAAGTTTTTTAACAGCCGGGTTTTGTCGTTTACTAAAAATACGGAGGCAATTAAGGGCACATTCATTAATTTGTGTGGATTCCAGGTGAAAGAATCTGATTTTTCAATGCCGTTGAATAAATTTCTGTGTTTGCTACTTAAAATAACCGAACCACCAAACGAACCATCAACATGCATCCAAATTCCGTATTTTTTTGCCAAAACTGCAATTTCTTCCAGTGGATCAAATGCGCCTAGCAAAGTGGTTCCGGCAGTAGCACCAATAAAAAATGGAGCTTCTCCTTTTTTCAGGCTCAAAATGATTTGTTGCTCCAAATCGTCTATGTCCATTTTGCCATTTTCATCAGTGGCAATTTTGTATACATGATCACTCCCAATCCCCAGCATATTAGCAGCAGTATCGAACGAGTAGTGCGATTGCTCCGAAACAAACGCGGTCAGCACCTTGGTGTTTTGCATACCCGTATTTTTAACAGTTGGGAGCAGTTTATTGCGTGCACTCATCATGGCAAGTAAATTGGCATTGCTACCACCTGTTGCAAAAGTTCCACCTCCATTTTTGTAACCTACAATTCCGCACATTTTTTTCAGCAACTCTTTTTCAATTAAAGTTGCAACTGGGGCCACCTCGTAGGTATACATTGATGTATTGGCAAAGGCTGTAACAATTTCGCCCAAAATGGCAGGTAAATTTTCACTTGAATACAGTTGATTAAGAAACTGCTTGTGATTTGTTTTCACACTGTATTTCAGGTAGTTTTCAATGTCATTAAAAACACCTTGATAACCTTCACCTTTTTCAGTAATAGTAAGTTTCAGTAAATCGCTTAGTTCATCAGGCGACTGATAATCAACCACTTTCCCATCAGATTCTTCGTATTTATCCTGAATTAATCTTAAAAATTCTTTAAACAGCTTTTCTTTCTCAGCTTTCATCATTATTAAAATGGTTTATTTTAGGTTCCTGATTCTTTTAACACCTCAAGTATCTGACGTACAGCCATTCGCTGGGTATGGTCTTCGTTAAAATAGCCCCCAATTATTTTGCCTGATTTATCAATAATATAGGTAGCGGGTACAGGTAGAGCCCTGTCTTTATTGCCGCTTGATTTTTTCAGGCTGATACCTGCAAATTTGTAGAAAAAGCTTTTGGTTTTCCCCATTTGCCAGGTAACTTGATAGGCATCCATAATTTTATGGTTTTCGTCGTAAATAAAGCTAAACAAAGCATTGGTTTCTTTTTTAGTTTTTTCAAAATACGCTCCCTTTTCAGGGGTAATAGCCACCACTGAAGCACCCAAATCTGTAATCATTTTCATTGAGTCTGCTACATAACTCATTTGGCGGTTGCAATTGGGGCACCAGTAACCTCTATAAAACAGTAGCACCAAAGTCCCCTTTTTCAATAATTTTTCGGATTCAACTAGTTTTCCATACTGATCCTTTGCTGCAAAAGAGGGTGCTTGGCTTCCATTTGGCAACTGTTTTTGTGCAAACGACATAAAATATAAAGTTATAAAACTTACTATCAATAAATATTTCACCTGTTTATTTTTTATCATTTTATTTATTCGCTATCCTCATGAGGGCTTAGCCGTTGTCAGATGGAACCGTCCTGAAACATCAGGACTTGTTTCATTTTTTAGATACTACAGAGCTTCAACAACATTTTTCTGCCATTTTCTATTGGAAAGTTCAATTTGTTTTTCGCGAATTCTTATTTCATAATTTAATAAAATTTGAGCTGAATGGCGATAAATTTCATCCTGAACTAAGGGGCACTTCTCCACTTTAGTGATGTTTTGTTCTTCTATTTTTAAAAATGCCCCTCCGTTTGCATAAAAAACTTTTTCTTGAAGTGGATCATAATTTCTCGCATTTCCGGTTACTTCCGAAACGCCTGAATCCGCACCATAAACGTGGAGCGTCATGGCAGGTTGGTCAAAAGGATTGCCCATTTGATGAATCAATTGATTAGTAACCAGGCATATATCATCATCATCAAAAACCATTCTTTCGGCAATATTTAAATCGTTATGATGTAATTCGAAACTGGCATGTTCTAGTTTACCAAAACAAAGCACAGCACCCCATTGTGTAGCTCCATGATCATGAATTGATGTATAATCCCCTTTATTCCAAGACATTACTACCACTTCTAATTTAGGCGATTCGTATAAAACATAACGTCCATAACTTTCGTACAAAGCATGGTTAAATCTTTCAAATGGTTTTAAATCGGAGCGGGTTATTTTTAGCTTGCAAAGAAGCTTATAAAGCTCATTGGTCGAAAATGAACTGTGCTGGTGGACTGTTTCAATTAGGATTTTTATTTTGGAGGAAACTTGGGTATTCATACTAATAAATTGATGAAGAAAAAATTGATTTACGTAACCTCCTACCTCTTTTTTTTACGCTTTTTAAAATAATAAACGATATCTTTTCCGTAAGCAATTAGTTTGTTCCCTTTAAATAATGCCGGAATTATTGAAACTTGGCAATTTTTCTCTAATTGCACATCTTTAATTTCCACTTTCACATTCATATCTTGCAACAAGCCAATTACTCTTTCGCATGAGGGGCAAAAGGCACTAACACACAATGTATATGACGCAGAGTTGTATGACATTAGAAAAAATATTTATTGGTGTGTTTTAGAACTAAGAGGGTAAATTAAACCCGGAAAGAAATACTTTCCGGGTGATACTATACTACAAATTAGAAACTAATTATAAATAAGTCTTGATTTCCTTTTCCATTTCAGCAACCGAACTAGAGCTCTTTAATTTCCCAACTACTTTTTTGTTTTTCAGGTCGTAAAGAACAATATACCCCGTACCTTTATTTGCAGACAATACATCGTTTAAGCCCTGATCTGCAGCCAAACTTTTAGTTTTAGCTTTAGCTTCATCGCTTGTAAAATCAAATTTTACAAAAACAACCTCATCGTTAAATTTTCCTTTTAACTCAGTAATTTTTGGCTCAAGTTTTTTACATGCACCACAGTAATCAGCATGAAACTTAACTGCTGCAATCTTTGCGGTTTTAGAATGACAATCTGCTTTTGCAGTTTTTGTTTTAGTTGTTGTTTCACCACATTGCGCTACCGATAAATTTGTTACTAGCAAAAACGAAACTGCTAACACAATTGAACTTACTACTTTTTTCATTTTTATGTATTTTAAGTTTAACATTTGGAGCCAACAGGCCCTTTTCAATCAACTTTAAAAAGTTTTTGATTTAACTTTAAAACAAATGTAAAGTAGTTTTGTTTATAAAAATGTCAACTATGTGACAAAAAAGACTTTTTTGTCTTAAATTATTTTATCTGGAAAGCAGAACAATTGCCAAATACGGAAGAAAACCTTATTTGAGGTAAATTAAGATAAGGGAACAATCATTGCCAGAACAGGGTAGTTTATTGAGAATATTGTGAGGCTGTCTCAACGGCGAAGCCCTCACCATAGGTGAAAGTCATTAAATCATTGGACATTGAGCACTTCGGCAAGCTCAGTATACCACCTGTCGAAATGCCGCGTCCAAAATCTAGTTTTGAGACAGCCTTAACCTTTGTTATCTATTCTAATTTATTTAATATTTAAGCAACCTCTTCGGGTACGGTGTTTTCTTGTTCATTATTTTCTTGTTCATTGTTGTCCTCTTCTTTTGAAAAATAAGGGAACACATCCATAATTGGTGATTCTTGTACAGCAGGTATTTCGTAATCACTTACCATGCCTTCCATTGATTTTTCAATATTCTCAAAGGCTTCTTTTACATTGTTTGCCTGAATCAACATGTAGCTGTTGCTTTTTCGTTCGGTGCCTTTTTCTTCATCATAAGTTATGTACGAAACTTTGCACTTGAACCATCTATCGCCATTTTCGTTAGGGATTAAATCGGCATAATTGGCAATTTTTATGTTATTTACAAAAAATTCACCCGAAATATAGGGTTCCAACACTTCATGTATGCGTGCTTCGGCATCGGTAAACGAAACAGCATCAACCAAATAAGGTTCGTTTACTTTTTTTTGTCTGCCATCCTGCATCAATTTTTCGTATCTCACTTTGCACTCAAACCATGTACTCATATTATCTTTTTTTAAGGTTTTTAGGGCAACAAAGATAAGCTCTTCAATCAAATTTCAATCGAATTGTTGAAAACTTTGGAATACGAATTTTCCCACAGGCAATTGCAAGTTTCAGGCATTAAATCAGGATAGATTTTTTTTTGTGGGAAGCATAAGTCATTTTAGTACCTTGGTAACAAACAGTTTCAAAGGTTCATTACCATTGTTTTTCCATTGCCTGCTTTTTCCGGCAGGAATTTCGATCACTTGTCCTTCTGTTAGCTCAAACTCCTCATTTTCAACTACTACCACAGCTTGGCCATTGAATATAAAAAAAGTCATTAAAACATCCTGCACATGAGGTGCTGTTTCACAACCTGGTTTAAAACTAAGGTAAACATATTCAATACCTTCCTGCTTTAGTACTTGCCTCCCAACAACCCCATTTTGGTTGAAAATAATCTCAGCATCATTTGTATCAGCTATCCTTGTCATTTGGCTTCTCATTCAATTTTAAAAGTCCTAATTTAAGATTTTTCTCTTTAGAGATGCGATAAAACAAATAGATTAAGGCCGAAACAATAACTAAACTTAGTAAAACCTGAGAACTTGCACCATCACCGGTTCCTATCGTTTCTGCTTGTTCAGAAATATCATCATTCAAATAAAAGGAGGTTACTGCAATAGCATTATTAAAAAAATGAGCTATAATTGGCAACCACAAACTTCCAGACCAATAAAAAAGATAACCCAGAAAAGCACCTAAAACCATCCTTGGAATTACACCATAAAACTGCATGTGCATAGCACTAAAGAAAAAAGCAGAAAGCCATATGGCAATATGAGCATTTTTCGACCACTCGTGAAAAAGACGTTGAAAAATGCCTCTGAAAAGCAACTCCTCGCCCAAAGCCGGAATTACAGCCAAGACTAAAAGATTGACCAAATACACTGTAAATGAATCAGTTACCAAAAATAATTCAGTTATTTTTTTGGCATCGTTTTCAAGCTTTTCCATCAAATCCTCAAAAGCACTCATCGAATCAGGAAAGTGAATAGCTGTATTCAATTCCAATAAAAAATTAATGATAGGCATAGCTGCAATTACAGTTATTACTGAAAGAACTATCAATAATAGTTTAGGGTTAACATTTAATTTTAGATACCCCCAAATCTTTCCACTGAAAAACCAAGCTACTAAAATAGGTGGGAATGCAAAAAGCCCAATTGAATACATTGACTGAAGGAACTTTAACAAGCCAATGTTTTCCATCATCTTTGTTGGGTCTAATGCATGATTAAGCTCTGATACTTCAACACCAAATGCAGGAATGGCAATTAGCAGCCCCAGAACCATAAAAATTACAAACCCAATTAATATGGCAAACAAAACAAAAATTATTTTTACAAAATGCGAAGCATTTCTGAATGATTCAGCTATCATACTATCAGTAAAAGTCGGTTTTTCGGCGCAAATGTAAACAAAAAACATTTAACATCTCCTTCTTGTTTGAAATCCACTGTATTAGAATAAAACTGCAAAATAATTTTCATTATGAACATATGTTCATTAAATTTACAGCAAAATTAGGTACAACAATTAACCCTTAATAGGATGAAACAAGTCCCGATGTTTCGGGACGGTTCCATCTGGCAACGGCGAAGCCCTTATGAGCAGAGCGAATAAATTGAAATAATTAATAAATAAACAGATGAAAATAGCAGTTCCAACAAGAGACTTTTTTGTAGATGAGCATTTTGGCCATTGTGAATTTTACACTATTTATAGCATTTCAGCAGATAATAAAATCGAATCGGAAGAATTAATGAAGGCTCCACAAGGATGTGGTTGCAAATCGGACATTGCAATTGTGCTTGCTAACATGGGTGTTGACACCATGCTGGCAGGTAATATGGGGCAAGGAGCCGTTAATAAAATTACGGCTGCAGGTATTAAAGTAGTAAGAGGTTGTTCCGGAAAAGTGCATGAACAGGTTGAACTTTTTCTGCAAGGCATGGTTACTGACTCTGGCGAAACTTGTGCCCAGCATGAACATCATGGCGAAGGAGAGCAATGTAGCCACTAAGAGCTTGAGATTTGTGTATTGGTGTATTTGTATATTGGTTACTCAAAAGTCAAAACTTGTATTCAATATTCAAATACACAAGTATACCAATATACACTACTTTTTCTTCTTGCTTGATTTTGCTTTTGGGTTAAAATCCAGTGCTAATTGAATCCAATTCGCCAAATCTTCGTCCATATCCACTCCTTCAGGTTCTACAAAAACATAGCCCTTTAATGGTTTACCAGTAAAATTCATTTCTTTGCAACCTTTTTTACTCAGGCACTCGTCATAAACTTCTGCCCCTACCCTGGCCATAAAGTTTTCTTTAACTATGCCCACGCACATTTTATCATCAACCATAAAGGTAAGACCGCCCATCATCTTTTTTTCCTGATAAGCAACCTTCTTTTCCTTTAAGATGAATCTCATTCGGTCAGCTAAATATTCATCGTATGCCATATTGGTCAGATTTTGAGTTTGTCTTTGTTTTCAATTCATTTTGTTTCAAATTTTAATAAATACTATAGGAGTATTTGTCTTTTGAGAGGGTAAATTTTAATGCTTTGCGTTCTTTATTAAACAGCTCATAGGCCTCTTGCAAATTAGCCCAATCTTTTAGTACTCTCTGACTGTTAATTCTGTTGTCAGCTTTTGAGAACTGAAGTTTTTCTTCATCTGTATAATTATCAAATCGAAATGGAAAAATATGAATTTTTATATTGTCGTATTTAATTGAATTATGACCTAGAGCTGCAAGATAAACCGGCAAATAATTTTCATTTTTAAAGGAAATACAGCCAATACTTACACAATTTCCGTGGATGCAAATAGCACTTCCCGGACGATTATGCTTCATTACTGTTTTGGTTTTCAACCTATCAAGTGAATTAGGATAATCAAGGCACATTTTAAAACTTGAACCTTCGCCAACGGTGCCATAAGTACCTATCTCTGAATTATTTAGCTTTATCCACATAAAAGCTGCATTGCTGCCATAATACAGCCTTGCATTGTAAAAACCTTCTGGTGTTTTACCATCTCCTTCCTCCAGCTTTGTACTGGGCACATCATCTACTGCACAAACTTTTAGCAATAAAATTCTTTTTAATGAATCGCTTTGCGAGTTTCCTGCCCAAACCTCAAATTCTTTTTCGTACTTAAAAAATCGAAATAAAATAAATTGGGGTGGGTAGTTGACGTTATTTTTCAAACACTTTTCTTTCAAAAAATTTCCAACAAGGGCTTCGAGCCGTTTTTTTATAAACGATGAACTACGTTCATTGGTTCCTTTGGGGATGTCTTTTACTTTGTCAATGATTACTTCATCAAAGTCATTTTCAGGATTTTGCATAGTATTATTTTTCTCCTGCGCAGTTTGCGAACAGGCTAAAACAAACAAAAATGTTAAAAATATCAGGTAGCGCATAACATCAATTACTTATTTATTCTTTCTGCTAATTTTGAAATTAGTATTGCATTTTTCTGCTATGATTGATTCTAATTTCTGCAAAAAAGCAAGCTTAAATTCTTTTGGACTTTCTTCGTAGCGGTATTCGTTGGTGCCTTTTTCATCAATTTCGGTAAAACCAATTAAGCCTGTATCAAAATCAATAACTGCCTGAACGTTTTTGCTCTTCAATTCCAGATCAATCCCTCCTTGAAATATCATATTATTATTTTTAACAAATGATTATGACTAATATCAAATATGATTTGTCAGGTGACAACACCTGACAGGTGCACTAGTTTTGTATTATTACAGATAAACTTACCAGGTTTATATTCAAAAAAAGGCTATTGGCTAAACATTTATCATCCTCACTTACTCAAACGAACCTGGCAAGTTTTGTCTGACACTAGTGAAAACTTACTTTAATGTCATCTATGTAAAAACCCTCATATTACACTCATTATCAACCAATGGCCAATGGTTTAGCTTCCATATATCTAAACAATATCCACGAAAATAATACGATGTAGGAAATGATGTTTGCAACAATAATTGAAAGTGTTAAGTTTCCCTTATTTTTCAATCCTTTGGTAATATATCTTTTTTCAACAAAAACAGAAATAATAAATGCCAAAAGCATGCTTAAAACAAAATTCACTAATAATTCTATAGGTACACCAGGACTTTCCACATAAGATTCCATGCTTAGATTCCCTGCAAATACATTTAACCATTTCAAAAAACCAAACACCTGAATAAATGGTAAAATAAGTATTGCTCTTATAAGTGCCTGGCCAATATAACCAAAAATGGTTGTGATTAGGTTTGCAATCAATACTATTTTGAATAAATCCCTAATATTGGTCTTTGAAAAAAGAGAAATAATGAATGATTCGATTACCACAACAAAAATAAAAGCCAAAAGAACATTCCAGATTTCAAAAAAAAGAATTGGAAGAATAAAATTATAAAACCGTATTGAGATTTTGTTCATTATTTTATCTTTTCGTGTTCATCTAAAGATGCTATATGTATTATTCCCTGATAACCCTTATCTGACCACCAACACCCAATTGTATTATACCCGATGGGGCAGACTTCTTTTTTTCATCTTGCCGGTAATTTACAATATAATCCACTCTTTTTGTTATTTCCCCGTTTATTTCTGAGAAATTTGCCGGACTTTGTTGGCCCGAGATATTAGCTGAAGTAGACACAATAGGCCTTTTAAACCGCTGTATTAACCTTTTGGTAAAATCTTCGTTAGTTATCCGAATTCCGATGGTCATTTCTGGTGGAATTAAATTCTTTGCTAAATTTTTAGCCCCTGGATAAATAATGGTTAGCGGTTTATCTGCAACCTCAATTAAGTCCCATGCAATTTCAGGCATTTCTTCAATGTACGAAGGTATTTTATTGGCACTGTCGAGTAAAACCAGCATGCTTTTGCTATCCTCGCGCTCTTTTATTTGGTAAATGCGCTTTACAGCTTCTTCGTTGGTGGCATCGCAACCTATGCCCCAAATAGTGTCAGTTGGATAAAGTATAACTCCTCCATTCCATAAAACTTCGAGTGCTTTTTTTATTTCTTCCTCCATGTTTTCAAAACTTAAGTACCTCAATATCTACCAGATAAGCGCAATTAAAATGTCCTTCCGGGCATTCTTTTTTCCCGTGTAAGCCACATGGCCGGCAGGCCAATTTTTCTTTTACTTCAACCACTTTTGAGTTGGACGCTAAAGGGCCAAAACCAAAATCAGGAATTGTTGAGCAAAAAACTGCAGTGGTTGGCGCATTCATCGCCGATGCTATATGCAGAGGGGCAGAATCGTTGGTGTAGTTCATCTCTGCATCTTTCATTAACGCTGCGGTTTCCAGAAAGCTTAAAGTACCTGCCAAAACAATAATGTTCTCCCGTTTACATTCTTCTTTAATCAGATTGCATGCATCCTTATCACCTGGCCCCCCCAACAAGAAAATGGAAGATGATGGGTTAACAGTTTTTATAAATTCAATCCATTTTTCCTTTGGAAATTGCTTGGTAAACCACACCGAAGCAGGAGAAATAGTAATGTATTTGCCCGATTTATATTGTTCTGTGTTTTTAAAATCCTCTTGATCCGGGTACAATTTTAGCGGGGCTGCTTCATTATCGGTTATACTGCTAATAAGCAGCTGGTTTCGCTCAACTTCATGTTTGCCATTTCCTATTTCATGCTCAACTTTTATATCGAACATAAACGAAAACGGATTTTTTTTAAACCCAATAACTTTTTCAGCTTTTGAAAATGATGCAAACAAGCCCGTACTTGCAAATCGCTGTAAATTAACTAAATAACCATACTTTGCTTTTCTAACCTCTTTTAAAATACCCAAAAGGTTTTTGTATTTCCCCCCTTTTTTATCCCAGATTATTAAGTGATTAATAAACGGATGTCCCTCGAATAAACCTTCGTTTCCTTTTCGTATAAGAAAATCAATTTGAGCATTTGGATAATGTTGATGTAACTTTTCAAGAAGCGATGTTGCTAAAATAGCATCACCGATAAAAGCAGTTTGGATAACCAAAAATGTGGTGTTTTGCATGAGTTGTTGCCGATTGTTAGAATCGTTGTAAAAGTAGTAAAAAGATGGAAAATGAAGCGACTTGTAAAAGGCTAGAAATAGATGAGACTTACCAGGTTTTAAAAACCTGGTAAGTCTGTCAGTATATTTTAAACTGCAACATTGTACTCCCTTAATGCATCATTGAGTGATGTTTTAAGGTTGGTAGATGGTTTTCGTTGACCAATAATCAAAGCCACTGGTACGTTGTATTCGCCAGCTGGGAATTTTTTGGCAACAGTTCCAGGTATCACAACCGAACGTGCCGGAACAAAACCTTTGTACTCTTTTGGCTCATCACCCGAAACATCAATTATTTTGGTAGATTTGGTAATCACCACATTGGCGCCAAGCACAGCTTCTTTTTCAATATGCACGCCCTCAACAACAATACATCTTGAACCAATAAAACAATCATCTTCGATAATAACTGGTGCTGCCTGAACGGGTTCCAGTACGCCTCCAATACCAACTCCACCACTTAGGTGTACATTTTTACCAATTTGAGCACACGAACCAACCGTTGCCCAGGTGTCAACCATGGTTCCTTCATCAACATAGGCACCAATATTTACATACGAAGGCATCATTATAACCCCTTTTGAAATATATGCTCCATATCTCGCTACAGCATGAGGCACTACTCTGATTCCCAACTCCTTGTAGCCCGACTTCAACTTCATCTTATCATGAAATTCAAGTATACCAGCCTCCATGGTTTCCATTTTTTGGATTGGGAAATATAAAATCACGGCTTTTTTCACCCACTCGTTCACCTGCCATCCGTTTTGCACTGGTTCAGCAACTCGCAGTTGCCCCTTATCTATCAATTCTATGCATTCTCTAATTGCACTTTGTGTTTCTGCTTGCTCTAACAAAGACCTGTTTTCCCAGGCACTTTCAACTAATTGTCTGTAGTTTTCAATCATCGATACTATTGTTTTTAAATAAGGGCGTAAAAATAGTGTTTGATTACGAAAGATTCAAATTGTTACTTTAGCAAATAAAAAAAATTGAAAATAAAACCCAATACATTGCAGTTGAATCCCCATTATGCAATTGCATAATTCGATAAAGAGCAACTAACTGATTAGCATGAAATTATAGAGGAACTTGACAACCCAATCTAGTTCAATCACTAAGTTGCTCTAAATCGGGATTTACCGGAGCTTGCCATTAGTTCTCTTTGTTCCTAATGTTTAATCCCGGTTGAAATAAACTAAACCTTATTTGTTTATTAAAAGAAAAAAATAGCACTACATGGCAAACAACTACTTAGCGCTTTTAAGAGGTATAAATGTTAGTGGCAAAAACCCAATTAAAATGAAGGAGTTTCAAGGCTTTTTGCAAGAAAATGGTTTTAGCACGGTTACCACTTATATTCAAAGCGGAAATATTGTTTTAAAGTCACAAGCCACTGATAATAAAACCATTTCAGACAAAATAAGCACCCTGATTAAAAATAAATATGGTTATGATGTACCGATTATTGTGCTGCAACAAGCTGAACTGGAAACCATTGTAAAAAACAACCCTTTTAACGAACAAGCCACTGAGGAAGCCACTAAAGTTTTAGTATCTTTTTTAACCGATTCACCATCGCCTGAGCTTTTGCAGAAATTCCTAGCTAACACCTACCCAACAGAAGAGTATAAATTTGAAGGAAAACACGTTTACCTTTTTTGCAAAAATGGATACGGAAAAGCAAAAATCAACAATAATTTTATTGAGAGTAAATTAAAGGTACTGGCTACAACCAGAAACTGGAAAACAGTTTTGAAACTATATGAAATGATGACTATTTCTTAGGAAGCTTTTTTTTGACATTTTTTGGTTTATCAGGCTTTCTTAGTTTTTTCTTTTTTTCAACCACAACCAGCAAACGCCTTTTTTTATATTTAAAATTCTTTTCAACTACTCCGGTTACCCATATTTTATCCCTTTTTAAGGGGAGCAAATTATCACTGACAATAAGCAGGGTTCCTTTCCTTCCTTTAAGCGTAAAGCATTCAATATCAAGCAAATCCAGAGAACTAACAACCTTACCTCTGATATAAACCTTTTTACCCTGGAAACGCTCCGGATTTTTGTTGATGCTTTTTACTGTAGTAAAACAGCCGGAAAGAATGCTTAAAACAAATAAAAGAAATGCTATTTTTCTACATAAAATCATATTTTCTATCAGGGTTTATGGTTTAACGTAAAAAGTATAAAAGTAGTATATATGGAGAACATTGATTTAAATTCCACTTAGAAATTCGCGACAAAAGTAATATATTGTTTACATTTTAGTTTTAAAATTGGGGTGAATTCGATATTTTCAATGACCAGTTATCTTAAATATGCTACCACTTATTGCCAAATTCCTGCCAGTTATACCCTAATTCCTTCACCCTATTGTTTTAAGTAATTATTTAGAGTAAATTTGTTTCAAGTTCTAAAGACTTGTTTATTTAATCCTCAAGGGTGCGTCATAAGCTTAGTTTCATTCACTTCCTACATTCAGCCCTTTTTGTGTTCTAAAGCTGCACCTTTGGTGGATTAAATATACTTTTTAAATTAAACATAAGCGATCAAACCTGAATAATAAGCATTTGATTGCAGCTTGGACCCACCAAGCTGCTTTTTTATTTTCAACCAGGCACCTATTATCATGCCTCCTTTGTATATATGGTTTGCGATGGAAATGCAAAATCAAGGCCTGCTGCAGTAAATTGTTTCAGAATTTCCATATTTACAGCCGACATGGTATCATAAATACTACTTCCTTTTTTAATGTAATAAACCAGCCTTATTATCAGCGCTGAATCACCAAAGGATAAGAAAGTTGATACAATATTATCATTTTCTATGTCATCATTAGCCAGGGCAATTTCTTTTACAATTTTCATTGCATTTTCAAGCTGTTCAGAAGTAGTATCATAGGTAAGACCTAAATCAACCGTAATTTTTCTTCCGGGTTCCGATGAAATATTTTCAATAGCTTCATTGGCAAACACTGCATTTGGAATAGTAACCATTCTGCCTGCAAGGGTTTTAAGCCTTGTGCTACGGATTCCAATTTCCTCAACTGTGCCATCAAAGCCATTTACTATAATCCGGTCATGAATGGAAAATGGTTTATCTGTAAAAACAGTGAAACCTCCAAACAGGTTGGCAACAGAGTCTTTGGCTGCCATAGCAAAGGCCAGACCACCTAAACCAAGACCGGCAATTAAGGCTCCAACATCATACCCGGCATTATTTAGCCCAACAACAATTGCAATAGCCCAAACGGTGAATTTAACCCCTTTTCTAGCAATTGGCAGTAGCTGATCATCCAAATCGCTATCTGTTCCTGAAACTTTTGGTGCCAGGTATTCTTTTACTAAGGCATCAAACAATCGGTTAATTAGCCAGGCAACGTTAAATGTTATTAAAATATAATAGGTTTTACCTATAAAATCATCAAATTTTTGTGGCAAATCAAGGTAAGCAATACCATACCAAACACCTAAAATTATAATAGCAAATACAATTGGTTCTTCAATCATATCAACTATTATATCATCGAGTTTGGCTTTACTCCTTTTGGTAAAACCCTTAACAACTTTATTAATTATGAAATAAATAATTTTTGATACAATAATGGCCCCAACAATTATTAACAATGAAATAGCCCAGGAACCAATAGTATTTCCGTAAAATGTTTTGCTAAAAAATTCTTGCATAGTTTTTTATTTATATTCGTAATTTACACAAATCTAATAATCTTATCTCTTAAATTTAATGAAAATTGCTGTACTTTATTCACACTTTTCAACAAATAAACATAAAAAAACCAGGTAAAATACCTGGTTTATATTAAATCTTTACATACAGTTCACTCTATTTCCCGGCATCATAATCAAAGTTAACCAGCTCAACAAACTCCAGTACTCTGTTGTAAATTTCTTCTTTTTTAAGGTTTTGTAATCGTTCTATACCAAACTTTTCAACACAGAACGAAGCCATTGCCGATCCAAAAATCACAGCATTTTTCATACTGTTAAATGAAATATCGCCGTTTTTGGCTAAATAACCCGAAAATCCACCAGCAAACGTATCTCCGGCACCTGTTGGGTCAAAGACCTCTTCGAGTGGTAAAGCTGGTGCAAAAAACACCTGGTTATCGTTGAAAAGCAATGCACCATGCTCTCCTTTTTTGATAATCAAATATTTAGGGCCCATTTTTTGAATAACCTTGGCTGCTTTTTTTAATGAATACTCGCCAGATAACTGCCTTGCTTCTTCATCATTAATTGAAAGTACATCAACCATGGCAATGGTGTTTTTCAACTCATCCATCATGGTATCCATCCAAAAATTCATGGTATCCATTATGATTAATTTTGGACGTTCAGCCATTTGTTCAATCACTTTTCGCTGTACATCAGGTGAAAGGTTACCCAACATTAAAAACTCAGATGTTTTATAGGAATCAGGTACAATAGGGTCAAATGTTCCCAATGAGTTTAATTCCGTGACCAATGTCTCCCTTGAGTTCATGTCATTATTGTATTTACCTGACCAAAAGAAGGTTTTTTCATCTTCTTTTATCTGAATACCATTAATGTCGATTTTGTGGTTTTCAAGTAAATCAAGATATTTCTTTTCAAAATCTCCACCAACCACTGACACAACCTGAGGCTGTGCTCCTGCGTATGATGCTGACAAACTTATATAGGTACCAGCCCCACCAAGTATTTTATCTGTTTTGCCAAATGGTGTTTCAATTGCATCATATGCAACACTGCCTACAACTAATAATTTCATTCTACGTTTTATTTTAGATTTTTATCCTTTACGGATGAATTTTTAATATTTTATACTACAAAAATAAGCTAATTTATGATGTGATGTGAATTTTTTTCAAAAAAAATAAATCCGCCCAAAAATATAAAAAGCTGAAATTCTACAACTTAGCAATTAAAGCATTTTTATATCTGAAAAAAAATGGAAGAAATAAGCATTTTTTTCATTCAGAAATTGCATAATTAAATAAAAGCAACTACTTTTGCCACGCAATTTTGAATCACCCTTAGCAGTTAGAGCATCTGACTGTTAATCAGTCCCGAAGCGTCGGGATTGGTTCAAGTCCACGAGGGGAAGCAAAGAAGTTCATAAATTTATTAAAAAAATATATTCTCCCTTAGCTCAGTTGGTTAGAGCACCTGACTGTTAATCAGGGTGTCCTTGGTTCAAGTCCAAGAGGGAGAGCCAAAAACCCCGCAAAAATGTGGGGTTTTTTGTTTTGACGAAATATGGAAAATTATTTTGTATACATATTTTGGATCAATCCGAAGATCTGGGGAGAACCAGGTATGCAAGACCCAAATCACAATTACTCAAATAACAAAAAAACTAAAAGCTTTCCTGGAACAGTATCCCCTTGAGGGGATTATAGGGGTGAATATTTTATTTCATGAATCTGTTTTTATACGCCACTGGTGCTATTCAGGCTCTCGCACAATACCTGCTCTTACAGGATTATGATGGATATAATCTAATTTTTGCCTGATAAAATTATCAGAATAAACATGTACTGCATGGTTTTTATATGTTCTTTTTTAGTACATGACAAAAAACTGATTAAGTTTATATTGTTTTTATTTTCAGAGTTTAACAAAGCATTAGCAACAAAGGAAAGGCCATATTTGAAAATTGATTTTGCTTTTCGTCCATGCTTTTTTATTTCAATACGTTTAATATTTTCGTGTATGAAAATACCAATTTTGTAACACCAAACAAAAGCAATCATA
>JBNKJW010000068.1:0-7125 GCA_050291445.1 Bacteroidales bacterium | reverse complement strand
ATTGTAGTAGCGACACGATGCATCGTGTCGCTACTACAATAACAAAACCCTACATTATTTTCCCAAAACCTGCACATTCACCAGAAAACACACAGCAAACCCATTTTTACACCAACCGAAACCCTGTTAATAACAAAATATCCAAAATAAAACCATCCGAGAATATTGTTTTAAAACATAGACTATTTATGTTGCGTCAACAGGGCGTCTTAAATTATGAAAGACCAGCTGCTATTGTAATTATAATAAAAACGATTAATTTTATACAGAGAAAAGATTTCTGATTCAGTTTTCTAATTTTTAAACTTAAAACCAATGAATATTAAAATTGCATTATCTGATGACATAATTAATAGTTACAATTCTTTTAAATTAAATGAACTAGCTTCGGAACTTGAAAACGAATTGAAAATTAATCTTGAGCAAGAGAGAGTAACAAACCAGGGAAGCAAAGATGCAGGACTCACCGTTGCAATTATTGCACTTTCTATTTCTGCAGTTGATTTGGCACTAAAAATCATTGAAATGTGGAAAAACAGGAATAAGATTACATTAACTTATTCTATCGATGGTGTGATTATAAAACAAAACCTTACCGGAAAAGAACTGAACAAACGTATTGCCGAAATAAAAGAACAACAAAGCAGCCAGATAGAGATAAAAATTATTCAAATAGAAAATTTATAGTTTACGCCCCTAAGTTTTTCTCCTTATGCAAGAAAATAACAGAGTTGCTTTGCTTGTAAATGAATACGCTTCGGACCTGAAAGCCGGGGTTAAGGACATTCATGATATGTATTCGGTATTAACCAATCCTGAAATTGGAGCATGCGACAAAGCAAAATCTGACCGCTTACTTAATTGTGATACCGAAGAAAAATTTATCTCATTTTTAAAAAAGAACCTTAAAGACTGGCACAAAAACAAAAATAACCAGCTCATTTTTTACTTTACAGGGCACGGTGAAACAAAAAGAAATAAATTTCGCTTTAAGTTTGGTGAGGATGAATATATTTTTGAAAACTTCATCAACAATTTATTAGATAAATACGAGGTAAAAAAGGCAATAATAATAGTAGATGCCTGCCAAAGCGGAACTATTACAGGAGTAAAGGCAGATTCTTCCAAAATTAACCTCCCTGAAACACCCGACGGGGTTGTAATTTTTGCATCATCAAAACATTTTCAGGAAAGTTATGAAAAAACAGACGGTGCCTACAGCATATTTTCTCATCTTTTTTTTAATGCCCTTTCAACAGGAGTAGAAGAAAGTAAAAACGAAAGCCCGTATATTTTACCAAGTGATATTATCGACTACATTAATGCAAAATTAGAACTTGACGAATACAAAGAATACCCTCAAAACCCAAGCTTTTCTATCGAAGGGGCTAACAAAAGTATATGGATAGCCAAAAACATCAAATACAATGGTAAAAGCAAAGAAGAAGTAAGTGGAAATTTCAGGGCTGCAATCCAATCTGCTCTGCCTAAACCACTCACGTATGATATACCTACGCTATCACAGGAAAAAATAACCGGACGCAAAAAAGAGCTGGATGATTTACATACCCGGCTTTTTGATAAACACCAGGTGGTTTTAATGAATGGGTTGGGTGGCATAGGAAAAACAACCCTGGCACAGGTGTACATAAGCAAATATTCGGACAAGTATCACCACATTGCCTGGATAACACAGTTATCTGAGAATATTTTACAGGACTTTAGCAATGCACAGGGGCTGATAAACAACCTTAATGTTGATAGTGAACTAAGCGAACCCAAAGCTATTTTTAACGAAATATGCCGCCTTTTAAACACCATTGACAAGCAACCCAACCTTTTGGTGCTCGACAATGCCGACGAAAGCCTTGAAACTATCCGGCACCAACTACCTAAACACCCTAAATGGCACCTGTTGATTACATCAAGGCAACAATTAAATGGTTTTGACAGGATGGAACTTGATTTTTTAAGCCCACAGCATGCATTAGCACTTTTTAAAACCCATTATCAACACAAAAATATAACTGATGCCCAAATAAAAGAGCTACTGCATACTATCGATTACCATACCCTGAGCATTGAGATACTGGCCAAAACAGCACACAAACACCGATATACTTTTGAAAAGTTGCAGAATGTGTTTGACGAAGATACCCGCGCCAACATAAAGATAAACCGCCCCGGGGTTGATAAAATTGAAAAAGTAACTACTTTTCTCTGCTCAATTTTTAAACTGGGACAATTAAACGAAAACGAAACCTGGTTACTGAAGCAATTTGTCTGCCTGCCTTTTGAGTTTCACGGATATAATTTGTTAAAAGAACTGATAGCCCCCGAAAATTTTGAAAAAGGAGATATTTTTGCCGAAACGCTCGAAGAACTAAATCAAAAAGGCTGGCTATTAAAAAATCAAGAGACCGACTCTTATAAAATGCACCGTATGATAGCCGAGGTAGTAAAAAAACAACAAACCATTGGTATTGAACAAATCAAAGCTTTAGTAGAAAATATATCTTCAAAATTATACATAGACCAAACCAAAGACAACCCAATTGATAAATTTCAATGGGCGGCCTTTGGCGATGCAATTTTACACGCCTTTGGCTATCGTCATGAAAAAAATAACACAGAAAAATTGCCAGAATGTGAAGAGCTTATGGAACTGCAGGATAATTTAGGCTGGGTTTATAAAGAAATAGGGCAATATACCAGGGCAAGAAAATTAAGCGAAGCCTCCCTAAAGACCAGTATTAAACTAAACGGGAAAAAACATAAAACCACCTCGCGCTTGCAATCCAATTTGGCATTAGTGCTGAAAGCCCTGGGAAATTATAAGGGCGCCAAAGAACTGCTTGAAAAAGCAATGGTTTCAGATGAGAAAAACTTTGGCAAAGAGCATCCAACTACGGCAACGAGTTATTCCAATTTGGCAACCGTGCTTCAAGACCTGGGAGATTATTCGGGCGCCAAAGAACTGCTTGAAAAAGCAATGGTTTCAGCAGAGAAAAACTTTGGCAAAGAGCATCCAACTACGGCAACTCGTTATTCCAATTTGGCAACCGTGCTGAAAGACCTGGGAGATTATTCGGGCGCTTTGAAATTATCTAACAAATCAGTGGAAATATTTAGTAAAGTACTTCCACCAGGCCATCCAAATCTTAAAATTGTAAAAGGAATAAATGAAAGCATAAAAAAAGATATGAAATAAACCCCTTTTGCACAATACTTTCAATAAAACATTTCTTTAAAATTCCCTTTCCTGTCACCAAGTTCAAATCCTGGTTGCTGTACTTCGGCAGGCTCAGTAACCAAGCTTATCAAAGCACCAATACACCAATTTCCAGCATTTAACGGTTACCATGTAGTAGAAAATAAATTTCGTAATACACTTATTTTCAGTCATTACCGCACCTCAAGGCCAAGTCTTTTTTATTGTTTTGATAGCGGTTTGGTATAATACACCAAGCGCAAATCGTTAACATCTTTTAACAATCCCTTTTATAATAATCACAAAAAACTAATTGTTTAAGACAAAGAATACAAAGCGCTGAAAGATTTTAGGGGAAGAAAAAACAAAATGCTTAATTAAACCCTAACATTATGCAAACACAAGCACGTACAGACACAATGCCTTGTGTCTTCACAAAAAGAAAGGCTTACACACTGTACAGGCGCACTGCCGTGCGCCTAATTCTTAAGGTAACGTACTTTTTGGTATACTTAGGCAGCAGATAAGCAGAAACAGTGTACAGAAGTACTCAAATTGTGTGCAGAAATGCAAAACTACCGTGCAGAAATGGTTCCTGCCATTGCAGAAACGTTTTTGACCGTGCAAAAATGCTGGCTGCCCCTGCAGAAATGCTTCCCGACCAGGGAAAAACGCTTCCTGACCGTGAAGAAATGGGTGCCGCCCCCCCAGCTGAGCACAGCCTCCATTCTAGGTTCAATCCAAACCAAGGCACCTTGCCAGCAAAACAGAATAACTAAACTTCTTAGAAGATAAAACACCTCCCACAGTCCTCCGTTTCTATATTTTCTGTGTTTAAAGGCTTCCTTAAACCGGGGATATCTAATATTTTTTTATTTTTACACCGCCTAATATTTAATTGAACTAATGATAAAGTTTTATTACAGCACCGATGACAATATTATTTATGTTAAAAGAACTGACGAAATAAGCCTCAAAGATTTATTTGAGTATATTTTAGCAATTGATGAAAATTTTAATGGATTAAATGAGCTACGAATAGTGGATGATCTGACAAATTCTGTAAGGCAATCTGACGAAGACGATTATTCAACACTAATAAATGAAATTAAAAAACGACTGATAAAATATACTAAGGTTAAACATGCTGTAATTGTTAATGCTCCAACAGAGACAGCTTTAAGCTTCTTATTTCAAGATACCGCTAAAGAACTGAATAATTACATTTTTAGAGCCTTTTGTACATTTGAAGCAGGAAAAACTTGGGTGACGCAGGATTTTGATGACTAAAAAGCACAACAACTCTTCATTAACACCCTCAACTAATTGGTTTAGCCGTAAAAGCAATCGCAAAAAAATAAATTTCAAGTACAGTTTGTTTGCTTGTAGCTTTAGGCAAGAATAACTACTTTTACTCACCTTAAGAAATTGTTCAGAAGGAAAAAATTTAGCCAAAACCTGGATGCGAGAACGAATATCAAAATTAGTTAAAACCAATGCATTTGCTTATTCAATTACGGTAGTAATTATTATCAATGCAGTTCTTATTGGGGTAGAATTAAGTTACAATGAAGGGCTGGTACCGTTTTTACAAAACTTATGCATCATTATTTTTATTCTTGAGATAATTTTGCGTTGGATTGGAAAAAGCACCGTAAAAGAATACCTGAAAAATGGCTGGAACTGGTTTGATATAATCATAGTGGGAATTTCATTAATTCCGACAAATATGTTTGAAGAAGCTGAGATTATTAGTGCATTTAGGGTGATAAGGGTTTTCAGGGTTTTCAGGCTGTTAAAAGCCTTTCCAAACATAGGCATAATGGCCCGTGTGTTATTTAAATCAATTACTTCTTTAGTACAGGCAATTGGTTTTTTATTAATATTTATGTATTTATATGCCCTTATTGGAGTTATTCTTTTTAAAGGAGAAAGCCATTTAACCAACCTTAATGGACTAAAAATTGATCCTTTTGGAAGCATTTCCGAAGCCACTTTTTCCTTGTTCAGAGTTACAACAGCCGAAGACTGGACCGATTTGCGATACGATTTAATGGACTCAACCGATAACAACTTACTTGTTAATATCTACTTTGTTTCATGGATGATATTGTCTGCCTTTCTACTTGTAAATGTCATTGTTGGGGCCATTGTAAATAATTATGATTCGGAGCACAACAAAGAAAGAGAAGACCAACAGGATAACAAGCTCAATTTTATTCTAAAACAGCTTGAGGAAATCAATAAAAAAATGGACTCTAAAACCTAAGGCAAAATAAAGTTGTTAAAGAGTATTAAACACCAATCATCGAAAAATCGTCCAAAAACATCTATTTATAGCTATTTCAGCAGCTTTTGCCTCCTTTTTTAACTGCAATTGAAGTTGTTAATTAATATTAAATTTATTTCGTAAACGTTAGAAAAAGCTACTTTTGTAAAAAACACCTTCTATGCTCAAAAAAGTCTTTTTTAAGATTCTATCCGAAGAAAAACTAATTATTGAATACTTCAGTGGCCCAGTTAGTTGGTTAGATCTGGTTGAGATGAAACGACAAGAAGTAGCTGAACCAAATTACAATCCGAATTACAATGTTATTACCGATATAAGAGAAGCTGTTTTAAACCTGGATGACCTTGAGCACATAACTCACTATATTGATTTTTTAAAAAACAACAAAAAATCGCTAGGAACTAGAAAAACTGCCATTTTAACAGATAATTCAGATCAAGTAATCCATTCGGAACTGCTACGGGTTATGAAAAATGATTTACCAATGGAGGTTAGAACAGTTGGTACCTACAAAGCTGTTTTTGAATGGATAAGTCTCAATCCAACAACTGCAATAAAAATTCAAAGCTATCTTGAAAACCTGTCTACTGAATTTTATCGGGTATCTGCTAATTAATTTTTATCCATTTTCCACAAACTAGAACTTGTAAAATTTTACAAATTTTAATTACAATTTTCGGCTTTCCACAAATTAACTCTTATATTTGGGTAATAATCATCACCCTATGATTAAGAGAGCAATATTCTGTATCTTTTTGCTTTTTCTTGCAAATATCATCTGGTCGCAAAACAAGCAAATGCGTTTTAGGCACCTTGATATTGAAGATGGGCTTTCTTTAAGCTCTGTTTACACCATATTTCAAGATAGCAAAGGGTTTATGTGGTTTGGTACTGAAGATGGCCTTAATCGTTATGATGGCAAAAACTTTCGTATTTTTCGCCCCGATGCTTCTAATACAAACAGTATTTCTCACAAATGGATAGATCAAATCTACGAAGATAAATCCGGGCTTTTATGGTTTGGTTCAAGAGGAGGTTTAACAAGTTTTAATCCGCAAAAAGAAATATTTACTCAATACAAAAATGCAAAAGAAAAAGGGAAAAAACTATCAAATGATACGGTTACTTGTTTGCTCGAAGATAAAGAAAAGCTTCTTTGGGTGGGTACATTTAGTGGATTAAATAAAATTGATTTGAAAACAGGCAATTCCACCTTATTCAATTTTAAAAACAACAATTTATCTGGATTGAATGAAAGGATAAATACTTTGATACAAGTTGGAAATAATGTAATTATGATTGGGACAAATACAGGACTTTATAGTTATGAAGTTCGTTCTGATAAGTTCTCTAAACTTGAATTAAATATTGAGGGAAACGCCAGTATCCAGATTGTTTCAATGGTTAATGGTAAAGATCGGGTCTGGCTGGGAACAAATATTGGTTTAATAAGTTATTTTCCTGGAACAAAAACAACTAAACTTCATACTATCCCTCCCAGTCATTTTAATTCAGCCCCAAACCAAACTATTGAAAATATTTTCGCTAAAAATGATGAAGAAATCTGGGTAGGTGCAGTGGATGGCCTTTACAAATTTAATAAACCTGAAGAACTTTTTGAAGC
>JBNKJW010000067.1:0-29357 GCA_050291445.1 Bacteroidales bacterium | reverse complement strand
AATATTCATTCCAGCTTTTTATGCTGATGTTATTTATATCCAGCCTTGTAAATGAATAAATAAACGCGGAAGCCAATCTGGCATTAGTAACCAGTGGTATATTGTAATCAATGGCCGAGCGCCTGATTGTGTAATCATTTGCTAACTCTCCCTGCGTCAAATCCTTAGGGATGTTTATCACAAGATCAAATTGCTTGTTTTTGATGTAATCCAATACATTTGGTGTTTTATTTTCATCAGGCCAGTGCAACATGGTTGAAGGGATTCCGTTGGCAGCTAAAAAGTCGTGGGTTCCTTTTGTGGCAAAAAGGTTCAATCCTTTCTCTACCATTATCCGGCAGCTATTTAGCATCTCAACTTTACTCCTGATAGGGCCACTTGAAACCATAACATTTCCTTGCGGCACTCTGTAACCTACTGAAAGCATAGCTTTTAAAACGGCATCGTAATAGCTGTCGCCAATGCAACCTACCTCACCGGTTGATGACATATCTACACCCAAAATAGGATCTGCTTTTGCCAGTCTTGAAAAGGAGAACTGGGAAGCTTTAACGCCAATATGGTCAATTTCAAAAATTGACTTTTCAGGTGTTTGGTACGGTAGCTCTAGCATTATATTGGTTGCCAGTTCAATTAGGTTTGATTTCAGCACTTTCGATACAAACGGGAAACTTCTTGAAGCACGTAAGTTACACTCAATCACTTTTATATCGTTATCCTTTGCCAAAAACTGCATGTTAAATGGTCCTGAAATATTTAGTTCTTTAGCAATTTGTTTTGCTGCACGCTTTATCCTCCTAACTGTCTCAAAATAAATCTTTTGTGGTGGAAAAACCATGGTCGCATCACCAGAATGCACCCCTGCAAATTCAATGTGCTCGCTTAATGCATAGGCCACCATTTCGCCTTTATCGGCCACGGCATCAATCTCAATTTCTTTTGCCTGTTCAATAAATTCAGTAACAACTACCGGGTATTGTTTTGAAACTTCAGCAGCCAGTTTTAAAAAGTGCTCCAGCTCTTCTCTGTTCGAAACAACGTTCATTGCAGCTCCCGAAAGCACATAAGATGGCCTGATAAGCACCGGAAAACCTACTTTTGATACAAATAAATTGATTTCGTCAAGACTGGTTAATTCCTTCCAAACCGGCTGGTCTATTTCAAGCTCATCCAGCATCATGGAAAATTTATGCCTGTTTTCTGCCCTGTCGATGGAGGTTGGCGAAGTTCCTAAAACGGGTACGTTAGATTTATCCAAACGTGTGGCAAGGTTATTAGGAATTTGGCCGCCTGTTGACAAAATCAAGCCTTTAGGTGCCTCTAAATCAACTACATCCAACACTCTTTCAAAAGTAAGTTCATCAAAATACAAACGATCAGTTACATCGTAATCTGTTGAAACTGTTTCGGGGTTGTAGTTAATCATTACGGAACGTAAACCTGCCTTGTTAATTGTATTGATTGCGTTTACTCCACACCAGTCAAATTCAACCGAGCTCCCTATTCTGTAAGCTCCTGAACCTAATACAATTACAGACCTGTTGTCATTTTCAAACTCAATGTCGTGTTTTGTTCCACTATAGGTTAAATAAAGGTAGTTAGTGAAAGCAGGGTACTCCGCCGCCAGGGTATCAATTTGCTTCACACAAGGTAAAACCCCTCTTGATTTTCGGTAGGCCCGCATGCTTAAAACCGCATCCTCCATGGTAGTAAATTCACCATCTAAGATTAACCTGGCCAGTTGAAAATCTGAAAATCCCTTCCGTTTGGCTCTTAGCAACAATTCATCTGGAAGTTCTTCGTAAGTATTGCTTTCTCCAATTTGTTTAGATAAATCAAAAATGATTTTTAGTTTTTGTAAAAACCATTTATCAATTTTAGTTAAGTCATGAATTTTGTCGATGGTATAACCTGCTTCAAAGGCTTTTTCAATAACAAATATCCGTGTTTCTGTGGGCTCGGAAAGTTCTTTGTCAATATTTTCGATGTGAATTTCTTTGTTTCCAACAAAGCCATGGGCTCCCTGACCAATCATTCGTAGCCCTTTTTGAATGGATTCTTCAAACGTAGTTCCAATGGCCATAACCTCTCCAACTGATTTCATTGAAGAACCAATCAGTCTTGATACCCCTTCGAATTTACCCAAATCCCAACGAGGAATTTTACAAACAACATAGTCCAAGGCTGGCTCAAAAAACGCCGAAGTTGTTTTGGTAATTGAATTTTTCAGTTCAAATAAACCATAGCCTAATCCTAATTTTGCTGCAACAAATGCCAATGGATAACCTGTTGCCTTTGAGGCCAATGCCGAAGAGCGTGAAAGTCGCGCATTAACTTCAATTACTCGGTAATCTTGCGAAAAAGGGTCGAGGGCATATTGTACGTTACATTCGCCAATGATGCCAATGTGTTGAATAATTTTAATTGAAAGTGCTCTTAATTTATGATATTCGGCATTGGTTAAAGTTTGCGAGGGGGCAATTACAATACTTTCACCGGTGTGAATGCCCAGTGGATCGAAATTTTCCATATTACAGACCGTAATACAGTTATTGTATTTATCCCTAACCACCTCATACTCAACTTCTTTCCAGCCTTTTAACGATTCTTCAATCAATACCTGGCTGCTGTATGAAAAAGCATTGTTGACCAAAGGTAAAAGCTCTTCTTTGTTGTTGGCAAAGCCACTACCCATTCCACCAAGTGCATAGGCAGCACGGGCAATAACAGGGTACCTTAGTTTTTCGGCAGCTTCAAGTGCTTCTTCAACAGAGTTAGTGGCAATACTTCTTGCTGTTTTTACATCAATTTGGTCCAGTTTTTCAACAAAAATATCACGATCTTCGGTATCAATAATTGCCTGTACTGGGGTGCCCAATACTTCAATGTTGTATTTTTCAAGTGTGCCTGCTTTGTATAGTTCTACCCCGCAATTTAGGGCAGTTTGTCCTCCAAAGGCTAACAAAATACCATCAGGGTTTTCTTTTTTTATGACTTCTTCTACAAAATGAGGGGTTACTGGCAAGAAGTAAATTTCGTCGGCCACACCTTCGGATGTTTGCACTGTGGCAATATTTGGATTGATTAAAACGGTTTTAACTCCCTCTTCTCTTAATGCTTTAAGTGCTTGTGAACCAGAGTAATCAAATTCCCCGGCTTCGCCAATTTTTAACGCACCTGAACCAAGAATAAGGACTTTATTGTATTTTTTCATCTTTGTACTTATTGTTTCTTTTAATCTACTTACAATTAATTGAAAGTTGAGGTTACAAGTTCTGGTGGCTGGTTTCTTGAAATTACTAGCATCCAGAGGCCAGCAACCAGTTACTTCTTAAACTTTTTAACCATTTCAAGAAAGTCATCAAATAAAAACTCAGTATCTACCGGCCCTCCAGAAGCTTCAGGGTGAAACTGGGTAGAGAAAAATGGCTTGCTTTTGTGTTGGATTCCTTCACTGGTATTGTCATTAACATTAACAAACAATGGTTCCCATTCTTTACTAAGAGATTTGTTGTCAACAGCATACCCATGATTCTGTGATGTAATGTAGCATCTGTTTTCTCCGGCCTTCATAACTGGCTGATTATGACTGCGATGTCCATACTTTAATTTATAGGTTGATGCTCCCGATGCCAAGGCCATTAGCTGGCTGCCAAGACAAATTCCGAAAATAGGTGTTTCCTTTTCAAGCGAAGTTTTTAGGTTTTCAATTGCCATTTTGCAATTTTGTGGATCTCCTGGCCCGTTTGAAATAAAAAGTCCATCAAACTCATCTTTGCTGTAATCATAATCATGTGGCACTCTTATTACAGTTGTATCCCGGTCGAGCAGGCAACGGATGATGTTGTTTTTCACCCCACAATCAACCAACATAATTTTATATTGCCCGTCTCCATAAATTTCTTTTACTTTAGGACTTACCTGGGCAACTAAATCCTCTTTTCCAGGATCATACCAGTCAATATCTGCATCATCAATAATAATTTTGCCCAACATGGTTCCTTTTTCCCTTAAAATCTGGGTCAACTCTCTAGTATCAATTCCATAAATTCCAGGGATTTTCTGCGATTTTAACCAGTCACCCAAACTTTCGTCTGCATTCCAATGGCTGTAGTTTTCGGAGTAATCGGAAACAATAAATGCCTGAACAGCAATCTTTTCCGATTCATAAAATTTTAACATCTTTTGTTCAGCATCTTTAACAGGCACTCCGTAGTTTCCAACCAATGGGTAGGTGGCCACAAGAATTTGTCCTTTGTAAGATGGATCAGTTAAACTCTCTGGGTAGCCTGTCATGGCTGTGTTAAAAACAACCTCTCCGGCTATTGATTTTTCATGGCCAAAAGAGGTTCCAATAAATTCTTTCCCATTTTCAAGGATTAATTTTGCTTTCTTCATTCGTCTTCTTTATAATCTGCTTGCTACTTTCTTATTTCAAAGAGGTTAATTTGTTGGTCATTGAGCTTGTCGAAATGACATGGTTATGAATCAACTATTTCGTTTCGACAGGTTCAGCGACCTAAATTAAATATTTTGTAGTTTATCACATTCAACTCAAAAGCTCCCTTACTTTATCTTCCGTTTTACTAAAATTAAATTCAGCTATTATCATTTTCATTTTTTCCTGAATTTGTTCATTGCAAAGGTTGCCGATGCTTCCTTCATGAGAGTGATTTATAGTAGTGTTTACTTTAAATTTACCACTTTCAATTTCTTCTCCCACAATTTTATATGCTTCCCTAAACGGAACACCTGAAAGTACCAGTTCGTTTACTTTTTCTACACTAAAAACGTACTGGTATTTTTCGTCGTTGATAATATTTTCTTTGATAATAACATGCTCAAACATGATTTTTGCTGCTGCAATACAAGATTTAAGCTCTTGAAATGCTGGAAAAAAAACCTCTTTAATTATCTGTAAATCACGAAAATAACCAGAAGTCAGGTTGCCTGTTATGGCACCAATTTGCTGAGGCAAAGATTGTAATTTATTACATTTTCCCCTAATTAATTCAAAAACATCTGGATTTTTTTTGTGTGGCATAATACTGGAACCAGTTACAAGCTCGTCGGGAAAGCTTATGAAACCAAAATTCTGACTCATGAATAAACATACATCTGCCGCCATTTTAGCCAGGGTTGATGCTACAGATGCTAATGCAAAACTCACCGTTTTTTCTGTTTTACCTCGCCCCATTTGTGCATAAACTACGTTGTAATTTAAATCATCAAACCCCAAAAGCTCAGTTGTCATTTTTCTGTTTAACGGAAAAGAAGAACCGTAACCGGCTGCTGAACCCAAAGGGTTTTGATTGGCAATCCGGTAGGCTGATTGTAATAAAATCATATCATCAGTTAAGCTTTCGGCATAGGCCCCAAACCACAAACCAAAAGAAGATGGCATTGCCACTTGCAAGTGGGTATATCCGGGAATAAGGTTGTTTTTATTTTCCTGACTTAATTTGATTAATTGTTCAAACAATGTATTTGCCTCATTTACAATGTCTTTCAGCTCATTTCTGATGAATAATTTAATATCAAGCAGCACCTGGTCGTTTCTTGAGCGACCGCTATGGATTTTTTTGCCGGTATCTCCAAGTTCCTGCGTCAGCATTAACTCAATTTGCGAATGAACGTCTTCAACCCCATCCTCTATATTAAAATTTCCTTTTTTTATTTCATAATAGATTTTAATTAGCTCAGCTACCAAAGCTTTTTTTTCGTCTTCATCCAACAAGCCAATTGATTGTATCATTTTAGCATGGGCAATTGAACCCAACGCATCAAATTCGGCTAGTTGTAAATCAAGTTCTCTGTCTTTACCTACAGTAAAATCTTCAATTGTTTTTAAAACCTGTGTTCCTTTATCCCAAAGTTTCATGTTTTCTGTGTTTTATCAACTTAACTTTGCCAAAGTTTTTAAACTAAATCTTAAATTAGGGCGTAAAAAATGAGGCAATACTTCTATTGCCTCACTATTAACCTAAACTACTATACTTATTATGAAAAAGAAAAATAAGCCATATTTAAATTTTGAAAACTGCTTACCTGCCCAACCTATAAATAACATTTTTAGCTATTAATCTGGTAGTGAATTTTCATTTGATTACTCATGATGTTTGTAAAACCAATCACATCCTCTGCAGTCCATGATTTGTTCTCTTCACCATAATTGCCAAACTGGCTGCTCATTAAGTCAAATTTAGACTCAATCCCTTCAATTTGAAAATGATAGGGCATTAATTTAACAAAAACTTTACCTGTTACGTTTTGTTGATTATGCTCCAAAAAAGCTTCAATATCTCTCATCACAGGTTCAAAGTATTGCGATTCGTGTAACATCATGCCATACGTGTTTGCCAATTGTTCTTTGTAATGCAATTGCCACTTCGAAAGCACATGCTTTTCAAGTGCATGGTGTGCTTTTATAATTAGTACTGCTGCGGCTGCCTCAAATCCAACACGTCCTTTAATGCCAATTATGGTATCTCCTAAATGGATATCCCTGCCAATGGCAAATGCTGATGCAATTTCTTCTATCTTATTAATTAACTCAATTTTATCTTGAATTATTTTACCATTTACACTAATTATTTCGCCTTTTTCAAACCCTAGTTCTATATCTTCTGGCTCAGTTTTGGTTAATTGCTTTAGATAAGCATGTTCTGGTAAACCTGCATGCGAACTTAAGGTTTCTTTTCCTCCAATACTGGTTCCCCAAACTCCCTGGTTTATTGAATATTCAGCTTTTTTCCAGTCACCTTCTACGCCATGTTCTTTTAGAAAATCAATTTCTTGCTGGCGAGACAATTTCATTTCCCTAATTGGTGCAATTACCTCAATATCAGAGAATAATATATTAAATGCAGATTCAAATCTTATTTGGTCGTTTCCTGCGCCTGTACTGCCATGGGCAATTGCATCTGCGTTTATTTCTTTAGCATAATTGACCAGGGCAATTGCCTGAAATGTTCTTTCAGAACTAACAGATAAAGGATAGGTATTATTTCTTAACACATTACCATAAACCATGTAGCGGATACATTTTTGGTAATAGTCCTTGGTAACATCAATTGCCACGTGCTTTTTTACGCCAAGGTCATAAGCCGTCTGTTCAATCTTACTTAATTCATCGCTTGAAAAACCACCAGTATTAACAATTGCCGAATACACTTCAAAGCCTTTAACTTTTGAAAGGTATTTTGCACAATAACTGGTATCTAAACCTCCACTAAATGCCAACAGCACCTTCTTCATGCGTTTAATCTATATTTAAGTGTTTAAAAATGAAGCATATATTTTCAAATATCAGCTAGCTCTCAATTATAAGACTCCTCAATGAGGGTTTCGCTATATTTTTGCTTCTTTTTTTTTTCTAAATTTATTTTTTTTCCGTTTCTTTTGTCTTTTTCAGGATCATAAACCATTGCCGTACAAAGGCAGTGAGTTCTTTCTGTCCGGGTAAGGATATCAAAATATTTACACGTTTCACAACCTTTCCAAAAATTATTATCACTGGTTAATTCCGAAAATGTGACAGGTCTGTAACCAAGGCCTGAGTTTATTTTCATTACTGCAGCACTGGTTGTGAGCCCAAATATTTTTGCTGTTGGGAACTTTTTTTCCGACAATTTAAATGCCATCTCTTTGATTTTATTTGCCAGCCCTGTTTTGCGATAATCAGGTGAAACAATTAAACCAGAGTTGGCAACAAATCTGCCGTGTTCCCATGTTTCTATATAACAAAATCCTATAACCTTCTCATTATGAGTAGCAAGTATTGCTTTGCCACTTCTAAGCTTTTCAGCAATATATTCAATTGTTCTAATAGCAAGTGCCGTATTTTTATCTTTCGATGCTTCCTCAATCATTGAACAAACACCTTGAGCATAGTCCTTAAGTTCAGGAGTGCCTTCATAGAGATAAATTCCCGTACCTTGCTTAAATTCAATCATCTAATTATGGTTTTTAAAACCGGGAACTTGTTTTTTAATGCCCTTATTACATCATGTTTTGAAAAACCTTCTCTGGCAATAATCAAAATTGTATCATCTCCTGCAATAGTTCCTAATACTTCTCTTAGTTTGCCATGATCAATTGCCGATGCAATGGGTGACGAAAACGCTGGCCTGGTATGAATAATACCCAGGTTGTGCGAAAATTCGATGGAGACAAATCCTCCCATTGTGTAATCATCAGAACTGGCTACCGATTTTTTTTCAACACCATTATCATTAATTATGTACTTGTATCCTCCTTGTTCGTTGGGTACCTTACTGGCTTTAAGTTGCTTTAAATCCCTCGAAAGTGTTGCTTGTGTAACTGTATGCCCTTTTGAAACCAGGATTTCTAACAAATCATTCTGCGAATTAATGCTTTCCAAAGCTATTATTTGCCTGATATCCTGATGTCTCTGATTTTTGTCGTCCACCCTTGTATAAAAATTCAAATACTGCACAAATATACACATATTTATTCATTGACAAAATAAATTTTCATTTTGTTGCATATATTTTCTCCTTCAAATAAATTAACAATCAACTTAGCAGCTACTTAATATAATTAAAATGACTTTGAATAAATATTCACCCCTTGGTTTTTAAAGTTTTTACTAATTTTATCCAAACTAAAAAAGGGACTATAATGGAAGTTATAAGCAAACAATCAAGAGAAGAAGCCACAAATGGAGAACACCTGAACCTACTCTCAATTTTCTATTTTGTATTTGGTGGATTAAGTTTATTAGGGTTTTTAATAATGCTTGCTTATACAGCAGTTTTTAATTTTATTTTAAACAAAGTTCCATCTGGGGGTGAAGATTTAGATACTATTTCCACTATTTTTACTTCTGTATTTGGAACCCTTGCTTTAATTGCTCTTGCAAATGGAATACTTCAGATAATTTCGGGTTTTAAGCTTCGTAAAAGAACAAACCGAATGTTTAGTTTGGTGATAGGAGTTTTGGCTTTACCAGGTTTTCCTTTTGGCACTGCATTGGGTGTTTTTACAATAATTGTTTTGTCAAGGCCGGGCGTAAAAGAAATGTACCAAAAAAAGCAAGAAGAATTGGATGAAGAAATGTATGGTATGAAGAGGTATTAATTCTACTTTTGCTTTTTCATGATCTAAACATTTTATACCGAACCGCTGTTAGTAATTGGTTTGCTTCGCAAACTTGCAAACCAAAACTGCCAGTCGATTGGCATATACAAAGCCATTTTAAAATTTCAATTTACAATATTTAAAACTGGCTAAGTAGAGCCTGCTGAAAAAGTCAGAGGTGTATTAGCTACAACTTAGCGAAGCGATATCTTCGACCAAAGGGAGAAAAATTAGCAAAGCGAAGATGTACAAGAATACTTCGAGCTGAAGCTAATGAAGTAGATGATGTGCCTCTGGCTAGCATAATAATCATTCGTTTTTTGTTTTTGAAGATAAAGTTAATGCAAGGAAAAATTACTATTTTTTTAAAACTCTTTGCACTTTTTTACAACTTTTTTATGTAAATGTTTAATTTTAATAGGCTTAGGCGTTTTTCAGTGAGCCCTATTTAGGAATTGATAACACCACCTCTTGTAGCAAATTTAACTGCGGGTTTAATTGTTCTGGTTTGGCTACAGAAATTTATACCCAACCTGCTATTTGCACCAGTTAATTTAATTGGTTCAGCAACTGTTCCGATTGCAACTTTTATACTTGGAGCAGTATTGGGTAGTATTTCCTTTAAAATATGGCCAAAAGTTTCTAACATAATTAAGGTATTAATCATTCGATTTATTCTGGTTCCGGCAATAGTGGTAGGCCTGCTTTATTTTTTTTATGTTCGCCAATTTTCGGCATTGCTTGCCACTTTTTTGGTAATAGAACCATGTGCTGCACTGGCCACCAATTTGATAGAGATGGTAAGAAAACATGGTGGTGACACACAACAAATAAGTAGCCAAATGCTGATTATGTATTTTATACCAATTGCATTTATGGGTCGCTTTTTGGCAATCTATTTCTTGACAGGAGGACAAACACTGTTTTTTAGTAAACAAGAATTTTAAATCAGGAGATACGCTTCCAGAAAGTATTTACTTCATCGTTATTGCTTTTTGATCTAATTGATTATTTTTGCAACATGATTTCGCAAATCGAAAGAGATATTGTTGATGGTATTGTAGAAGGAGACGAGATGGCATTTGAAGGGTTGTTTAAATCTTTTTTTGCGGAACTTACCATTTATGCTACTCGATTTGTTGAGGATAGGGAAAATGCTGAAGAAATTGTTCAGGACATTTTTTTTAATCTTTGGAACAACAGGCTGAAGTTAAATATCAACACATCAATTAAGGCTTATTTATACACAACCGTGCGAAACACGTGCCTTAACCTGATTAAACATAAAAAAGTTGAAAGTAAATACAGGGAATATTTTTCAAGGCAATTGCACGAAGATGAGCTTCAACCAGAAGATTGGATGGATGGCAATGAGTTGCAGGAAAAAATAACTGCGACCATTGAAAAATTGCCACCTGAAAGAAAAAAAGTTTTTGTAATGAGCAGGTTTGATAACCTAAAATATAAAGAAATAGCAGAAAAATTAGATATTTCGGTAAAAACTGTTGAAAACCAAATGGGTAAAGCCTTGAAATTTTTGCGCGAAGAATTAAAGGAGTTTTTACCATTACTGATTTTCTTATTAATGAAAAATTCTTAACAAAAATTTAATTTTACGATAGGGGTTAATCAATAACAAATTGTCATTAAAGTAAACATAGAATATTTTGGTTTATGTGATTATTGAAACACATATTTTAGAATAGGGCAAATTACTGATTATTAATTAAATGACAGATTATAAGAACATCATACCAGATTATGATCTTCTTGCAAGATATTTTGCAGGTGAGGCCACTACTGCCCAAATTAAAGCAATTGAAATTTGGGTAGCAGAAAATGCTGCGAATAAAAAATCGTATGACAGGATGCATTTTCTTTGGTTGCAATCGGCAAAAAGTGAGTTGGAGAAAAAAGTAAATGTAACAGATGCCTGGACAAAAATGCAGTTTAGGATGAATGCTGCTAAACAGACTGTTGAACCTGCAACTGAAATAAAAAATGAAAAATCTATTTTTAAAATAACTACCGCACGGCTTCTTCGATTTGCTGCTATTATTATTGTAGCTTTGGGGGTTAACTTTGTACTTAAACTAGTATCTGGTCCCGAATATATTTCAACAGAATCACAAACAAGCTCTGTTGAGATAACTTTACCGGATAATTCAGAAATAAAACTAAACAAAGAATCAAAAATATCCTACCCAGAAGAATTTAAAGGCAAGCAAAGGCATATAAAATTAGAAGGAGAAGCATTTTTTGAAGTAGAACCTGACAAGGAAAAACCTTTTGTTATTGATGCACAATTTGCTCAAATTAAGGTAGTTGGAACATCTTTCAATGTACAGGCCTATGATGATGAGGATATTGTTGAAGTAACTGTTGTTAGTGGGGTTGTTGAGTTGTCTGATAAAGATGGAAGCGGCCAACCAATTACTTTAAGAAAAGGCGAAAAAGGAACAATTGAAAAAGCAACTGGTAAAACATACAAAGAAATAAACGAAGAAGATGACGAACTTCAATGGATGTCGACAAAGATTATTTTTGAAGATGCCGAATTATACCAGGTTGCAGAAACCCTTGCTATTGCTTACAATGTTGAAATAGAGTTTGCCAATGAGGAAGTAAAGCATTGTCAGTGGAATATCGTTCTTGATGATTTAACTATTGAACAGATAATTAAAATATTACAAGGTAGCTTCCAAAATTTAACCATAACACAAACCGAAAATAAAATAACCATAAATGGAACTTGCCAGTAAAAAGGGGTCCATCTTTATTTTCTTTATTACAATTTTTCTTATACATTTTAGCGGATTTGGCCAAAACTCCATTCTTCAACGAAAAATTAACATTCATGTTGAAAATAAGACTGTTGAAGAAGTATTAGATCTCATTAGTAAAAAAGGGAGGCTTTACTTTTCATACAATTCTGCAATTATTGATAAAAACAAGGTCGTTTCCAGTTTTAATGAAAAAAGCATCACAATCAGAGATGCTATTTCGTTACTTTTTGAGGATGAGATTAAACCCATTGGTGCAGGCAAGTATGTTATTTTAAGGCAAAATTCTAAGGATGTAGAAATAAAGGAGCCTGAAGAAATAAAAAAAGCGGAACCAGGGAACAGGTACACCATAACCGGCTACATTATCAATTCCGAAACAGGCCAAAGAATTCCAAATGCCACCGTTTATCAAATTGGCAAAACCAACTCGGTGCTTGCAAACAAGGATGGACGATATTCAATTACTGTTTCTGCAAAAAAAAATAATAATATAGGGCTGGCCTATTCAAGTAAAAATTTTCAGGATACGGTAATTGTTGTTCAACCTGCCAACCACTCTATAAATACGCGTTTGAAGCCCAAAGAACGACCACCAGAACAAATTGCTACAAAGGTGTTTGAGGGCATAGTCGAGGAACAAGATTCGGTGCTAAAACTAGAAGAGCTGGCATTGGTGAAGTTTGCTGTAAGAAAAAGGCAGTTTAATCTTAGCAAAAACCTGCAATTCATTGAAAAACATCACATTCAACTCTCTTTAATTCCGGGGTTTGGTACTAACAGGTTAATGAGTGGAAATGTTGAAAACAACTTTTCTTTTAACCTTCTTGGAGGATATTCGTATGCCGTTAATGGTTTTGAGTTGGGAGGCATTTTAAATATTGTAAGAACTGATGTAAAACAAGCACAAATAGCAGGTTTTGCAAATGTGGTGGGTGGCAACACTACAGGTATCCAGCTGGCCGGGTTTATGAATAACAATCGACAATCAGTTACCGGGATACAAGTGGCTGGATTTTCAAACATTGTATTAGACACTATTACAGGTATCCAGTTTTCCGGTTTTAGCAATGTGCTGAAAGGTAAAATGAACGGGCTACAATTGGCTGGTTTTAGTAATGTGACCACCGAAAACGTTGATGGCGTGCAGGTTTCTGGTTTTAGCAATTATGCAAGAAAAGATGTAAAGTTTGCACAATTATCTGGTTTTGTAAACTATGGAAAAAATGTAGGAGGTGCACAATTGTCGGGTTTTGCAAACATTGGGGCTGATGTTGGTGGGGCACAAATAGGTGGGTTTATAAATTATTCTGATGGTACTGTAGGCGGTGTTCAGATAGCTGGTTTCCTGAATGTGGCCAATGAGGTAAATTCTGCCCAGGTGGCAGGGTTTGTTAATGTTTCTAAGAAAGAAATAACTGGGGTACAGATCTCCTGCATCAATATTGCCAAAAAAGTGAATGGTGTACAGCTGGGCCTTGTTAATTTTGCAGACTCAGTAAGTGGAACAAGTATTGGCCTGATAAGCTATGTGAAGCAGGGACTCCATAAGTTTGAGCTTGGTATAAGTGACAACCGCTATGCCAGCATTAGTTTTAAAACCGGAAACCATCGGTTTTACAATATCTTTACCGGAAGTATAAACATTGATGATGGAAACTACTGGAGTGCAGGGTATGGTGCAGGAACTGAATTCAGGGAAAGGAAAAAGTTCTATTTTGGTTTTAACTTTATTGGAAGTTATGTAAACGAGAACTTCGAGATTGATGATTATGTACCCATAAATGTGCACATGAAATTTGAACCACATTTGGGCTGGCGGTTTTTTAAAAGCTCTGCAATTGCTATAGCTCCATCAATGAACCTTCTTGTTACCGACTGGCTGGGAGCAGGAAATGATTATGGAAGTAGCTTTGCACCTTATGAAATGTTTGAAATAGAAGAGGAGGGTGTAAAAATCTCAGGTTGGGTTGGATTAAGCTTTGTTTTACGCTTGTGAGAAGATAAGGTGCTATAAATCATCTGATTAGATGATGCCTAAAATAACTGTTCACAAGCTGTTCATATTCTTGTTTGTGTTTATTTTGCTTGTTAGAGAATATTCGATAAATTCGGTGTGCGTTTTCTCTAAAATTTAACGATTTGCTGTACCATTTAGGTTTACATTTGTTCAAATTTTTGCTAACTCTTGTTTCACCCTTTAACAAAAAGGCAAAGCTGTGGCTACAAGGTAGAAAAGGAATATTTAAACACATCCAATCAAAGCTGGGCAAAAATGAACAAAGGGTTTGGATACATGCTGCATCTTTGGGCGAGTTTGAGCAAGGCAGGCCAATTATTGAAGCAATCAAAAACCGGTTTCCTGAAAAAAAAATAGTCCTTACATTTTTCTCACCTTCGGGTTATGAAATCCAAAAAGATTACAAATTTGCTGATTACGTTTTTTACTTGCCACTGGACCTCAAACGAAATGCAAAAAAGTTTATTGAACTTGTGCGGCCAGAATACGTCATTTTTATTAAGTATGAATTTTGGCGGAATTTTTTACATGTACTAAAACACCAAAATATCTCAACTTACCTGGTTTCAGCTATTTTTAGGAAAGACCAGGTTTTTTTTCGCTGGTATGGAGGATGGTATCGAAAAATGTTACATTCATTTAATCACTTTTTTGTTCAAAACCAGGAGTCAAAAGAATTATTGACAATTTTAGGATATGATAATGTGACAATTTCAGGAGATACCCGCTTTGACAGGGTTGCAACTATTGCTGAAAAAGCTAAATCTTTTCCTTTAATCGAGCAGTTTTGCAATAATCAAACCACACTTATATTAGGCAGTAGTTGGAAAACAGACGAAGAGGTTTTATTTGATTTTATGAATAACCCTAAAAATGAAGTGAAAATTATTATTGCCCCACACGAAATTCATGAATCGAATATTGAAAGGATAATTTCAAAACTTACGAAAAAAGTTCAGAGGTACTCAAAAGCTGATGAAACAAATGTAAAAGATGCCGCTATTCTAATTATTGACAATATTGGTATGCTGTCCTCTATTTATCAGTATGGTGATGTTGCATACATTGGTGGTGGCTTTGGTTCGGGCATTCATAATATTTTAGAAGCAGCAACCTTTGGTTTACCAGTATTATTTGGGCCCAATTACCACAAATTTAAAGAAGCAGTTGATTTGATAAAATTAGGTGGTGCATTTGAAGTTAAAGATAAGGTAGCAGTGAACCAACATTTAATAAAACTGCTGAGCAACAAAGAATACCTTGCAACAAAAAGTAAAATATGCAGGGAATATGTAGAAAACCAAAAAGGTGCAACAACAGCAATAGTAAAGTATTTAGCAGAAAATAATCAATAAGGTGGTTAAAATTAACCTTTGACACATAATACAAATAAAAAATTAATATTTATTTAATTATAAAGAGATTAAAAACAAAGCTAAATAGTGCTAACATTGTGCACTAGATTTTTTTATAAACACAAACATTATTTGTTAACCAAACGAAATTATTTATGAAAAAAAGAATTTTTACATTAGTATTTACGGCAGCTATGCTATTAGCTGCAGTAAATGTGTTTGGTCAGGGAACTGCCCAACTTACCGGTAAGGTAGTTAGCGGTGAAGAATCTCTGATTGGAGCGAATGTTGTTGCTGTTCATACAGAATCAGGACAACAGTCTGGAACTATTACCGATAATGACGGTAATTTTAAGATCGAAAGCTTACAAACAGGAGCTTACAAAATAACTGTTTCATTTATTGGTTATGTAACTCTTGAAAAAGAGGTAAGTGTTGTTGCTGGTGTAAACGATATGGGTACTATCAGCCTTGAAAGTGATGCAGTAGGTATTGCTGAGGTAAGTGTTTTGGCATCGGTTGCTATTGACAGAAAAACACCGGTTGCTGTAACCTCTTTGAAAGCTGGTGTTATTGAGCAAAGAGTTGGTAATCAGGAATTCCCAGAAATCTTAAAAACAACACCTTCGGTTTATGCAACCAAATCTGGTGGCGGCTTTGGAGATGCAAGAATTAATGTTCGAGGATTTGATCAAAGAAACGTTGCTGTAATGATTAATGGTATACCTGTTAATGATATGGAAAATGGATGGGTTTATTGGTCAAACTGGGCTGGTTTATCAGATGTATCTTCAAGTATTCAGGTGCAGAGAGGCCTTGGTGCTTCTAAATTAGCTATACCTTCTGTTGGAGGTTCTATTAATATTATCACAAATGCTGCTCAAATGAAAAAAGGTGGTTCTGGTAGTGTTACTATAGGAAATGACATGTATCAAAAGTATGGATTTAATTTAAATTCGGGATTATTAGATAATGGATGGGCATTTTCAGTTCAGGCTACCCATTCATTAGGAAATGGATATGTTGATGGAACTAAATTTAAAGCATGGTCATATTTTTTTGGTATCTCTAAAGTGTTTAACTCGAGACATACTATTTCTTTAACAGGGGTTGGAGCTCCTCAATGGCATAATCAAAGAACTATTGGTAGTTATGATCAAACAAGCTTGCAAGATTATGAAACTTTTGGTAAAAAGTACAATTATCAATGGGGGTATCTCAATGGTGAGGAATTTAGCTGGAGGAAAAACTTTTATCACAAACCAAAGGTCTTCTTAAACCACTATTGGACTATTTCCGATAAAACAGATTTAAAAACTTCAGCCTATGCTTCAATTGGCAGAGGTGGAGGAACCGGAGATAGAGGACGAATTAGTAATGGATATATTTATGCATCAGACGGAAGAATTAGAAACAGCAATGGACTTGTAAGATTTGATGATATTGTTTCTTACAACAGAGGTGATGTAGTGTCTCCTTCAAATGGAGTAGATTGGGGTGTAAAAAACCCTCAAGCTGATGGTCCATTTGCTGGTCAATACGTTACAACCAGCAGTGGGGAAGGTTTTATTAGAAGAGCTTCTATGAATGAGCATAACTGGTTTGGAATCTTATCAACATTGACTCACAAACTATCCGATAATCTAACTTTAACATCAGGTATTGATTTAAGATACTACAAAGGAATCCACTATCGGAAGGTTGATGATCTTCTCGGAAACGATGCGTATTGGGCAAGAGCAGATGATAATAATCCAGAGAACTACATCACTGATCCTGAACAAAAATATACAGATGGGAATGTTCTAAATTATCATAATGATGGGTTAGTTGGATGGACAGGCCTGTTTGGTCAATTAGAGTACTCAAAAGATAACTTAACGGCTTTCTTATCAGGTTCATTGTCAAATCAACAGTTTAAGAGAATTGATTATTTTAATTATTTGGATAGTGATCCAGAACAGGAAACTGGCTGGCAGACATTTTGGGGTGGAACAGTTAAAGGTGGATTAAACTATAACATTAATGCAAACCACAATGTGTTTGCAAATGCCGGTTATATTTCACGTCAACCTATTTTTGACAACGTATTTATCAATTTTGTTAATGATGTAAATGAAGATGTTAAAAATCAGACAATTGTTGCATTTGAATTAGGTTACGGCTTTAGAAGTAGTTCTTTTAATGCTAATGTAAACCTTTATAGAACAACATGGGAAAACAGACAGTTCAGCAGAAGTGCTGATGAAAATGCAGGACCAAATGGAGAAGAAGTTGAAGTACTTTACAATTTTGAGAATGTTGGTCAATTACATCAAGGAATTGAGTTGGAGTTTGATTACTCACCAATGACCATATTGACATTAAGAGGTATGGCTTCATTTGGTAGCTGGGAATACATTGATAATTTCAATGGAAAAAGAACTGATACGGATAATAATATACCATTAGGTGAAGGTACAATGTATATGGATGGATTAAAAGTTGGTGATGCTGCTCAAACTACTATGTCTTTTGGATTTGATCTGAAACCTGTTAAGGGTTTGTTGATTTATTCAACCTATAGTTATTACGATAACTTATATGCTAATTTTGATATTAGTGACTCGCAATTTTATGCTGAAAATCCTGAAATTTTGAAGTTAGAGGGATATGGTTTGTTAGATGCAGGTATTAGCTATAAACATGATATGAAAGGTTTTAGCTTGGTTTTTAGAGCCAATATGAACAATGTTTTAGACACTGAATATATTTCTGAACTTCAAACAAATATTGTTGATGATCCTTCAACACCTGATGTTGATGAATTTATGTATAATAAAGGGTACTATGGATTTGGTCGCACATGGAATTTAGGATTAAAAGTAATTTTTTAGAATAATTTAAAAAAAGGGAAGCTATGCTTCCCTTTTTTCTTATTTCCCATTCTCCTCATACTTCAATTTTCTTCTATGGTCTTTAATGACTACCTCAACATCCTCCCTTTCAGGTTTTTTCCCAGTAAGTAAATACTTAAAGTAAACACTAAAATCATTTAACAGTATAATTAGTACCGGGAAGAAAATCAGGATGAATATTGTGCCTATTGCCACACCATAAGCTAAACTAATTGCCATTGGTATTAAAAATTGCGCCTGCACACTTTTTTCGAGTAATATTGGGAATAAACCAATTGATGTTGTTAGTGATGTTAAGATAATTGGTCGCAAACGGGTTTTCCCTGCTTCCCTTATGGCTTCTTTAACCTTTAGTCCTTCAAGTAAAAAGCCATCGTATTTGGCTAAAAATACAATTGCATCGTTAATAATTACCCCGGTGAGGGCTACCATCCCCCATAAACTCATAATAGATACAGGTTTTCCATGTATTCCATGTCCCCAGAAAACACCAAGCATAGAGAGTGGGATCATCATTAAAATGATAAATGTTTTGTTGAAACTTTTAAAATGAATAAGCAATATGAAAATAATAAAAGCAAAAGCAAGGGTAAAATACAAGCGGATTTTTTCCATGGCTTCGGAACTCGCTTTTTGCTGTCCCTGGTAAATGTACCTTACACCCGGAAACTGCGCCATTACATCAGGCATTATTTCTGTGCTAATTTGCTCTAATATTTCAGGTACTGGAGCCATTGGATCTACCGTTTCTGCCTCTACCCTGATTTCGCGTGAGCCATTGAAACGATTGATGGCAACCGGACCTCTTTCCAGCTCATAATCAGCCAATTCGATTAAAGGAAACAGCCCCGAAGGTGTTTTAATTTTCATGGATTCCAGCTGTCTTAAATTCAGTCGATCTGATTTTGGATAACGAACCCACAAACGCAACTCATCTCTTCCTTCCTGCAAGCGCTGTACCTGGCCGCCATAGAACCCCTGTCTAACCTGTCTTGCAATCTGGTTTTCATCCAATCCTAAAAAATAGGCTTTTGGTTTTAGTTTTAAGCGGACTTCCTGTTTACCAAGGGCAACGTTTTCAGTAATATCTTTTAATTGGGGAAGTTCTGTGAGCCGGGTCATTAAATATTCCTTGGCTTTGTCCAGTTCTTTTATGTTTTGCGACATTAGACCTATTGATACCGGTGACCCCCATCGGTTTCTTTCACCCACAGTAAACTTTCGTGCTTCTGGTACAGCACCAATTTTTTTCCGAACTAGTTCAGCAATTTTATAACCAGTAATGGGTAACCCTTCCAAATCTTTTGGATAAACTCTCACTCGTCCTGCATGGGCACCTGATTCCTGCCCACTAAAGGAGCTTCCAAGTGAGGTCCGTATCCTTTCAATAATATCTTCTTCCTCACCCAATTCTTTTTTTAAATCTTCATTTACTTCCCACACTGCTTTTTCAAACCGCTTTAAAAATTCTATCGTTTGGTTTTCACCAGAGCCGGGCGTAAAAGCAATGTTAATTTCAAAGCGGTTAAAATCTACCATTGGGAAAAAGGTGTTTTTTATATGACCACCTAAATAAAGTCCAACTGTAATCATTACAAAAGCAGCAGGAATCCCAATCATTGCATATCGCCATTTTATTGCCCTGTCTAGCATGTGGTGATAAACGCGATCTCTTAACCAAACAGTAAACCTGTCGAATATACTTTTTAAGCTATATTTTTTATTTGTCTTGGCTTCGAGGCTTTTTCTGCTTAGTACACGTTCGTTTCCAAGGTGGGCTGGGAGTATAAAAAAGGCTTCCAATAAAGAAAAGAGCAAACTTGCAATTACCACTGCAGCCACATCAAACATCATTTCCATTCTGGTTCCGCTCATCAATAATAGCGGTAAGAAAGCAATTATAGTGGTTGTTACTGAGGTGATTACCGCTGGCAATACTTCCATTGTACCATCAACAGCAGCATGCATTGGAGTTTTACCTTTTTCAAAATGCAGGTAAATGTTTTCAGCTATTACAATTCCATCATCCACCAAAATACCAATGACTAATATCATCCCAAACAACGAAATCATGTTAATGGAAAGACCAATAAGCTGTGCATAGACAAACATTGCCAGAAAGCTAAAAGGTATACCGAATGAAACCCACAGGGATAGCCGCAAACTTAAAAAAAGTGATAAGGCAACAATAACAAGTAGGAGTCCCATTAACCCATTAGAAGTCAATAAATCGAGCCGGCTTTGCAGAATATCGATATATGCCCTGGAAACCGAGATTTGAACCCCCAGGTTTTTTGCATTAAATTTTTCAATGTAATCCAGTGCATAATCTGTGATTTCTTCCAAATCTTCTTCGGGCAATTTTTCTACAAATATTGAAATAGATTCCTTTCCATTCAACCAGGATTTACTGGATACATCTGCAAATTTCTTTTTAACAATGGCTACATCATTAATTCTTATAAAACTTCCATCTTCTTGCGCCCTGATAATAATATGGCCAATTTTATCCGGGCTGGTACTTCTGGAACGCAGGCGGATTAATAATTCTTCCTCGTCAGATTTTATTTCCCCGCCCGAAACATCCTGGTTATTACTACGTATGGCGTTGGCCAAATCATCGAAAGTTAAATTATATCGTAGCAGCTCTTTTTCTTTAACTTCTACACTAATTTCGGCCTGCGGATAGCCAAAAAGAGAAACCTGGCTAATTTTTCCGGATGCAAAAAAATCTTCTTCAATTCGCTGGGCATGCGCCTTTAGCGTCATTAAATCCACATCGGTATTTTCATCAGGGGTTAATGCCAGAAACAGGGCAGGAGCACGTGACCTCCTTTTTGAAACAATAGGGCGTTCAGCCGCTGAGGGGAAAGATGAAATGCCATCCACGGCATTTTTTACCTCCATTAAAGTTTCATTAATATCATATTCGCCAGTTGTTTCAATCGAAACCACCGACCTGTTTTCAACCGAGGTAGAATTAATTTCTTTTATCCCAATCAGGCCTCTAATTGACTCTTCAATACGAGATGTAACTCCCTCTTCCATTTCTACAGGCGAAGCACCCGGGTAAAAAACAGAAACATTAATAATTCGGCTTTGCCTTTCAGGAAAAAAGGCCTTATTCATTGAAATTAGACTGTAACCACCCGCCAGCAAAACTATTACAATAATTAGGTTGGCATACATTGGGTATTCAACAAATTTTTCAATTATTTTCCGCATTATTTACAAATTAGTGAATAGTAGAAACAGGTGGCTGTATGCAGGTTCACACGGGCGTATGTAGAGACACACAACCGTGTGCCTCTACTGTCCGTTCATTTTTATATTATTTTTCTTTGTTTCAACCCCTTGAATTTCAACCAAACTTCCCTCCTGTACATTAATCAAAGGTTGCATCACAAGCGTGTCTTTTTCTGGCAATCCCTTAAAAACCAGTGCATTATTGTTGTTTATTTTTATAATATTGATTTTTTGCTTTTGCAAACGGCTGTTTTTTATTACAAAAACTTCGTTGGTATTAAATACGATATTTCGTGGTATTTCCATGGCATTTTTAATTGGGTGACCAGGAAAGTGAGCTGTTAAATATTCACCAGCTAAGAACCTTGGAGATTGCGTATTGTTAATTCGAATAAAAACTCCTTGCGATTGAGTGTTTTCGTCAATAAAAAGATTTTTTCTGACAACAACCCCCATTTTTTCATGTCCGGTTTTTTCTGAAACAACCTTTACTTTATCCCCAATTTTTACCCAATCTGCATCAAACCTTTCTAGTGGTACTTCCATTTCAAGCATATTGGTTTGTATCATACGGGCAACTTTCCCTCCTGTGTTAATATAGGCTCCTGCTTCGGTAAATACTTCTTTAAATGTTCCGCTAAAAGGTGCATAAACTGAGTGCCTGCTCAGCTGTAATTCGTCTTTTTTTATTTTGTAGTATTCGCTAATTAGGTTTCTGCTTGAAAGGAAAATTTTGAATTGCTCATCTTCAACTTCTGGCATTTTAGGTAGTCGCTTGTTTAATTTTATTGAGGAAAAAAAAGTGTTAAAACTTTCCTCGTAGTCAGGATAATCAATTTTAATATCAGGCATTGCATTGGCTAATGTATTTAAATACTGACTTTTACTGGCTTTTATGGCCAATGCCAACTCATCTGGATAAACTGTAAACAACACCTGTCCTTTTCTAAAAGTTGCCCCTTTTTTTAGTTTTACGCTTCCAGGTAAAATCTTTCCCGAAGCTTCAGCTACTAAATCAAACTCTGCCAGGGGATATAGTCGGCCAGGTGCATTTGTTGGCGAAAGTATTGTTGTGTAGTTTACTGGTTCAGCCTTAACAAAAAGTTTGCTTTCTTTTTGTGGGCGGGTTTTGGGCTCTTTTTTAGATAAAATTAGATATTTCATCAGGCCATAAGCCATTCCAATAATAAATACCAGAGAGGCAATTACAATAATGCGTCTGTCAATTTTTTTCATGTAAATGTTATGTAGGTTTTTTGTAACCAGTGTTGCCGAATCAAAACTATTGCTTTTTTTATTGTTTTGCAATAGCTTGTTTATTAAGTTATGAAAATATTTAAATACGTATTTCTATATAGTAAGTAATCCTTAGTATAATTATTTGCTACATTTGTTTTAAGAGCCAGGTGATCAAAATATTTTAAAAATTGCATCGAATTTGGTTCAATTAATATTCATATTTTTAGATTTAATTGTAAAATTTACCTCTTTTCCCATGAAATCAAAATATAAAATTCTTTTAATTGTTATTCTTTTTCCACTGATGAGTATAAATGGTCAGTTTTTACATGTTGGCATAAGGGCATTTAATACTCCATACCAAAAAATGAGCTTTTATCAGTACAACATTAATGATTATGTCTATTATTTTGCGAATGAACACAATGAAACCATACGCTTTAATGGTTTTCAGGCCTCCGAAACGAGCTCCTATGTTCCTTATCCGGGCATTTTTGTAAGATACGATAAAGGAAATAGTTTGTTTTTTCAGTTTGATGTTTTTGCCAGATGGGCCTCTAACGAAGCAAAATATGAGAACTCTGTTGATTTTTCGGAATATGCAGATGTTTTTAACCCCGACAGTGAACAGGAAAACCTTGGATACAACAGCATTAAGTTAAAATGGGCCTTTTTAGGCAATTCTTTAACTGCTGGTTATACTTTTTTAAAAACGAAAAAACTACGACCTTATATTTATGGTGGTGTTTCGGCTTATTATCTGATGAGTTTGAAACCAGGCGACTATTACGAAGCTACCAGGAGTGTGCGCAACGAAATTATTTTTAAAAACCTGAACACTTTCCGTACAGTTACCTTGTATTATCGTGGAGGTATCGGGATTAAATATCATGGCTTATCGCTTGATGTGTACCTTGAAAATAATTTGCTGGGTATTGATAAAAACGATGATAATGATGATGACGATGTTTCGGACGAGTACTATAACAGTCGGCCTAACTATAAAAATTTAACTACAATAAACCTGTCTCTCAGTTTAAACTTACTATCTTTTAACTTAGTCAAAAAACAAATCATAAGATAATGAAAATCAGTAATATAGTAGTAATATTTTTTGCTGTAGTACTTTTATTTGGGTGCTACAAAGAGCCCGACTTCACCAATTTTGATTATGAAACTTACAACCGGGTAGTTGGGCCTGATGGCGGCAGCATTAATTTTTATGGAAACTATGCTAACGACAACAAAAACAATGTACTTGTCAGCATGGATATACCCAGCAATGCATTGGATTCAATGATGGTTTTTAATATGTACAGGTTTGAAGATTATGAGTTGGTTTTGCAAATGGAAAATGGATATGCAGAGATTGGATCAAAATTCCTTTATTTTGTTCCGTTTTATGAATCGGATGGATACCATGAACGAAGTAAGCTTGATTTGAGCTACCATCTGAGTGTAGATTTTAAGGAACCTGTAACAGTTACTTATAATTTTTTGGCAGATGGAGGTGGTTTAGCTGCCAAAACATGGCAGGAAACAGAGTTGCATTTTGAACATTACAAAAGAACAAATGGTTCTTATCGTTTATACAGGATGAAAATTCCGAAACTTGATGAGTGGGGCGAAGGCAATAATATTTATGTTAATTGGAATAATCAAGGCTATCCTGATGGGTATGACCGAACTGATTTATATTATATCATTACCGGAATATGGTCTCCTTTAGATAGTTGGGGCGAGGGATATTTAAGCCTTGAAAATTGGGAACCTGTTATGGATTTTGATTTAGATGCCGGAAGTAGCTCTGTATCATTTGAAATTAACAACACAGACTACATTTATGTGGTGAGCAGGATTATTTATATCCAAGCTGAAAATGTACCAGTTAAGATAAGCAATCAATTGGCAAAACTATATCCAACTCTTGCTATTGAGAGGGCTTCATTTACTAATAATAGATTTACTTTATTTTTATCGGATAATTCCTATGCAATCTTTTTGAAAAGTGGTGATTTTGAATACCTTACAAATGGCAACTTGCAAAGATCAGAACTTCCTGATGATGCTGAAACCTATATTAATGATAATTTCCCGAATGATCCGGTAAAAAAAGTTACACTGAAAGAAACGAGTGCCTGGAAGAATTACGAAACCTTGTTAAAATCGGGAGTTAAACTATTTTTTAATGAATTAGGCCAGTTAACCGGAACCTATCAGTTTGGTCTGACTGAGGACGATCTTCCTGCTGATGCAAAATCATATATTCAGGATCAGCACCCAGGTACATTTATAGCTAATGTAACCTTTAATAACGAACAACTTTCAGCCCCAAGATACATTGCCTATATCAGTTCTGATGCTAAACTATATTTTGATGAAGACGGAAACTGGTTAACAACACTTTATTACAGGTTTGATGAAACTGAGCTACCTGATGAAATCACCAATTTTATAGCTGATAATTTTTCAAATTCGGGATATAGCGAAATTAACAAAACCATTCTTAAGGGCGAAGGAACATTTTTCGACTTATACTTTGTTGATGGCAAACGATTAAGGTTTGATGAAGGTGGCGAGTTAATGGAAATGGAGTTTGAATTTATGAAAGAAGATGAATTGCCACAGGCTGTTACTGATTCTATTGCAACTCATTTTCCGAATAGAGAAGTTACACAAATTTCATTATATTATTATGATTATGGCAAAGATCTTTCATATGATATCTATTTTAGTGATGGATTGAACATTGAATTTGAATCTACCGGGGAAATTTATGCCCTTTATGGTAATAGCATTAACCATTTACCAGGACCAGTACGCATAAAGATTCAGGCTAACTACCCTAACCTTGAATTGCTTTATTGTAGTTACGAATCGGAGGGTGAAATAACCAGTGTGGGGCTTAATGAAGATGTTGAGCATAATTGGGATTTATTTTTTAAAGGTGAAACCTGGGTCGGACTTAAGAAAAATTTGAGTTTGGCTTATTATTCTAAAGAAAACGCATTACTTACTGATATTACAGTTCCCCTTATTGTAAATTATGTAACAGCAAACTACACTGGCCAGGCAATTGAAGAGTTTTCTTATTACCATTCAATGTCATACGGGCAAATGATTTATTATTTATACATGGCAAATGGCGATGAACTAATTTTTAATGAGGAAGGCGTGCTCTTGGATCTATTAAAAAGGGCCATGAAGGCCGGCTTTAATAAATCAATTGAAATGAAGAAGAAAAAAAAAGAGGAACGAATAAAACGTTTAAATCATGAAAACTAACTTACTGTATATCTTACTATTTTTATGTTGTTTTCAGGTAATGCATGCACAAAAGCTAAGCATTCAAACAGGACACTCATCGGGCATTACCGATTTGGTGTTTAGCCCTGATGGTAAATTTCTGGCCTCTTCGGGCGAGGATAGCAAGGTAATTTTGTGGGATATGGCCTCATCTAAACAAATGCTGGTTTTTAACGGGCATACAAAAATGGTTAACGATATAGCCATTCACCCTTCAAAAAACATTATTGCTAGTGCAGGTGAAGATAATTCGGTAAGACTTTGGGAATACCCTTCGGGGAAATTAGTAAATAGTTACTTCTTTTTCGATTCTCCTGTAAAATCTGTTGCATTTTCACCAAATGGAAATGAGCTGGCTTGTGGTGCTGAGAAAATTTACCTAATAGACTTACAGAGTGATAATTACGAGGTTGTTGGCAAGCTTTCGAAAAAAGGATACAATGCATTAAACTATAGTAATGATGGCAATTACCTTGCTTTTGGAGGGCAGCGAAATAGTAAATTATACCTTTACAATACTGAAAACAAAACGATAAAGGGAAAAACCCATGTGCGTGCTAATGACGTTCTTTTTGACAAAGAAAACAAGCATATTTATATTGCTGGTAAACATGGCAACATAAAACGCATACCGGTTGGTTCTGGCTTTTTTAAAAGAAAATTTAATATTGCGGCAAATCATTCCTGGAATTCATTTAATGCCCTAGTTTTAAACCAGGATTATTTTATCGCTGCCAATAAAGATAATTTCATATACATTTATAATAAAAGATCGGGTGCAAGAAAAGAAATTCTAAATGCACATACCGATGAGGTGCAAGCACTGGCTATTGGAAAAGAAGGCAGGTATTTAGCAAGTGCCGGAAAAGACAGAAAAATCTATATCTGGGATTTAAAAAATATGGCGCTTATAAAATCAATGGAAGGAGGGGCAAACAGGGTCAATTCAATTTCTTTTTCAGAAAATGGCAAACTAATGTTTATCGGGTACAATGATGGAAGCTTTAGAATCTGGAATTTGGATCAGAAAGGGAAGGTATTTTATCAGAAAAGTAATGAATTAACAATGGCCGAGAAATATTTAAGGTATAAATATGCTGTTGATGAAACTAATGATTTTATCAACCCTCACAAAATATTAATTAAAGCAACTCTTAATCAAAAAGAAAAATATTCGGATGATTATAAAGTAAAAGAAGCCTTAGTTATTTGGAAGTTTGAAGAAGATTTGAAAAAACACACTCTTAAAAGTGGGAAAGTCTCTCATTATCAGTCATTTTTACTAAAAGATACCTCAAAAATATTTTTGTTCAACAGCAAAGGTACCCATTCGCAAAAGTACTCGTTATTGAACCGAAAAAGGATTAAGGAAAATGAAGAAATTTTCAGGACAAATGTATACAGCTATGGTGTTTCTGAGATTAAAAAGAACAAAAAATTAAAACCAGGTGATTCAAAAAGCAGTAAACTTTTTAAAATAAAGGGAAATCTCTACTTTAAAGCATTAAACCACGATGGAACAAAGCTGCTTGCTTTACTAAAAACTAAAAATAATAATACACAATGCCAGTTATGGGATATTGAAAACAGGCAACTTGTTAAATCAGAGCTATTTGACGAAATATATACAACTGGAGGATTTAGCCAAAAAGGAAAGTATATTTATTTATCATCGGCCAATGAGGAAGTAATAAAACTACTTGATGCTTCGGATTTTATTGAAATTAATAGTTACAAAGGTATTGCTCCTGTAAATTTCAGCCCTGATGACAGGTTGGTTTCATACACAGATAAACAACGAAATTTGTACCTGGCTAATATTAATGAAAAGAAAAGGATTTTTAAGTCAGAAACAGGGCATTCCTCAATTATTTCAGATTTAAAATTCAACATTCCGTATAATTACATAGCAACGGCAAGCCATGATGGCTTAATCAAGTTTTGGGATTTCAATACTGGCGATTTACTGGTAAGTTTAGCAGCTTTTGATGAAAATGATTTTATTTATGTTACAGCTGATAATTATTATTATTCAACCAAAGGGGCAATGAATTATATTGGTTTTATCGAAAAAGACCACTTGTATACTTTTGAGCAATTTGATGTAAAATTTAACAGGCCGGACATTGTTTTTTCAAAACTGCCCTACTCATCTAAAGATGAGATTATTGCATATGAAAAGGCGCATCAGAAAAGGGTTCAAAAAATGGGTTTTGGCAATGTTGATTTAAGTGGACGCCTGGAAATTCCGGTAACAAAAATCCTTAATATTGAAGATTTTCCATTTTCAACTACCAATAGGGAAATTAACCTTAAAATAAATGCCACAGATAGTTTGCAAATGCTCGACAGAATTAATATCTGGATAAATGATGTTCCGGTTTTTGGATTAAATGGTTATTCAATCAAAGACAAAGGGCTAAAAAACTTCACAAAAAGTTTTCCAGTTAAGTTATCAGCAGGAAGGAATAAAATACAGGTTTCAGCAGCAAATACAAAGGGGTTTGAATCGCTTAAAGAAACATTTTCAATTATTCACGATACCGAAGAGTTTAAACCAGATTTATACGTTATTGCAATAGGTGTATCGGAATATTACAATGATATTTATAACTTGCAATATGCGGCAAAAGATGCCACAGACATTAGCACCTTATTCGAGAAAGACAATCAGCAGTTTGCAAATGTGCACACAATAAAAGTATTGAATAAAGAGGCTACAGTAAAAAATATTCTGGAATTGAAAAATCAGTTAAAAAATACAAAAGTTGACGATGTAGTAGTCTTGTTTTTTGCCGGTCATGGTGTTTTAGATGCTGAGATGAACTATTACCTGGCAACCACGGAAATTGATGTTGATGACATGGCCAATACTGCCTTAAGGTACGATTACCTTGAAGGGCTATTTGATGGGATACCTGCACGGAAAAAGGTAATTATAATTGATGCCTGCCACTCAGGCGAAGTTGATAAAGAAGAGGCTTTTACAGAAACCGAGTTTGAGGTAGAAGATGATGTTGTTTTTCGTGATGTTCAGTCTGCTGCGGCAGTTTTTGAAACAAAAACGGCAAAAATAACCACCCAAAGTTCTTTTGAGTTAATGAAAATGATGTTTGCGGATATTCGAAGGGGAACAGGTTCAACAGTGATTTCCTCTGCCGGAGGTGGCGAATATGCCTACGAAACAGATCAAACAAAAAACGGAATATTTACCTATGTGCTTTTAAACGGAATTACTTCAAAAAAAGCTGATTTAAACAAAGATGGCCGAATAATGATTTCAGAATTAAGGGATTATGCCACAAGTAGAGTTAGTAAACTAACCAAGGGAATGCAAAACCCTACGTCCAGAAGAGAAAATTTAGAGTTTGATTTTATGATTTGGTGAAAATTAAACTGTAGAGAACCA
>JBNKJW010000066.1:0-54929 GCA_050291445.1 Bacteroidales bacterium | reverse complement strand
GTTTTGCTGGTTATGCTTTTGCACAATATATCATAAAACTCACCTTCCCCATTGAACTTTCAGCTATATACCCATACCCGGATATTATAAACAAAAGTATACCTGGATACTATTGGTTATTTATGATTCCAAGTTTGCTTGTTGCATATGCCTTCTTCTATTATTTAAAACGAAACAAGTTTGTTGCTTTTTGCATTGGTTTTTTCATCATCAATATTGTTTTGCTACTACAACTAATTCCGGTGGGTAGTGCAATTCTTGCCGACAGGTATACTTATATCCCTTCCATAGGTTTTCATTTACTAATGGCCTGGCTGGTTTTTAGGTTGGTTGAAAAAAATAAGCAAAATAAAACACTAATCTATGCACTAAGTGGGATTTATCTGCTGGTAATAGGCTATTCGAGCTTCGAACGCTGTAAAATTTGGAAAGACAGTATGACTTTATGGGACGACACCGTTGAAAAATCGCCTAAAGCCGTTGTAGCATGGAACAACAGGGGAAGTATTAAAGACAGGGATAAAAAGCACGAAGAAGCCATTGAAGATTTTACCCGTGCCATTGTATTAAAACCAGATTATGTACATGCTTTTTACAACCGTGGTACATCTAAAAAAGACTGGGCTAAAGAACTGAATGACAGTATTATGCTGCATTCTGCTTTAAAAGATTTTAACCAGGCTCTAAAGTTCGAACCTGATTTTCTTGAAGGTTACCACAACAGGGGAATAACCTATGAAAACTTATCGGATTATGCTAGATCGGTAGAACAAAAAAACGACCTGTTAAACAAAGCATTAGCCGATTATAACAAAACTATTGAGATAGATCCGACATACGAAAATGCATTGGTTAACCGTGGCGTTATAAAAGGGAAAATGGGAAACATGGATGCAGCCATTGAAGATTTTAACCAAGCAATTGAATTACAACCCGACAATGCCTCTGCCTATTCGAACAGAGGAAGGGCCTATGAGGGAAAATCAGATCTGGAATCAGCTCTTAGAGACTATAGCTTAGCAATTGAAAGAGATCCCGAATTTTCAACAGCCTATTTAAACCGGGGCATTATTTACCGAAGAAAAAATGATTTTAAAGCATCAATTAGTGATTTTAGTAAGGCAATATCCATTGATAATGAACTTGCGGCTGCATATTATTTCAGAGGGTTAGATAAAATTAGCCTCAACCAAAAACAGGATGGTTGTAACGATCTTCAACAGGCAGTAAATTTAGGCCATCAATTTGCATTAGGTCAATACCAGAAATATTGTTTAAATAATGTTAAAAATTAGCTAAATAATAGTACTGAACAGCCTGAAAAAAAGTTAAAAAGCTTAATTACAGTCATTTAGCCCGTTTTCAATTTTACTTGATTTTTCGCAAACAAATCGTACCAATTTTAAACTTAAATAATAAAAAGGTAAATTTATCGTTACAAAAACATACACCTTAACTAAACACATCCACTATACCAGGAAGTTTTTCCAAATTAAAAGACAGGAAACATTGTTTTAATTTACTATTCCTGCAACTTTTTTTAAAATAATATAGTTTTACTTATAGGGATTATTATATATTTTTGGGCATGGATTTAATTAGCCATAAGATAAGTATTACATTGTTGGTTTTTATTGGGTTTATTGGTTCTGGTTTAAGTCAGTCATTTAAAATACATGAAAATGACACCATTAACCGAGTTGATGCAAACAATAAAAAGCAAGGCAAATGGATCTATTTTTTTAAGAACAACCCTTCGGAAATTGAAAAAACTGGTATTTATGCAGATAATCGTAAAAAGGGGGTTTGGATCACATATTATTCCAATGGCAATTTAAAATCTGAAATTACTTACAAGAACAACCGCCCCGATGGACATGCAAAAATTTACTATGAAAACGGTAAACTTTCAGAAGAAGGCATTTGGAGAGGTACAAAATGGGTAGGAGCATATAATTTTTATCACGAAAATGGCAACAAAGCCTACGAATGGAATTTTGCAGAAAATGGAAAACGATCTGGTGAACAAAAATATTTTTATGAAGATGGCAATCTGCGCATAAAAGGCGACTGGATAAATGGTAAAGAAAACGGAGTGATTACTGAATATTACGAAGATGGTAATGTAAAATCAGAAAAGCAGTTTGCTTCGGGAAAATTCAACGCCAACTCTTCAAAGTTTTATGCTGAAAAAAAGGTATCTGTTGAAGACATACCAGATGATACCAACGCAACAGTTAGCCAAAAACATATAGAGAGTAACAACAACGAAAATACTTACCAGGCTTTTAATGGAAATGGTTACCACAAACTATACAATGCTTTCAGGAAAATTGACCGAGAAGGTGAATTCCGCGATGGAAAATTAATTGATGGTGAAAGACACTATTACAATACTGAAGGTAAACTGATAAAAACAGTTGTTTATAAAAACGGCCGTGTGGCAGAAATCATTCGAAAATAATCTTTTACTGATACAATGATTAAAAGAGCACAAAATATCAACTTTTTTAAGAACCAAATGTACAAGCACGAAGTATACACCTCAAGCTCGTGTCCATACTGTTGCTGCTAATCACTACACACATTTTTTCATTTACACATATTTAATTATTTTAGCTGAATTATTCCAATTTATATTTGGCTATTTATCAGCGCATTAACAAAAAACAAATGACTACAAAAAAACTAGTTATATACAACAGCATTAATAAGAAAAAAGAAGTATTTGAACCTATAAACCCACCCTTTGTAGGACTATATGTTTGCGGCCCAACTGTTTATGGCGATCCTCATCTGGGACATGCCCGTCCGGCAATTACTTATGATGTACTTTTCAGGTACCTTAAATATCAAGGATTTAAAGTAAGGTATATCAGAAACATAACCGATGTTGGCCATTTAGAGCGCGATTCCGATGATGGTGAAGACAAAATTCTTAAAAAAGCGACTATTGAGCAGCTTGAACCTATGGAAGTGGTGCAGCATTATACCAACTCCTACAAAGAACAAATGAGAAAGTTCAACATACTGCCACCTAGTATTGAGCCGCAAGCTTCGGGGCACATTATTGAGCAACAGCAAATGATTAGCCAGATAGTAGAAAAAGGCTATGCCTACGAAAAAAATGGTTCGGTATATTTTGATGTAGAAGAATACAACAAAAAATACAACTATGGAAAGCTTTCGGGCAGAAAAATTGAAGACCTTTTAAGTAACACCCGCGATTTAGAAGGCCAGGACGAAAAGAAAAATAGTTTTGATTTTGCCTTATGGAAAAAAGCAGAACCAAAACATATCATGCGCTGGCCATCGGAATGGGGTGATGGCTTTCCGGGATGGCACCTTGAATGTTCAACCATGAGTACCAAATACCTGGGCGAAGAATTTGATATTCATGGTGGTGGAATGGATTTGCTGTTTCCGCACCACGAATGCGAAATAGCACAATCAACCGCCGCAAATGGCAAAGAATCTGTGAGGTACTGGATGCATAACAACATGATTACCATTGAAGGACAAAAAATGGGGAAATCCATAGGTAATTTCATTACGCTGGAAGAAATGTTTAATGGTACACACAAAAAACTGGAAAAAGCTTATGGCCCCATGACCATTCGTTTCTTTATGTTGCAGGCTCATTACCGAAGCACACTGGATTTTTCAAATGAAGCATTGAAAGCATCAGAAAAAGGCTTGGAAAGATTGTTTAATGCCTTTGAATTGATAGACAAGCTTCCAGCATCAAAAAATTCAAGTTACAATATTAACCAGCTAAAAAAAGATGCTTTTGATGCCCTGAATGATGATTTAAATACCCCAATTATGCTTTCGCACCTTTTTGATGCTGCAAAATACATCAATTCGGTAAAGGATGGCAAAGAAAGTATTACTGCTGAGGATACAAAATTGTTAAAACAACTTTTTAACGATTTATTATTTGATATTTGCGGTTTAAAACAAGAGAGTTCGGCTCATAATCAAAAAGATAGCAAGCTGGACGAAGTAGTTGATATTCTTCTAAATTTAAGAATTGATGCCAAAGCAAATAAAGATTTTGCCACCGCTGACAAAATCAGGGATCAGTTGCAAAATGCTGGATTTATTATTAAAGACAAAAAAGATGGCTTCGAGTGGGAGTTAAAATAAAGCTTTCGATAAGAAAATATGGCTTTGGTTTAAAATCGCACTGCAAAAATCTAAAAAAAAAGAAAGTCAAAGTATGTCAAATTTGACTTAACACTAGTTGGAAAAACCAGTTCTTTTAGTTGAAACAGGAGAACTGGTTTTTGCTTAATATAGCTGCAACAAACACACTTTCAAAGGTTTTTCACATTCCCTTGCAACGTTTTTCATCTCACCTCCGTACTGGTAAAAAAAGAGCTCTGACTTAAAGTATAAACTTAAAATATTTTGCTATGAACCAAATTAAACAATTTTCATTGCTGTTTTTTATTGTATTGGCCTTTGCAAGTTGCAAAGATAAAGTTACAAAAGAAGTCACCTACATGGCCAATGTACCTGTTTACATGAGCCAGGACGAGTTTAAATCATCGGTAAAGAAAACAACACCCCAGGAGGTTAAACAACCCGGAAAAATTTACATAAAAGACAAGTACCTATTTGTAAATGAGGTAAATAAAGGTATTCACGTTTTTGATAATTCAAACCCTGCATCACCTTCTGCAATTGCGTTTATTAACATTCCAGGTAACGTGGATATGGCCATTAGGGGCAACCTGCTCTATGTTGATAGCTATATTGATTTAGTGGTTATTGACATCACAGATATTCAAAACCCAACAGAGGTTGACAGATTTCCAAATGCATTTCCTGACATTTATCCGGAATATGATTACACCTATCCTGTTGCTCAGGTCGACCAAAGCAAAGGGGTTGTAATTGATTGGAAAGTTGAGGAAATAACTGTAAAGCAAGGTGAAGAACCACAATACTATTGGGGAGGCGGTTTTATGGAAAAGGATATGGTTACAAATTCCGGTGGGCCAAGAAACAGTGTTGGTGTGGCGGGTTCAATGGCCAGGTTTGCTATTAAAAGTGAAACACTTTATGCTATCAACAACAATTTTGAGTTAAAGGTTTTTGATATTGGTGGTGATAAGGTGGCTCAAAAAGACAGTATTGAAACACTCTGGGGCATTGAAACATTATTTATTTACGATAACAAGCTTTTTATTGGTAGCAACAACGGGCTGTATATTTATGATGTAAGAGACAATGATCACCCCATATATATATCTGACTATCAACACATAACAAGTTGCGATCCGGTAATAGTAAGTGGTGATTATGCCTTTGTTACGCTACGCTCGGGCAATAACTGTTTTGGGAATGTAAATGAATTAAATGTGGTTTCATTAGTAGATATTGAAAACCCGGAACTGGTTAAAACTTACAATATGTTTAACCCGCATGGACTTGGTATTGATGATAATGTTTTATTCATCTGCGATGGTAGTGCCGGACTAAAAATCTATGATGCCACAGATGTTACCAAAATTGATGAAAACCTGATTAAGCAATTTGAAGACATCAATACATTTGATGTGATACCATACAATGATGTGCTAATTATGACAGGTACTGATGGAATCTATCAATATGATTATTCTGATATTCAAGACATTAAAGAAATTAGTCACATTGTTATCAACCCTGATATTTAAACATGGAAATTTTAGTTACTTCGTAATGCGAAGAGGCTGTTTGATAAATTGGGGAAAATTTAATATCATCACCCGGCAGCCTCACTTTTCCATAAAATGCAATTATTATAATGATTCGGAACTCAAAAACTAAAATCTCACTTCTCCAATCTAAAACCTAATATTAAATGACAATATTTAAGCAGGTACTAGTTTTAATTATGTTGGTAATGTTAAGTTGGGCAGATGTTTCTGCCCAGCTTTTAAAAGATGATGTAGTTTATCATAAAAATGGCTCTGTTATTAGAGGAAAAATAACAGAACAAAACGCGGATACACTAAAAATTGTAACCAACTGTAGCAATTTTTTCGTTTTTCCTAAAAATGATATTCTCAAAATTGAAAATGAACCACAAAAAAAGGCACAGAAGCGGAGTAACAACTCATTTACTGGTGAAAACACCAAAGGTTTTTATAATTATACTACCATTGGCATGCTGACTGGCAACTCAGAGGTAACTGATGATTTTACTTTTAGCTTTCATACCAGCTTTGGTTATGAGTTTAGCCATTTGTTAGGGGTTGGTGCCGGTATTGGTGTTGAACACCTTAAAACAGAATTACTACCCGTTTATGTAAGCATAAAATCACATCTTTTCAACAAACCAAATTCTCCTTTTGCAAATTTCACAATAGGATACTCCTTCCCCTTAAGTGATACAAAGAAAAAAGACGAATACATCAACTTTTCCTATAAAGGTGGCCTTTGCCTGGGGCTTGATCTAGGCATCTCTTCATTTAAAACAAAGAACTACGCTTTTACCATCACAGCTGGCTATAAATACCAGGTAGTAGAAGAAACCAGCGATCTTTATTATTACTATTGGTATGGCGATGCTAAAGAAGTAAATACCTATCAGTTTAATAAAATTGCGGTGAGAATTGGGTTTATGTTTAGATAAGTTCATACAAATAAACTTGTTAATAACCTGAGTTCGACGTAAATTTTGTGCTCAGGTTAATATGATGAAAAACCGCGTATGTTATCTTATTCTACCAGGCACCATTCTTTTATAATCCACTTAAAAAGAAGCAGTTAAAGCATAATACCTACAGAGAAAATCGATCTGGAAACACTCACTATTCCCACTTCAATGAAAGGCTGGAAGCTTTATAGTTGGCCAAATAGAGACAATTGGAACTACTCACTACTTGTTATCTTATGAAGAAGTAACAAAAGTAGGGCTAATTGTTATACCGATTTTACTTTCAAAATAGTCCAATTTCGACAAAGCCTCATTCGACTATTTTCAAGTAGCATCGGCATTTACCATTGCAATTTATATTTTGCTTTGGGTAATTAGGGCCTGCTGAAAAAGTCAGAAGTACATTAGATACAACTTAGCGAAGCAATATCTTTGACCAAAGGGAGAAAAATTAGCAAAGCGAAGTCGTATATTAATACTTTGAGCTGAAGCTAATGAAGTAGATGATGTGCTTCTGACTGGCCAAAGTTTCTGACGAGATTTTATTAACCTGAGTTTGATTAAAAATATTCACACAGTTTGAATTAATTTTTAGCAGAAATTGCAACAAATTTTTGAAGGACTATCTCTGCACTAAAAATCCCTCAAAATAGCCTGCTATTCTTTCGGCATTTTTAGCACATATCTGGTATAATTCCGAATTGCTGTGTTGAATATTTTATGTCGAACTCAGGTTATTAGGTCATAAAATGTAAGTGCAAAGAAAAATAGGATGTTTTACCAAAAACCTTGCACTTAAAACTCTGAAAAATCATGTAAGGTGCTAAATATTAAAAGCATAAGCGTTTTTCAGCAAGCCCTAATTAGTGTTGATTATTAGCAGCCATAAAACCCTCCTTTCAAACCAACTGTTTAAAAGGAGGAAGTCTTTTTGAGATATTAGTCCGGCAAACCAAAGTTTTCCACCACAAAATCAATATCCTTATCCCCTCGCCCACTTAAATTAACTAAAATGGAGCTTTGCGGGTTCTCTTTGGCCAGTTTTAATGCATAAGCTACTGCATGGGCACTTTCCAAAGCAGGAATTATCCCTTCTAAGCGACTTAACTCATAAAAAGCATCAATGGTTTCTTTATCGCTAACTACATCATAGTTTACCCGACCAGTATCTTTTAGCATACTGTGTTCTGGCCCAACCCCAGGGTAATCCAAACCACTGGCAACAGAATAAACAGGGGCAGGTTCGCCTTTTTCATCCTGCAATAAATAGCATTTAAAACCATGTATCACTCCGGGTTTTCCTAAAGTCATTGTTGCTGCATGCTCTCCTAAATCTAGTGAACGTCCTGATGGTTCCACACCATAGATTTCACATTCACCATCATCCAAAAATGCAGAAAAAATACCAATAGCATTACTTCCACCACCAACACATGCCACTACTTTGTCTGGCAACTCACCAGTCATTTCAAAAAACTGTTCCCTTGATTCAATTCCAACCACACGCTGAAAATCCCTTACCATCATAGGAAATGGGTGTGGCCCAACCACTGAACCAATAGCATATATTGTATTTACCGGATCTTTTAAATATTCCTGAAAAGCCGAATCAACTGCTTCTTTTAGTGTTTTTAGGCCATGTGTAACCGGAACCACTTTTGCGCCCAAAATCTTCATTCTCACCACATTAGGATGCTCTTTGGCCATGTCTACTTCACCCATATGAATTTCGCACTCCAAACCAAAATAGGCTGCTGCTGTTGCCAATGCCACACCGTGCTGACCAGCTCCCGTTTCGGCAATTAGTTTTTTTTTTCCCATGTGTTTGGCAAGCAAAGCTTCACCCATGCAATGGTTTAATTTATGGGCCCCTGAATGGTTTAAATCCTCTCTTTTCAGATAGATTCTACCTCCATATTTTTCTGATAAGCGGTTGCAATAATAAACCGGGGTAGGCCTTCCCTGGTAATGTTTCCTGATACTTCGAAGTTCTGAAATAAAGCTGTGAGATTTACTAATGGCAAAATATGCATCATTAATTTTCTTCATTTCAGCTTCCAAAACTGGTGGAATAAAAGCGCCACCATACTCCTTAAAATACCCTTCTTTATTAGGGTAACTTTTAAAATAATTTTCCTTCATAATAAATAGTTGTTAATTGTTAGGTAAATTTAGAAAATATAATTAATTATGAAGAAAAACTTGAGGAATTTAAAAAGAATCTAAAAAACCTGGGAGGGCTCAACTTAACTTGGTTTTATACCAATTTTACTTTACTCGCTCACGCTGCGTGAGAAAAGTTCAATATAGTCCAATTTCGACAAAGCCTCATTTGACTATTTTCAGGTAGTATCGGCATTTGCAATTGCTATTCATATTTTGTCATTGAATTAAAATATAAATGCAATTGGTATTACTCAATAATCAAAAAAATATCCGCCAAACCACTTTTATTCCGGTAAATTAGTGGCCAGGCGGATTGTAGTTAATAACCTGAGTTCGATATAAATTTTGTGCCCAGGTTAATATGCTAAATTTGTATTCAAATATTTTTCTGCCAACTCCACAGAAATGTTCTTACGGCTGGCATAATCCTCTATTTGCTCTTTAGTTAAACTTCTCACATTAAAGTATTTAGATTCTTTATTTGCGAAATACAAACCACAAACAGTGGCTGCTGGCCATACTGCAAAATTTTCAGTGAGTTTTAAACCAAGTCTTTCTTTTGCTCCCAAAATTTCAAACAGCGTTTCTTTCTCAGAATGGTCTGGGCATGCAGGATAACCAAAAGCCGGTCTGATTCCCTGAAACCTTGATTTTAACAAATCATCCAGTTTCAGGTTTTCATCTGCAGCATAACCCCAAATCTCTTTTCTTACCTTTTCGTGCATTAGTTCAGTAAAGGCTTCGGCCAATCTGTCGGCCAGTACTTTCATCATAATGGCATTGTAATCGTCGTTATCCTGCTCGTATTTTTTTACCCATTCATCTGTTCCAATACCAGTAGTGCAGGCAAAGGTTCCAATGTAGTCGGTCAACCCGGTTTCTTTAGGGGCAATGTAATCGGCTAAAGACAAATACTTAGCATTTCCATCAGTAATTTCTACCTGTTGGCGCAAATGATGAAATGTTGCCAATACTTTGTTTTTGTTTTCATTGGTATACAACTCCGTTGAATCGCCTGTTCCATTAGCTGGGTGAATACCTATAACTGCCTTTGCAACAAGCATTTTTTCAGCAATTATTTTGTCCAGCATTTGATTGGCATCATCAAATAATTTTTTCGCCTCTCCTCCTTTTTGTGGATGATCAAATATTTGTGGATATTTTCCTTTTATTTCCCAAGCATTAAAAAAGAAGGTCCAGTCAATGTATTTTCTTATTTCACTCAAGTCAAAATCATCAAACTCTTTTAATCCAATAAAATTAGGCTTGTTGATTTTCTTTTCTGACCACTCAATAGTTGTTTTATTTTTTCTGGCTGTAGCCAAATCTACGTATTTCCTGTTCTTTGCCTGGTAGGTATCCCTAATCATCTCATAATCATCGGCATACTTCTTAATAAAAGCTTCTTTTTCTATAGCTGAAATCAGGTTGCTTGTTACCCCCACACTGCGCGATGCATCAATAACATGCAATACAGGCCCACTATAGCTAGGAGCAATTTTTACAGCAGTATGTATTTTTGATGTGGTGGCCCCTCCAATTAACAATGGAACAGTCATTTCTCTTTTTTCCATTTCTTTGGCTACATGTACCATTTCTTCCAACGAAGGGGTTATTAAACCACTTAAGCCTATAATATCAACATTCTCTTTTTCAGCAGCTTCTAATATCTTTTCAGTAGGAACCATTACTCCTAAATCAACCACCTCAAAATTATTACAGGCCAAAACCACACTCACAATATTTTTACCAATATCATGAACATCACCCTTAACAGTTGCCATCAATACTTTTCCCGCAGAACTACTTCCTCCCTGTTGTTTCTTTTCTTCTTCGATATAAGGTAACAGAATTGCAACGGCCTTTTTCATCACCCTGGCACTCTTAACTACCTGTGGCAGAAACATTTTCCCACTTCCAAACAAATCTCCAACCACATTCATCCCATCCATTAATGGACCTTCAATAACTTCCAGTGCAAAAGGATAGTTTTGTCTTGCTTCTTCAGTATCTTCATCAATGTAATCTGTAACCCCCTTAACCAACGCATGTTTTAGTCGCTCAGTTACATCTTTTCTACGCCAGTCATCTTTTACAATCGTTTTTTCTTTTGATTGTTTCACTTTTTCAGCAAATTCAATCAGCCTTTCAGTGGCATCCGGTCTGCGATTCAATACAACATCTTCAGTTAACTCTAACAAATCTTTTGGGATTTCATCGTAAATCTGCAACATTCCGGCATTTACAATTCCCATATCTAATCCGGCCTGAATAGCATGATACAAAAATACTGAATGAATGGCTTCCCTAACCACATTATTTCCTCTGAATGAGAACGATAGATTACTAACTCCCCCACTTACTTTTGCATGTGGAAGATTTTCCTTAATCCATTTTATGGCATTTATAAAATCTACACCATAGTTATTGTGCTCTTCAATTCCGGTAGCAACAGTAAGAATGTTTGGATCGAAAATAATATCCTGGGCAGGAAAATCAACTTTTTCGGTCAAAATTTTATACGCCCTTTCGCAAATTGCAATTTTCTGCTCATAATTTGCGGCCTGCCCTTCTTCATCAAAAGCCATCACCACTACAGCAGCACCATACCTTTTTATCTTTTTAGCATGTTCAATAAACTGCTCTTCTCCTTCTTTTAAACTGATTGAGTTAACAATAGTTTTGCCCTGTAAACACTTCAATCCAGCCTCAATCACACTCCATTTTGATGAATCAATCATCACCGGAACACGAGAAATATCTGGTTCGGCCATTAGTAGGTTCAAAAATTTCACCATTTCTTTTTCGGCATCAAGCATTGCATCATCAAGGTTCACATCAATTACCTGTGCACCTGCTTCTACTTGTTGACGTGCAATTGAAAGTGCTTCTTCATATTTCCCTTCACGAATTAAACGAGCAAACTTTATTGAGCCAGCAACATTCGTTCTTTCACCAATATTGATAAAGTTACTTTGTTTATTTACAGTTAATGCTTCCAATCCACTTAACCTGGTTTCGGGTTTTATTTCTGGTATTTTGTGTTTATTTGAGTTAGCTGCCAAACGAGCAATCTCCTTAATATGTTCTGGTGTTGTACCACAACACCCTCCAATTATATTAACATGCTCATTATCAAGATATTCCGAAACCTGGAGCCCCATTTTTTCAGGGGTTTCATCATATTCCCCAAGTTCGTTAGGCAAGCCTGCATTAGGGTAGGCACTAATATAAAAAGGTGCTTTTTCAGCTAATTCCTCAACATAAGGATGCAAATCATGCGCTCCAAAAGCACAGTTTAACCCAATGGACAACAATTTTATGTGCGAAAGCGAATTTAAAAATGCTTCAATGGTCTGACCAGATAAGGTTCTTCCACTTCTATCGCTAATGGTACCTGAAACCATTACTGGAAACTCATCCAGCCCTCTTTCTTTTAAAACAGTATCAATAGCAAACAGGGCTGCTTTTGCATTCAGGGTATCAAATATGGTCTCCACCAAAAGGATATCAACGCCACCATCCAATAAGCCTTTCACCTGAATTCCATAAGCCTCGGCCACATCATCAAAAGAAACGGCACGATAACCGGGATCGTTCACATCTGGCGACATGGAAGTGGTTTTATTCATAGGCCCCATGGAACCAGCCACAAAACGTAGTTTTTCAGGATTTTGAGCAGTAAATTTATCAGCTGCTGCCCTGGCTATTTTTGCAGCCTCCAGGTTAATTTCGTAGGCGAAATCTTCCATTTGATAATCAGCCAAAGATACCGCAGTTGCATTAAAAGTATTTGTTTCTATAATATCAGCCCCTGCTTCAAGGTATTTTTCATGAATAGCCTTAATAACGTCAGGTCTTGTGATACTTAAAAGGTCGTTGTTTCCTTTTAAATCAACCGGAAAATCTTTGAAACGCTCGCCCTTAAAATCTTCTTCAGACAGCTTATATTCTTGTATCAGGGAACCCATGGCGCCATCCAAAACCAGAATTCTTTTCTCTATCTCTGTAAAAACGTTATATTTTTGTTTTGTATCACTCATTTTTATATTGTTTGTTTTAGGTAAAAAATTCTATAAACATTTGCTGCTGAATGCATTATTTTCAAAGAATTGAGTCAATTTTTTGAATAAGTTGTTTAAACTCCTGCTTTTCAAAAAGTCTGGTTAAAAAAACAATTTTCCCTTCCTTGTCAATTAACACATTTCTGGTTACACCAGCATTTCTATCTGTGAAAAGTTCAAAAATTTTTCCATCCTCATCCATTATTAAAGGATAGCTCACCTTTGTTTTTTTTGCAAATTTCAGCACCTTCTCTCTACTTTCTTTTCGATCTACACCAAAAAGGTGTAAGCCTTTATTTTTATAAACCTGCCATATTTCTTTTTCAAGATGTGGCATTTCTTTGATGCACACCCCACACCAGCTGGCAGTGAATTGTAACAAAACCACCTTCCCTCTCAAATCAGATAGTTTGATTGATTTCCCTTTTTCAGAAAACTCAATAGGAAAATCAGGTGCAACATCACCAATTTTTACAATAAAGCCTCGCTCATCAGGCTTTTTATTAGTTTGTGAAACACCTTGGTTGACAAATAATATTGAACCCAAAATTCCTACTATTAAAAATTTATTTATCACCTTCATTTGTCTTAATTTTAAACTATAAAAGTATTGAATATAAAACCAATAGCTTGGTTTTTCATAAAATACTTTAAGTTGCCTTTTATCACCATTATTTAGCAAAAAAAACGGCTGTAAAGATACAACAAGAAATTCATAAGCTGTAACTTTTTGATAGAAGCTATTTATATTTAGAGGTTTCTGATTTTACATATTTTTAATAATTTCGTTTACGGATTTGTAAGCTTAAAGCAATATTATTAACAAATGAAGATAGTTTTCACTTTAATTGTATGTATCACAACAAGCATATTGTTTGGCCTTTAGGGGAAAATATTGTAAAAAATAATGGTTATACTTTTAAAAACTGACAAGTTAATGAAGAAGGTTTATAAAGTTAAGGTTGAATGCCTAACCTGCCCTTTCAGGGCGTAATGACTATGTTGTATATAAACCCAAGGCGTTGCCTCGGGCTGAAATAAATAAGGCTTTCAGCCTAAATATAGTGGATAAATAGCGGCCTGAAAGGCTAACTTAAAAATAATAAAAAATGAACTATACAGAACTAAATTGCCAAATAACCCCATTCAACCCTGAAATTGCTGAAATTTTAACTGCCGAGCTCAGTGAATTAGGTTTTGAAAGCTTTGTGGAAACAGAAACAGGATTGTTGGCTTATATCCAGGAAAATATTTTTAATCAGGAGGTTTTATCTTCTATTCAAATCTTGTCAAACCCCGATTTTAACATTAGTTTTAGTCACAAAATCATTGAACAACAAAACTGGAACGAAACTTGGGAAAAAAACTATTTTGAGCCAATTATCATTGAAAATCAATGTGTTATCAGGAGCTCTTTCCACAAAGAATTCCTTGATATTCAATACCGAATCACCATTGATCCCAAAATGGCATTTGGCACCGGGCACCACGAAACCACCAGCTTGGTGATTAAAGAAATATTGCAACTGAACCTTGAAGGAAAATCCATACTAGACATGGGGTGCGGTACAGGAGTACTTGCTATTTTAAGTGCCATGCGTGGAGCTTCAGATATTACTGCTATTGACATTGATGAATGGTCCTACACAAATACCCTTGAAAATATGGAGCTTAACGCTGTTTCTGGTATTAAAGTAAAACATGGAGATGTATCTGCCATTGATGATAAAAAATACGACATTATTTATGCAAACATTAACAAAAACGTGTTGATAAAAGATATTTCTGAGTATGCAAAACACCTTGATAAAAATGCTTTTTTATTACTAAGTGGATTTTATACTTCCGATTTTGCTGATATTAATAAAGTTACTGAAGAAAATGGGTTTGAACTGGTGAAAAAAGATGAAAAAAACAACTGGCATATGTTGAAATATATGAAAAAATAAATGGTGCGAAAATACACCATATCACTTATTTTATCTGTATTAATCATTAATTGCAACAAACAAAGTAGTATTTCACTAAAAACTGTTTTTGTAGCTAAAGGTGAATCAAGCTGGTATGGCCCTGGTTTTCAGGGTGAAAAAACAGCCAGTGGAGAAAAATTTGACATGAATGCCCTCACAGCCGCACATAAACAGCTTGAATTTGGTACATTTGTCCGCGTTAAAAACATAGCTAATGACAAAGAAGTAATTGTTAAAATAAATGACAGGGGACCCATTTCAAAAAAACGTATCATTGATTTATCAAAAAAAGCAGCTGAAAATATCGATTTGGTAAAAAAAGGGGCTGCCAAGGTAAAGCTAGAAATTTCTGGTTATGACATTGTCAATCAAATTACCTTTTTAAAGCATTATAGAAACATACTTAAAATTAAACAAGCAAAAAACAATGAATAGGATTCAGTTTGAAAGAAAAAAAAGAAAAAAAACATACCTCATCCCATTATTGTTGGTAGTTTTACTCCTTTACATTACCATTCCTGTATTTTTAATTAACAAGGGGAGCGATTTACTGGTAAAAGCCAATGAAAGAATGAGCCAAAGCGAGGTTTACAGCCCTACAGTTGAGTTTTACAATGGAATTGCTTTTTTAAATACAGCTGCTGCTTTTCCTGGTTTTGGTAGCTGGTCGAAAAGTGTGGAGAAAACTTCTATTGAAAAAATGATAAAATCTCAGGATGCTCAATTTGAAAAATTATGCCTTAGCTTTTTGAAAAAGGAAATGACCGCTGAAAATGCATTTCCTGACTCTTCTGAGGTTGTAGTTGGTGGCAGGGATGTGTCTAAAATTTTTGTAAAATCTTTTTTTGCTGACTCTTCATCAACATCAACTATTACATTAAATGATAGCATTTTAAACAAAATAGATTCGCTTTATTGCAAAAACTGGGAAAAATTCTTTGACAAAACAAAAATGGATAAAGCAAACCTTTTTTCAATTTGCAAAAAATAACTTTTTAGCATGGAAAAATCAAATCCCTTATTTGCAAAAATAGTCTCAGTATTGTTTCATCCATTACTGATGCCAACTTATGCACTTATCATACTCTTTAACTCAAACACCCACTTTTCGTACTTGCCGTTTGAAGTAAAAAAAATGATGTACCTGATTGTGTTTCTTTGTACTTTTTTAATCCCGGTTAGCACCATTCCTTTTCTTGTTAATTTAAAGGTGGTTTCGGGGCCTCAATTGAAAAATCACAGAGAAAGAATTATCCCACTTGCCATTAGTGCATTATCATTTTATTTTGCTTATCATTTATTAAACAAGTACCCACTTAGCACCATCGAATTTGTAAAAGTTATGTTGCTGGCCTCTGCAATTCTTATATTTATTTGTCTGCTAATAACACTTAAATGGAAAATTAGTGCTCATTTAATTGGAACTGGAGGTTTATTAGCCGGTTTTTTCTTTTATGCAGTATACTTTGTGGCTGATTTTACAATGGTTTTGGTGGTTATTAGCTTGCTTGCAGGAATCATTGCTTATTCCCGGCTTAAACTACAGGTGCATAATTCGGCACAGGTATATTCGGGTTTTCTTCTGGGTTTTTTTGGGATGTTACTGGTTCTTTATCTGGGGCTAAATTAGGGCTCACTGAAAAACGCCTAAGCCTATTAAAATTAAATATTTACATGAAAAAAGTTGTAAAAAAGTGCAAAGAGTTTAAAAAAAACAGTAATTTTTCCTTGCATTAACTTTATCTTCAAGTAGCAAAAACTAATGATTATAATGCTAATCAGAGGCCCTAAATTAAATTTGATTATTGGTGTATTTGTATATTTTTTTACTTGAGAAATAAACCGATATACCAATATCAAATACACAAAACCAGTGTTATTAAAACGGCATTAAATTCACCCTTTTTAAAATTTTACTTCTTAGTAAAACGCCCCATGGTGTTGTCGTAGTTTAAGAAATAGTCTCCTTTTCTTAATTTAGCTATATCCACCAATGCTCCGTACCCTTTTTTAACCAACCTTCCGTAGAAATCATAAATTTCGTAATTGGTTGCTGCGGTAAACTTAATTTCATTTTTCGGCTTTTCAGGCGAAAATTTCACCTCTGGATCTAACGAACGATAGGTGGCCTCTGGTGAGTATCTAGGCTTTTTTGAATAATCAATTTGTTTAACCCTAAACTTATTTAAACCACTATGCGGAGTAATTTTTATTGCATAATTATTAGGCCCGGTTGAACCTTTTCCTCTTACTGTGCCTACATTTACCCATTTTTTCCACTTAAATTGTTCTACCTGATATGGAATAGGGCCTTTTTCCCCCGAGGCTGACCATTTTAATAAATTGTTTTTTCTATCAACCCTTATTTCTAATACTTTAAAAGTACTTTTTGGTAATAGCACTTCTTTATTCAGTACTTTAGGTGTACACCCATCTTTGTGTTTGATAACAATAGTAACTTTATCACCAATTCCAAGTTGAAATACACTTAAATCAATTTCAAATGCACTTGAATTTATCTCGTCAGTGGTAATCTGGCCGTTTACTGTTACTTCGTACACACAAAAACCAACTCCTGTGGAAGCAAATGGGTTCATCACAAACAAGTTTTCCCCCTGATAAATGCCACTAACAACAATTTCTTTAGCCTGAACAGTGTTTGCAGTAAAAAAGAAAATAACTAATGCGCCAAATAGTCTTCTCATTATTAAAATGGTATAATTTTAACTTGTAAAGGTAAAACTGAAAATTTAATTTTCAAAAATTATACACCCGGTTTCTAAAAATGTAACAAATATACACTCTTAAACTACAAATAAATGATTATTTAAGTAAAATTAAAAATTCTTTTTATAATTTTACTCCGGTTCTCTCCAGTCACCTTCATCTTTAATTAGCTGTACCAGGTCATCCAAAGCATTTTCAGATGCTATATTTTTTTTGATGACCTCTTTCCCCTTATAAAGTGAAACTTTTCCGGCACCTGCCCCTACATATCCAAAATCAGCATCAGCCATTTCACCAGGTCCGTTTACAATACAACCCATTACTGCAATTTTCAGGCCTTTTAAATGCCCTGTTCGTTTTTTTATTTTTTCAGTTACTTTTTGTATTTCAAAAAGCGTCCTTCCGCACGATGGACAAGAAATATATTCTGTCTTTGTCATACGTGTTCGGCTGGCCTGTAATATTGCAAACGAGGTATTAACAATATTCATGCAATTTTTTTCGCTGCCATTAGAAATCATTATCCCATCTACATATCCATCAATTAAAAGTGGACCTATATCACAAGCACTTTTTATCTGAAACTCCTCATTATCAACAATATCGTATTTTCTTTTTAAAACTACAGGAAACATTAAATTATTGTTAATTAAATGTTGCATAAATGCCCTTTGGTCAGCAACAACATTTTTTTGCTCACTTTCCAAAAGCAATATTATCGAACTATCATTGCTAACTTTTTTAAGTATCTCAATTGTCTCAGAATTATTTTCAACCCTGATAAAATTCATTTTTGAGGTAGTACTACCTGGCTTATAATTTTCAATATTAGAATAATAAGGAAAAACATTGATTTTTTCAAACCATTCTGCTTCATCACAAATAAATTTTAAGCCCTGGGTTGTACTTGTTGAAATAATTGCTTGGCCCGCAAAAATATAGTCAGGTGAATTATCAGCAGGCTGCCATACCCCTTCGTTGTTCAATTTATAACCCAATTTGCTGATATCTGCATCAACAATTGAAATATTTGATGACAAATCTGCAATTACAACAGCCTTTGACTCTGAGCCAATTTTTGTAGTATTTAAGGTTTTTCTTTTTGTGTAATCGAAAGGATCTTTAGTTAATTTATCTACACCATTAATTTGCTCATACCCAACTAGTTCGGTGAAATTTGCAACAATTTTCTTAGCTACAGGCACCTCCTCTTCCGGGTCTTCGGTTAACGAAACCCGCACTGTATCACCAATCCCATCAGCAAGTAAGGTTCCAATGCCAATGGCTGATTTAATGCGCCCATCTTCACCATCACCTGCTTCGGTCACCCCCAAATGCAATGGATAATTCATGTTTTCATTCATCATTTTATTCATTAATAAGCGGTAGGCATATACCATCACCCTTGTATTGCTTGCTTTTAACGAAATCACTATTTCATGAAAACTATTTTTTCGGGCAATGCGTAAAAATTCCATTACGGATTGTGCCATTCCCTCAACAGTATCGCCATACTTATTTACAATACGCGACGAAAGCGAACCATGGTTACATCCAATGCGAATAGCTGTTTTGTTTTCTTTACAAATATCAATTAACCGTGTAAACTGTTCCTCGATTTTATTAAGCCCTTCCTGATACTCTTCTTCAGTTTCGATATTTTTGCCACTTTTCCTATCTACAAAATTACCAGGATTTACCCTTACTTTTTCAACTAGATGAGCAGCAACTTCTGCCACTTTTGGGTTAAAATGGATATCAGCAATAAGCGGATTTGTATAACCTTTTTCAACCAATGCTGCTTTAATATTTGCTAAATTTTCAGCATGACGAGTACTTTGCGCTGTTAACCTGACATAATCAGCACCTGCATCAAAAATTCGTATGCATTGCGCTACACTAGCCTCAGTATCAAGCGTATTAGTGGTAGTCATTGATTGTATCCTAATTGGATTATCACCACCAACAGGGATATTTCCAATTTTAACCTCATGTGTTTTAAAACGTTCGTATTGATTAATGTTGTTACAGTATTTTTTGTTTTCCATTATTTTAGAAATTAGAAAATTAGAACTTTGAAATTAGAACAAATAGTACACTGATTTATTATGATTGTTATGATTATTTAAGATCTTAAAATCAGTTTTTCAGTATACTCATTTTTATTAAAAACCTGGTGTTCTTTCAGCAACAAATATAAATTTTTAAATTTGTTTACAATTGTGATTAACTTTAACCAGCTTTATTTTTTTATTAAGTAACAAAAAAATGTCGATAAAGGTTCAGAATATTACCAAATTATATGGAGAACAAAAAGCTCTTGATGATGTTTCGTTTGAAATTAATTCCGGCGAAATAGTAGGTTTTTTAGGGCCAAACGGGGCAGGCAAGTCCACTATGATGAAAATTATGACCGGATTTATCCCACCTAACAGTGGCAATGTTTTTATTAATGAAAAAAGCATTCTGGAAGATTCATTGGGTGTCCGGAAAATTGTAGGTTATTTGCCTGAACACAACCCGCTCTATTTAGAAATGTATGTGAAAGAATACCTTAGTTTTATGGCCTCCATCCACTTGCCCAAAAAGCTGGTGAAAAACAGGGTGAAAGAAATTATTGAACGAACAGGGCTTTCCATTGAGCAAAACAAGAAATTAGGCTCATTATCAAAAGGTTACAGGCAAAGAACTGGGCTTGCCCAGGCACTTATTCATGACCCTGAAGTACTTATTTTAGATGAACCGACTACTGGCTTGGATCCCAACCAAATTGTAGAAATCCGGAACCTGATTGCCCAAATTGGAAAAGAAAAAACAGTAATGCTTTCAACTCACATAATGCAAGAGGTTGAAGCCATTTGCGATCGGGTAATTATCATCAACAAAGGCAAAGTGGTTGCCGATGAACGACCCGATACCATTCAAAACAAAGTAGCCGATCAAAATGCAGTAATTATTGTAGAGTTTGATAATGAAGTAAATAAAGAACTATTCAACGAGTTGGAGAATGTAACCAACGTAAAATTCCACAAAAATAACACCTGGTTAATTGAAAGCAATGCAGATAAGGACATTCGTGGAGATATCTTCAATTTTGCAGTAAAACATGGTTTAACCATCCTATCGCAGCAAAAGCAGGAAAAAAGTTTAGAGGATGTGTTTAAGTTGTTGACAAAATAGGTTCTGATAATCGAAGTTTACAAAGAATTTGGGCTTTCATGCCCTTTCTTAAGTGGTGGATTAAGGTACAGAACTATAGTATTTTAGAAATGCTATTTTTATCTTTGAATCGTTTAGGACAGAATTGATATTGCAACTACTAAAAATACCAAAAACAGTTTAGAATGAAAAAAGCAACTTACCTTTTAATTTTTTGTTCACTTTTGAGTTTGAACCAGTTGTTTGCTCAATCGAACAGAAGTCTGCAAGAGTTTTATACCGACTATTACATGGAAAGAGTGAAGTCCATTTCTAAACCTTTGACTTATAATAATATAGATGGGAGCCCTTATTTAAAAGAAGAGTTTCAGGAAGGAACTATTTTCATGAAAGATCAAAAAAAATACACGGTACCACTGCGGTTTAACCTTTATGCAAGCAACTTTGAGTTTAAAGTAGATGACAAAATAATTACAATTGATAACCCAAACAACATTGCAAAAATTGAGTTTGATAATAGCTCGTATATATATTATCAATTAAAAAAAAGAAATTCATTTGTAGAATTAATAGCTCCAGGTAAAAACAGCCTGATTTGCAAAAAAATAGTAGTTTTAAAGGAAGCGGTGCCTGCTGGTGCCTATAAAGAACCAAAACCAGCAAGTTTTTCAAGAAAAGATGATTTGTATTACATTGTTAATGAAAAAAACGAACAGTTTTTAGTAAAGAGCAAAAAATCATTAAAAAATATCTTTACTGACAGACAAGAAGAAATAGCCAAATTCATTAAAAAAGAAAAAATCAGCCATAGGAAAAAAGCCGATTTAAAAAAACTGGTTGAATACTACAATACATTATAAAAAAAGCTGCATAACGCAGCTTTTTTCTTTAATAAATATCTTCGTCCGGATTATCATATTCCTCAATCATTTCCTCTTCACCTTTATACCTACTACAATCAATTTCAATTCCATCCATTGAATTTGGCAGTGGAAATTTCCCCTTACTAACTTCCAGCGATTTATCCCTATAAACTCGTTGCATATAAAGTCCCCAAATTGGCAATGCCATGGACGAACCTTGTCCGTACCCACCATAATCAAAGCGTATACCACGTTCTTCGCCACCTACCCAAACTCCGGTAACAAGATTAGGCACCATACCAATAAACCACCCATCCGAGTTGTCATTGGTTGTACCAGTTTTACCTGCTACAGGGTTTGTTATTTTATATTCCCGCCATATTCTGGTACTAGTTCCGGCTTGAACTACTCCTTTCATCAAATCAATCATCCTGTAGGCCGTTCCTTCGCTTAAAACTTCTCGCTTTTTAGGTTTAAAAGTAGCCAAAATATTACCGTGTTTATCTTCAATTCGGGTAATAAAAATAGGTTCAGTCCAAACACCCTGGTTGGCAAAGGTTCCATAAGCACTTACCATTTCCGATAGCTTAATCTCGGCAGCTCCCACACAAATAGAAGGAACTTCAGGAATTTCGCTTCTAATCCCCATCTTTTTTGACAGATTAATTGCCATCCTGGGGCTGTATTGCTTTAATACCCAGGCAGATATTTGATTCAATGAACCCGCTAATCCTCTTTTTAAGGTAATCATTTTTCCATCACTGCTACTTTTTGAAAACCTTGGTGTATAAACGGTGCCGTCTGGCATATCAAAAGAAACTTCTGTATTGGGCACTTTGTGACAAGGAGAATATCCACCTGGCATCATAGCCATTGTGTAAATAATTGGTTTAAAAGTAGAGCCCACCTGCCTTCGGGTTTGCATTACATTGTCAAACTTAAAATGGTCGTAATTAATATCACCAACATAGGCCCTGATATAGCCTGTTTGTGGTTCCATCGACATTAAACCAGAATGCAAAAAGAACTTGTAATAACGTATTGAATCCAAAGGGGTCATCACGGTATCAATATCTCCATGCCATGAAAAAACATTCATATGAGCTGGCTTATTCTTAAAATTGTCGACAATAGTTGCCGAATCGGCACCACCAGCAGCCATAGCCCTCCATCTTTCACTTCTTCTCATTGCCAGGTAATAAATCCTGTTTATCTGTCTTTGAGTTAGTTTCCAGTGATAAGGCGCTCGACTTCTTCCCTTCTTAGTTTTATAAAATAAGGGTTGAAGATACCCACCCATGTGCTCCTTCATTGCCTCTTCGGCATATTTTTGCATTTTTGAATTAACAGTAGTATAAATTTTCAACCCATCATTGTATAAATTAAAGGTTTCACCGTTGGGTTTTGTGTTTTTTCTGCACCAACCATACCATGCATGATCAGCCCACATCACTGAGTCATCCTGAAAGCTTTTATAATTACCATAGTTTTCCCTGATTGGTTCTTTTGCAGTTAAAACCTGTTTTAAGTACTCCCGAAAATGCTGAGCAATACCCTGAGAATGAGACTGAACAGAATAGTTTGTAACAAGTGGAATTACTTTTAATGAATCATATTCAGCTTCAGTTAAATAACCATTCTTCTTCATTTGAAAAAGAACCACATTTCTTCTTTCTTTTGAGCGCTCTTTGTTTCTAACAGGATGAAACATTGATGGTCCCTTAACTAAGCCAACTAATGTTGCAGCTTCTTCGATAGATAAAGAGTCAGGTGATTTATCAAAAAAAGTTTTCGAAGCTGCTTTAATACCATAAGTCATACTTCCAAATGGCACCGTATTAAAATACATCGCCAAGATTTCTTCCTTGGTATAATTACGTTCTAATTTTACTGCAATCACCCATTCTTTGAACTTAGTAAATCCCAGAGCAGCAATTTTACCAATTTTTGATCGCTTTTTTGTATCCCTTGGAAAAAGATTTTTTGCTAACTGCTGAGTAATGGTACTACCTCCTCCCCTGCCTCTATCACCTAGAATAATCGTTTTTACTATTACCCGTGCTAACCCCATTGCATCAATCCCGGAATGGCTATAAAACCTTTCATCCTCAGTAGCAACCAGTGCATTTACCAGATGTGTTGGCAAATGCTCAAATTCAACAACTGTGCGGTTCTCTTCAAAATAATATTTACCCAGCAACTCCTGATCGGCTGAAAAAACCTGCGAAGCAAGATTACTTTTCGGGTTTTCAAGCTCCTCAAAATCAGGCATATATCGCAAATGCTCACGAGGAAGGCCTTTCCCTCCAACCGAAATTATAGTGAACAAAACAATCATAAAAAGGATTGGTAATGCACAAACAATCCAAAAAGTCTTAATTGCTCTTTTCTTTTGTATATCAGTCATTATTAAAAAATGTCATGTTTACTTAACCGCAAAGATAAGAATAAATTTAAAACAAGGTTTTTAGCGGGTTTTAATATTTTTACTTTAACATTTTTTAATACATATATTGCTCATTATTTGGATATTAGACGGCATATTATATTCAGTTATTTTGATGAAATAATGTTTAAAATTTCATCAAAATATACCTTATTATACAATAAAAACCATTTCAACATCAAAAAAATTTTGAACTTAGTAAGTGTTTTTCTTTATTTTGTGCAATTTTCTATCTTACAATAATATTTTAAGCATCAAAGAATTATAAAATTGGTAATCACCATTTTTATAAAGCATTTATATTATTTTAAGCAACTATTATTAAAAAACAACTGCCCATTAGGGTATTAATCCAGAGTTTGATATCATGGAAGATAATTTAGTAATTGTGGAGTCACCAGCCAAGGCAAAAACCATTGAAAAGTTTTTAGGGAAGGATTTTGTAGTAAAATCAAGCAATGGACATATCAGGGATCTGACCAAAAAAGATTTCGGCATCAACATTGAAAATAATTATGCGCCAATATACGAAGTTACCACCGAAAAAAAGAAAATCGTAACTGAGTTAAAAAAACTTGCAAAACAAGCAAAGATAGTTTGGCTAGCTTCGGATGAAGACCGCGAAGGAGAAGCCATTGCCTGGCATTTGTTCGAAACACTGGGTTTAAAAAAAGGCAACACCAAGCGGATTGTTTTTCATGAAATTACCAAAGAAGCCATAACCAATGCCATAAAAAAACCACGTTCGATAGACGATAACCTTGTTTCTGCACAGCAGGCGCGCAGGATACTCGACAGACTGGTTGGTTTTGAACTGTCACCTGTTTTGTGGCGAAAGGTAAAACCTTCATTATCAGCAGGTAGGGTACAGTCAGTTGCTGTCAGGTTAATCGTTGAACGCGAGCGTGAAATACATGCATTTAAACCAGAATCCTCTTACAAAATAACTGCTGTTTTTGACCTTGCAGATAAAGATGGTAAAAAAATAAAACTGGCAGCAGATTTTCAGGACAAAATAACTTCAGAGAAAAAAGTTGAAGAATTCCTGAAAGCATGTGCTGGCTCTGATTTTTTTGTCGAAGATGTTCAGAAAAAACCTTCGAAACGAACCCCTGCGGCACCTTTTACGACCTCTACCTTGCAACAAGAAGCCAGTAGAAAGTTAGGTTTTTCGGTTTCGCAAACTATGACACTTGCACAACGTTTGTACGAATCGGGTCAAATTACTTACATGAGAACAGACTCAGTAAACCTTTCAAATTCGGCTTTAGATTCGATAAAGAAACAAATAGTTGATGACTTTGGTGATAAGTACTTTAAACTGCGAAAATACAAATCGAAAATAAAAGGCGCTCAGGAAGCACACGAGGCTATTCGCCCAACATACATGGACAATAAAACCGCCAAAGGAAGTTACCAGGAGCAGCGACTCTATGAATTAATTTGGAAACGGACCCTTGCTTCGCAAATGGCAGATGCTGAGATAGAAAAAACCACTGTTTCAATAAATTGTTCTGCTTGTTCTAAAAAATTTATAGCAAGCGGCGAACGAATAAAGTTCGATGGTTTTTTAAAAGTTTATTTTGAATCAACAGACGATGAAAGTGGCAACGGAAAAACTATTATTTTGCCTGAAATAAAAGTAAACACAAAGCTTGATCTGGATAAAATTGATGCCATTCAACGATTTACAAAACACCTGGCCCGATATACAGAAGCAAGTCTGGTAAAAAAATTAGAGGAGCTTGGAATTGGACGTCCATCAACTTATGCCCCTACTATATCAACAGTACAAAAAAGAGGCTATGTATTAAAAGAAGACAGACCAGGAAAAGAAAGATCATACCTGCATTACAATCTTTCAAACGGGAAAGTTTCAAAAACTAAAAAAACCGAAACTGCAGGAACAGAAAAGTCAAAACTTTTTCCAACAGACATAGGAATGGTTGTTAACGATTTCTTAATCAAATACTTTCAGGATATTTTAGATTACAATTTCACAGCCGATGTTGAAGAAAAATTTGACGACATTGCCGAAGGCAAGCTGGAATGGACAAAAATGATTGACAAATTCTATCATCCCTTCCACGAAAAAGTAACAACTACACTTGAAGAATCGGAGCGCAATAGCGGAGAGCGCATTTTAGGCAAAGATCCTGAATCAGGAAAAGTTATTTTGTCACGTATAGGTAAATATGGCCCCATTGTTCAGCTAGGTGATGCTCAAAACGGTGATCAACCTGTATTTGCAAGCCTTAATAAGGATCAATTGATCGAAACCATTACCCTTGAAGAAGCAGTCTTTTTGCTAAAAAATAATAAAGATGGCCGAAAACTAGGTATTGATCCGGAAACAGGCAAACCGATATTTGCGCGTGTTGGTCGATTTGGTCCTATGGTACAGATAGGGGAATCAGACAGTGAAGAAAAGCCCAAATATGCCAGTTTAATGCCTGGCCAGGACATTGCAAGCCTCAACCTGGAAGAAGCATTGAAGCTTTTTGCATTGCCCAGGAACATTGGTGAATACGAAGATAAAACCGTAACTATTGGAGTTGGCCGGTTTGGCCCCTACATTAGGCACGATTCGAAATTTACCTCATTGAAAAAAACCGACGACCCACTTTCAATAACCTTAGAAAGAGCAATTGAACTAATTGAGGCAAAGCGCGAAGCTGATGCTAAAAAGCTAATCAAATCATTTGACAAAGAGCCAGATATTTTGGTAATAAGAGATAGATGGGGGAAACCTTGTATAAAATACAAAACAAAATATACAAGAATTCCTAAAGGCATTGAACCCGAAAAGCTAACACTTGAGCAATGCAAAGAAATGATTGCTATTGAAATAAAGCCAGCATCGAAAACCAAAAAAAAGGCAAGCACAAAAAAAACAACAGCTAAAAAGAAAACCACAACCACAAAAAAGAAGAAATAGTTACTTTTTTGTCAAACCAACATAAATAGTTGATGTGTTGGTGTTCTCTATAACGAGTGAAAATTAAGACAAAAGCAAATTCGAACACCCGAGTTTACCTGAGTAAATGAGGGTTTTGACTTTAAACAGTAACGCCAAAGTTCGCATTTTTAGAGATTACCAGCTGATTATTGCAAGCTTGTATGCTTGTAGTTTTGTATAGTAAACTATATATTTGTACAAAATAATACGACAAAAAAATGAGTATTCTGGACTATTTTAAGTTGGTTGATACAAATAGTTTTTCTTTTAGTCAAAAAGAAACCCAAAATAAGTCTGCCTATTTACATATTGATAAATCAACTACTTATCAGCAGTTACACGAATACGATATTGTAATTTTTGGAGTAGAGGAAGAAAGAAATACCGCAAACAAAGGCACCGCCCTAGCACCTGACAAAGTTAGGGAACAGCTTTACAAATTAAACCTGAATGGAAAAGTTAAAATTCTGGATGCCGGCAATTTATACATTGGCAAATCATTAAAGGATACCTATATTGCAATCAGAGATATTGTTGTAGAATTATTGGAGAAAAAAATAGTTCCGGTTATTATTGGAGGTGGACAAGATTTAACCTATGGTGCCTACCTAGGTTTTGAAAAATTTGGCCAGTCTGTCAATATGGTTGCCATAGACCCAAAACTTGATTTAGGATATAAAAAAAACGATTTTGATGCTGAATCTTATTTTGGACAAATCATCCTGGAAGATGGTAAAAACCTGTTTAATTTTTCAAACATTGGCTACCAAACCTATTATTGCACAAAAAAAGAACTTAACCTGATAAACAAAATGAACTTTGATGCCTACAGGTTGGGGTATGTTCGTTCAAATATGCAGGATATTGAACCAGTTTTGCGAGACGCAAATTTATTGAGCCTTGATTTTAAGTCAATTAAACAGTCTGATGGCCCTGGACATAAATTTCCATCGCCCAATGGCTTTTACAGTGAAGAAATTTGCCAACTGTCCAGATATGCAGGAATAAGTGATAACCTAAAATGCTTTGGGCTATTTGAATTAAACCCGGATTACGATTCCAATAATCAATCTGTAGCCCTGGCTGCTCAGATAATATGGTATTTTATTGATGGATTTATTGCAAGAAAAAACGATTTTCCCAAAGAAGGTACCAAAGAATACACAAAACACATAGTTAGTTTTGATAAAAGTGAACAAACTATCATCTTTTATCAAAACAATTATAATAACAGGTGGTGGATGGAAGTGCCAAAACCCGGGAAAAATGATAGTAAATTAATAGTTGCCTGTACCATTGATGATTATAAACTGGCATGTAAACAAGAACTCCCTGAAAGGTGGTTAAAAATACATCAAAAGCTAAATTAATTTTCTATTTATAAAAATTTAAGTAAACAAAAGAAACAATTTTAATATTTTAACGTATATAATTAAACTGGGTTTGCAACTTGTAAAGTACTATTAAAAAATTGTGGCACATATATTGATAGATTTAATACCAAATATCAGCACTTATAATGTATTTGTTTTAACAAAAAAAATTACTTACTTTGCTTGGTTTAACTAATAGAAAAAACACAATGATGAAACGGCTTATCTTAATACATGCGTTATTGCTAAGCCTGGTTTATGTTAGTGCCCAGCAAGCTCCTTTGTTAAGCCATACATTTTTTAACAGAGTGCATCAAAACCCGGCTTTTGCAGGATTACAGGGAGAAATCTGTGCAAACATCATCAACAGGCAGCAGTGGGTAGGGTTTGAAGGTGCACCACAAACCACAGTATTAACCATTAATTCTCCATTAAATCTATTTGGAATAAATAGTGGAGTTGGTATTACCATGATAGATGATCGGCTTGGTTTTGAATCTAACTTTTCAGGAAGTATTGATTATTCATACATCCGCAATTTAAGTACTGGAACTTTAAGCATAGGAGTAAAACTAGGAATCTATAATAAAGCATTTGATGGGACATTTGATACGGGAGAAGGAAATAATCAGGATACAGATCGTTCAATACCCGATCAAAAAGACCAGGGATTAACATATGATTTAGGCATTGGAGCAGTTTACACCCTTAACAATTTCTATGTTGGTGTTTCCTCCGTGCACTTAACTCAACCTAAATTCAATCTGAAATCAGGAAAAGAATTGCCTTATTTAAAAAGGCACTATTTTTTAATGACCGGTTATAAACTTGATTTATCAAGTAAACCAATTGAAATTTATCCCAACCTATTAGTCAAGTACGACGGGGCTTCGCCACAATTTACAATAAATTTTAACACTGTATACAATAAAAAATTCTGGGGCGGCGTTACTTATAGGACAACTGATGCACTTGACATAAATATTGGCATAGAATTATTTAATGGTATAAAAATTGGATATGCTTATGGGCTCAACCTTTCAAAGTTAATTAACACCAACAGTGGAAGCCATGAAATAATGATTGGTTACTGTTTTAACTTTGAAATTAATAGAACACCACAAAAATACAGAAGTGTTAGGTTTTTATAAAAAAAGAATATTAAACAGCATTGGCAATGAATATAAGGTTTGACATTATGAAGAAAATTATCTATTTAGTAGTTGTGATCTCAATATTTGCAAGTTGCAAAGGAAAAGGTCCACAAGGTGAATTAGTAGGTGTTGGCGATAGAAAAGAATTCTATGAGCCAGAACCATACGGTATGACATTTATTCCTATGGGCTCGTTCACAATGGGACCAAACGATGAAGACATCGCATTTGCTATTACAGCCCAGGCTAAAACAGTTTCTGTAGATCCATTTTGGATGGATATCACCGAAATTACTAACAACGAATATCGACAGTTTATATACTGGGTAAGAGATTCAATTGTAAGAAGGTTGTTGGTGAAAAATGATATTGAAGGCTACAAAATTGAAATGGATGAAGAAGTAGCCTATGATGATGGTTACGACAATGATGATCCTGAAACCTGTTACTTAAATTGGGAAACTGAAATTCAATGGGATAGCGAGGATGAAGAATACCAGGATGCTATGAAAGAGATTTTCTTACCCGTTCATGAAAGGTTTTATCGAAGAAAAGAAGTAGATTCAAGAAAATTAATCTACGAATACTACTGGGTAGATTTAAAACAAGCCGCAAAAAAATCAAACAGGTATAATTTTAACGAAGATTTTACAGGTGGTGAATACAAAGGCGAAGTAATTAATGTAAAAGGCGAAAAAGAAGCTTTAAAAGACCGTTCATCTTTCATAATGTCAGCAAGAATAAATGCCTATCCAGATACACTGGTTTGGATGTCGGATTATACTTACTCATACAATGAACCCTTAGCAAAAAGCTACTTCTGGCACCCTGCATTCGACCATTATCCTGTTGTTGGGGTTAACTGGAAACAGGCCAATGCATTTTGCATCTGGCGTACTCAGTTAATGAGAAACTATATGGCACAAAAAAGAAATGTACCCTTCCAGGATTACCGACTTCCTACCGAAGCAGAATGGGAATATGCTGCACGAGGAGGTTTAATGCTGTCAATGTATCCTTGGGGTGGACCTTATACAAGAAACAATACCGGATGTTTCATTGCTAACTTTAAACCTTTACGTGGAAACTATGGCGATGATGGAGCCAATGAAACGCTCCAGGTAGCACTTTTCTCACCAAATGAATGGGGATTGTATGATATGGCAGGAAACGTAGCAGAATGGACATCCAATGCATTTGATGAATCAACATACAGTTTTACTCACGATTTGAACCCTGATTATGTTTACAATGCCTTAGCATCTGATCCGCCAGCATTAAAGCGTAAAGTTATTAGAGGTGGCTCATGGAAAGATATTGGATTCTATATGCAGGTAGGTACACGTACTTACGAATACCAGGATACTGCAAAATCATATGTAGGTTTCCGTTGTGTTCGCTCATACTTAGGTCGCGACAACGATGAGTGGGACTTCAGTAAATTTAACTAACAAACAGATAATTAGATTTTTGTAATTAATACATTTTAATTATATTTAGCTTCATAAATCAATTCATTTACTAACTAAAACAAATAATTATTATGGGACTTGCTCAAATAACACAATCACATGCATGGAAAAATTTCATGGCCAAGCTATACGGATTAGGAGCCTCGGTGGTTATTGTTGGTGCACTTTTTAAAATCATGCACTGGCCTGGCGCCGGACCAATGCTTATTGCTGGTTTGGGAACAGAAGCAATTATCTTCTTCTTCTCAGCCTTTGAACCATTGCATGAAGAGCTGGACTGGACACTGGTTTATCCTCAATTATCAGGACTTGTTGAGGATGATGAACTTGAAATAACCGGTGGTTCGCAAACTCCAATATCATCTGGAGATGCATTAATGAAATTTGACCAAATGCTGGATAAAGCAGGAGGCGCTACTTTATTTGACAAACTGGGTGATGGCATAGAAAACCTAAATCTCAGGGTCAATGAAATGGCAAATATTTCAAATGCTGCAATTGCAACTAACGAATTTACTGAAAATGTAAAAAAAGCATCCGGATCAGTAAATGAGTTATCAAATGCTTATACCGAGTCAATTGATGGTTATAAGCAATCTGCTGAAGCATTGAATTACTCAGCAGAATCACTTTCAGATGCCTACAATAAAAATGCACAGGCAGTTACTGAAAAAGGAGGCAATTTTATTGCAGCCTATGAAAGGTTAACAGACAATATGGAAATTGACTTTTCAGCACTTAGAAACGGAAATAGTGAATACAGTGAGCATGTAAGTAAATTAAACAAAAACTTAGAAGCACTGAATGCTATTTTTGAACTACAGTTAAGTACGAAAGGTCTTGAAAATATGATGGCTGATATTGAAGGTTCAGTAGAACACTCAAGAAAATATCATGCAGAAATTAAGAAACTTGGAACTCAACTAGAAGCATTAACAACTGTATATGGCAACATGCTTGCTGCCATGAATGTAAAAACAGACTAACTATCATACTATTTAATCATTAAATTCTGAAAAATTATGGCACACGGAAAAGAAACGCCGCGGCAGAAGATGATTGGTATGATGTACTTAGTTCTTACTGCCCTGTTGGCGCTGAACGTTGCAGCTGAGGTATTAAATGCCTTTAGCTTAATGGACGAAAGTCTACGCAAATCAACGGAGAACACAGTCAACAAAAATGGCGACATCTACTCAAAATTTGAAGCTGCAAACAAAGAGAATCCTACAAAAACAGGACCTTGGAAAGAAAAAGCAGACAAAGTTGGTAATAAAGCAACTGAACTCTATGATTACATTCAGGAGCTGAAAGTGAAAATAGTGCAAACTATTGAAGGCCCGCAAGGAGATCCTAATAATATTGAAAAAAAGGATGATATCAATATTCCTGGACAGATTATGATTACGGAAAAAAGAGCGGCTACCTTAAAGCAAAAAATTGATGAATACAGGAACTTCCTTATTGGAATGGTTGAGGATAAAAACGAAGGGCTTATTAATGGCCTTAAAAGTAACTTGAGTACTGATGATGTTGTTGGTCAGGATAAAGGTACTGTTCCATGGGAAATGGCATATTTCGAATCTATGCCTTCAGCAGGGGTTATTGCACTAATGTCTAAAATGCAGGCAGATGTAAGAACTGCGGAAGCCAATATGCTTGATTACCTCTATACCAAAATTGATGAGGGTAGTTTCAAGTTCAATAAAATTGAAGCCATTGTAACAGCTCCTTCAAATTATGTTTTAATGGGGCAACCTTTTGAAGCAAAAGTTTTTATTGCTGCGTCTGACTCTACTGTAGATCCAGTGATAAAAATGGACGGTGGCACTGAATTGAAAGTTGAAAATGGGAAAGGTGTTTTCACTGGAAGTACTGGTAGTCCCGGACCAAAATCATTTGGTGGGGTGATTGAGATGAAGAACCCAAAGACGCAAGAAATAATGAAGTTTCCATTCAAAAGTGAATACACTGTTGGACAGGCTAGCTTAGTTGTTTCTCCACTTAAAATGAATGTATTTTACATTGGAGTTGATAACCCGGTTGCTGTTTCAGTACCTGGTGTACCACCAAGTAAAGTAAATGCATTTTTAAACGGTGGTGGTAGTATTAGGCGTAGTGGGAACAATTATGTTGTAAAAGTAAAAGGACCTCAGGGTAGAAAAGTTAGAGTTGGTGCCACGGCTGAGTTGGACGGACAAAATAAAAACATGGGTTCACAAGAATTCCGCGTTAAAAAAGTGCCCGATCCAGTAGCTAAAATTGGCGGAAGACGAGGTGGTACAGTAGCAAAAAACTGGCTGGCTGCACAAACAGGAGTTTCTGCAGTGCTTGAAAACTTTGATTTTGATTTAAGATTTAGCGTAGTAAGTTTTAATCTTTCTGCGCAAGCCAAAGGTGGTTATGTTCAGGATGCAAAATCAAATAGCGCAAGGTTTACAGCTGCCCAGCAAAACTTACTGAGAGGGGTTCAATCAAAAAGAAAGGTTTATATTGAAGATATCAAAGCAACTGGTCCTGACGGAACTACCAGAGACCTTGGTTCTTTGACCTTTAAGATAAAGTAGCCTGATTAATAATTGGGCCAATTGAACATTTAAAATTGAATATGAGATGAAAAAAAAAGGATTGTTTTCAATCATTCTGCTTGTTGCAATTGCATTTAATTTAACCGGATTAAAAGCGCAGGACGTACTGAATGGGGTATATGTAAAAAATCATATTGCTGATAAAAAGCCTGTACCTTATCAATATTTGCGCGAAGCTGATGTGATGTGGTCAAAGACTATCTGGAGGAAACTTCAGTTAAAAGAAAAATTAAATTTCCCTTTTTACTATCCCGAAGAACCACTTGGTGATAGAATGAGTTTGATCTCATTGCTGATGTGGGGAATTCAAAATCAGGGTTTGACTGCCTATGATGAAGATCTTGCCACCGGTGATGAATTTGCCACGGTAATGACTGTAAAAGATATTGAGGATAAATTTGGTGCAAAAGACCAGGTAATCATGGTTGAGAATGTTGAAGATCCTGAAGGCCCAATGATAGAAAAAACTATCGAAGGACAGATTTACTACAACGAAGTGAAAGAACTGTTGGTAAAAGAAATGTGGTTCTTTGATAAACAACGCTCTGTTCTTGAGGTAAGAATAATCGGTATTTGCCCGGTAAGGATTTATACAAAAGATTCCGATGATCCTGATGCCGAAGAGGACGAACAAATGATGATGAAAAAATTGTTTTGGGTATATTTCCCTGAAGCAAGAAAAATTCTGGCAAACCATAAGGTTTTTAACCCCAGGAATGATGCACAGGAATATTCATTTGATGATATTTTCTTCAAAAGGATGTTTTCAAGCTATATTGTTCAGGAATCTAATGCTTATAATAACAGAGCAATTCTCGACTATACAGTAGGTTTAGAATCTCAGATAGAGGCAGAAAGAATAAAAGAAAGTATTTTCAATTACGAGCAAGACCTTTGGGAATATTAATATACAGTGCCTCAATACGAAATAAATTTAAGACCATCTTCGGATGGTCTTTTTTTATTTAGGGAGTGTATAATACCAATTGCATTTATATTTTAGTCAAAAGGCAAAATATAAATTGCAAATGCCGATGCTACTTGAAAATAGTCGAATGAGGCTTTGCCGAAATTGGACCATTTTGAAAGTGAAACCGGTATTACCACTAATTGGGCATCGCAATTAAATCTACTGTACCATTTTTAGGTATCAATTTTTTATAGTTACCAATTGTTACCTTAATACCTTTGGTATTTATAATTTTATAATTAGCATCTGAAAACAGGGAGAAATAATCAGCAAAAGAAATATTCTTTTCTTTCATAATATACTGGCCTATTTCAAAAATAACTTTAGGTTTCAGGTTCAACAACAATTTTTTGGCCCCCTTCAGCACCTCCAGTTCATAGCCATCAGTATCAATTTTTATTAAATCAAGTTGAGTAACCCCTTTTTGCTCAACAAAATAGTCCAGCGTAATTGCAGCAATATTTTCAGCCGATTTTGCAATTCCTTGATGCACGCTGTGCCTTTTTTCGTTCCCAGTTAACATCCAACTGCTAAATGCCTCTAGCTCTGGCTCATCTTCTATAGATGAATAGATAAAGCATTGATTAAGTTTTATTCTTTTAGCCAGTTCAGGGTTTAGCTCAAGATTTTTGCTAAACTTTTTCAATGCATAATCAGTTGGTTCAAAGGCATATACCATTCCCCCAGGAGCCATTTTTGCAAAAAACAAGCTCATCACACCCACATTACCACCAACATCAAAAATCACTGCATCATCAGTTAAGGTAAGAAGTGGATTAGAATACACATGTTTCTGGAAACCTCCGAATAAAAAAAGGTGTAGATCAATACCTTCCCTTAGGTCTATTTCAAAATTAACATCATTCCTTTTTATCCTTTGGATATTTTTTCTAAAAAAAACCTTAACAAAAAAATAAAGTACCCTCGCTATTTTTACTTTTAAACTTGTTCCTATTGGTAGCATATTACTTAAACTTAATTTTTGAACTATTTAGGCCAAAAGTATAACAAAAGTTGAAATTTGACCAGTATTGTACATAATCTACTCAATTAAAGCGGTTTACTGAGTTCTTGTCAAATTGTAAAAATCAATTTTAATTGTGTCATTTACAAATTTTGAATAAACTATTTTTTTTCAACACTGCTAAATTCAGATTTAATATTGGTAATCAGATTAATAAAGAAGATATCAACAGGCAAATTGGAATGTAAAGTATACTTTTCTATTTCACAGCTTTTAGAATTTCCAAATTATCGGTAAATTGCAGACTAAGAAAAATTCATAACTTCTTAATTTTCAGGAATACTTACAAAAAATTCTACAATAATGTACTTAGAACCTATGACCCTAAAGAATGGTAAGAAAGAAAAATCTTACACCTTTGACCAGGCTTATAAAAGCGCGCTTGAATATTTTAAAGGTGATGAGTTAGCTGCAAAAGTATGGGTTAATAAATATGCCTTAAAAGATTCAGATGGAAATATTTTTGAATCGAGCCCTGATGACATGCACAAAAGGCTGGCAAAAGAAATTCATAGGATAGAAAAGAAATATCCTAATCCATTAAGTGAAACAAAAATTTTTAACCTTTTAAAGGATTTTAAATACATTGTTCCACAAGGAGGTCCTATGACAGGAATTGGTAACCAGTTTCAGATAGCCTCTTTGTCTAACTGTTTTGTAATTGGCGAGGAAAAGCCTGCTGATTCTTATGGCGGGATTATGAAAACCGACCAGGAGCAGGTACAATTAATGAAAAGAAGAGGTGGCGTTGGTCATGATTTATCGCATGTGAGACCAAAAGGAAGCCATGTTTTGAATAGTGCCTTAACATCCACTGGTGTTGTGCCTTTTATGGAGCGTTTCTCCAACTCAACAAGAGAGGTTGCCCAGGATGGCCGAAGAGGTGCCTTAATGTTGAGTATTTCTATTAAACATCCTGATGCTGAGGATTTTATTGACGCTAAATTAGAAGCAGGAAAAGTAACCGGAGCCAATGTTTCGGTTAAAATTGATGATGAATTTATGAAAGCTGTTGTAGAAAGTACTTCATACACACAACAGTTTCCTATAGATGCAAAAAAGCCGTCATTAACAAAAGAAATAGATGCGAGGAAATTATGGTCTAAAATTGTTCATAATGCGTGGAAATCGGCTGAACCAGGCATTCTTTTCTGGGATACTATCATCAAGGAGTCTGTTCCGGATAGCTACGCAGATTTGGGCTATAAGACAGTTTCTACCAACCCTTGTGGAGAAATACCACTTTGTCCGCACGACAGTTGTCGTCTTTTGGCAATCAACCTCTATAGTTATGTTGAAAACCCATTTTCAAAAAAGGCTAAGTTTAACTTTACTTTATTTAAAGAGCATGTAGGCTATGCCCAACGAATTATGGACGACATAATTGATCTGGAACTGGAAAAAATTGATGCAATCATCGCTAAAATTGATAAAGATCCTGAATCGGAAGAGGTAAAAAGAACAGAGAAAAACCTTTGGTTAAATATTCGAAAAAAAGCAGAAGAAGGAAGAAGAACAGGAGTTGGTATTACTGCCGAAGGAGATATGATTGCTGCATTAGGGCTACGTTATGGTAGCGATAACGCCATTGATTTTTCGATAGAAGTACATAAAAACCTGGCCTTGGCCGCTTACAGATCGTCTGTTGAAATGGCAAAAGAAAGAGGCTCATTTGCAATTTACGACACCAATAAAGAAAAAAACAACCCATTTATTTTAAGGATAAAAGAAGCTGATGAAGAGCTTTACAAAGAAATGGCAGAGCATGGCAGAAGAAATATAGCTTTGCTTACAATTGCTCCTACAGGAACAACCAGTTTAATGACACAAACTACTTCAGGCATTGAGCCGGTATTTATGCCAGTATATCGCCGCAGAAGAAAAGTCAACCCTAATGATAATGATGTAGTAGTTTCATTTACTGATGAAGTGGGCGATTCTTGGGAAGAATACAATGTTTTTCACCATCATTTTATCACTTGGTTAAAGATGAATAATTATGATATTGATGCTGTTAGAAATTATAGTGATGACCAGGTAGATGAGATTGTGAAAAAATCGCCTTACTACAAAGCTACTTCAAATGATGTTGACTGGGTTGCAAAGGTTAAAATGCAGGGAGAAGTTCAAAAATGGGTCGATCACTCAATTAGTGTTACTGTTAACTTACCCAAAGAAGTAAAAGAAGGATTAGTTGGCGATTTATACGTTGAGGCATGGAAAAGTGGCTGTAAAGGAGTTACAGTTTATAGAGACGGCTCGCGCGATGGTGTTTTAATCAGCAACAAGAAAGAAGAAAAGAAGTCAGGAATAGTAGTTACTGACTCACCTAAACGACCAGCAGAACTTGAAGCTGATATTGTAAGGTTTCAGAATAATAATGAAAAATGGATTGCTTTTGTCGGATTACTTAATGGCCGTCCTTACGAGATTTTTACCGGTATTGCTGAAGATGATGCGTTACCAATCCCTAAATCAATAAAAAAAGGTTTTATTATTAAAAACAGGGATGAAAAAGGCAACAAACGTTACGACTTCAAATACACCAACAAATATGGCTTTAATATCACTATTCAGGGTCTTTCATATAAGTTTAATCAAGAGTTTTGGAATTATGCAAAATTAATATCGGGTGTGTTGCGCCATGGTATGCCAATTCAAAATGCTGTGAACCTTGTTTCTTCATTACATCTTGATAGTGAAACAATTAACACTTGGAAGAATGGTGTAGAACGAGCCTTGAAAAAATATATACCAAATGGAACCAAAGCCAAAAACGGTCAGGAATGCGACAGTTGCGGCTCAAAATCGTTGGTTTACCAGGAAGGATGTTTAATATGCCAAAGCTGTGGCAGTTCAAAATGCGGATAAGTCCATAAAGACTTTTAAAATTTAACAAATTCTGCTTTTGACAAAGATAGGGTGCTCTTCAAACCGGCACCCTGTTTTTTTATTTCGGCATTTCGACAGGCTAAATGTCCAAATAGAAAAAATTATAAATTAAAATCCGCCATTGCTATCATTAAATCTGTTAATTTTTTACGGGCACTGTACGAACTACAATTATAATTGGCAATATTCATTGAAAATGCTAACTCCCTGCCCCCTTTTGTTGTCACATAGCCAGTATAAGCCCTCACTAAACCAATCGAACCACTTTTTGCATGAACTGCTCCCTGAGCGCTTGTATTTCGACCAATATGACGAAGAGTACCTGATTTTCCAGCAACAGGCAAAGATTTGTAAAAAGTACTGAAATTCTTACTTTTTTTCATATACCTGAGCAAAAACACTAATTGTTTGGCTGTTATAGAATTTGAGCGCGACAACCCGCATCCATCATGAATATGCAATCCATCAATATCCATCCCTTTATTTTTCCAAAACGACATAATGGCCTTTCTCCCTGCACTGTTGCTACCCTCTTTTCCTAGTTTGTAGCCAATTTCATTCAAAAGGTGCTCAGCAAAAAGGTTGATGCTTTTTTTGTTGGTTATATTTATGATGCTATAAAGTGGCGGAGAATACAAAGTATGCAAATGATGCGTTCTTTCATTGATTGTATCTCCCCGCTGCCTCATTAATCTTATGGTTGTTGCCTCCTTTTCAGTTTTTACATTATTTTCTTCAAGTTTTTTGCTAACAAACCAAGCCATATAATAAGCAGGATCGGGTATGGCACCTTTTATCTTAAATTCAGATCTCCCCTTTGGAATAGTTCCCCGAATGATTTGTAAATAGCGGTAAGGTGCCCCAAAAATAAAAGCCTCATCTCTATTATTATTGGATGAAAGAACTTCATTATAGACCACTAAACCAGGGATTTCTGGTTCGCGTTTAATGATTTTTGTTAATTTATCAGGTAAAGCTGGTGATTGAAAGTAAACTTCGTACAAATTATCAAATGCAGTTAAACCATTTGCCCCAGCACCGTAATAATTACCTATATCTTCCCATGCCCATTTTGGAGGGGCAATCTCTGTGCTGTACCTGCTTGCATCAGCAATTATTCGTCCTTTGATGGTTTTAATTTTTTGTCCTAATAAAGTATTAATCCAGGTATTTATAAATCCATATTTTTTCTGGTTGTCATAATGGACTGAACCCAAAGTCGGATCTGCCCCACCTTTAATGTATATATTCCCATTTAAAACACCATTGACCGTATCAATTACTCCTGAATACTCAAGTTTTGTTTTAAAGGTGTACCTGCTACCCAGAACTTCCAGTGCAGTGGCCGTTGTTACAAGTTTTAAAGTAGAAGCAGGCATCATACTCAAGTCTGGGTTATGCTCTGTAACAACTTCACCTGTTTTTGCATCAACTGCTAAAAAACTAATACTTGCATTTTTTAAATCTTTATCGGCCAAGAATTCTTTAAGTGCCTTATTTACAACATGTTCTTGTTTTTTAAGTGGTTTTGTCTGCGAAAAAGATATTATTTGCACAAACAAGAAAAGAATACACGAAAAGAAGATTTTTTTATACATACTATCATTGAATTTTAAAATTTAGCCTAAACTAAAAATAGTGCCTGTAAATATCAAAACATTTATATTAAAGAATTCTATACCTAACCGCTGTTAGTATAAATCTTTAACCACGCTATAAAAAAAGGGTTTCCCAATTGCTCAGAAAACCCTCCTGTATATGATTTATTAGCTTTATACCTTCAAAGAAATATCAAGTATTTCAAAGTCCATTACTCCGTTAGGAACCTGAATAGAAACTTTATCTCCTACTTTTTTTCCCATAATTCCTTGTGCTATTGGTGTTTCAACCGAAATTTTTCCAGCTTTTAAGTTCGCTTCGCTTTCTGCAACAAGGGTATATTGCATTATGGCCTTATTTTTCAGGTTTTTAATCTTAACAGTGGTCAAAATCTGAACGGAGGAAGTATCAATTTTGCTTTCATCAATAATTCTTGAATTTCTTACTATTTCCTGAAGCTTTGATATTTTCAACTCCAACAAACCTTGAGCTTCTTTGGCTGCATCATATTCTGCATTCTCTGAAAGATCACCCTTATCACGTGCCTCAGCAATTTGTGCTGAAATTTTTGGCCTTTCTATCCTTGTTAACTGATCTAGTTCTTCTTTCAACCTCTTAAGTCCCTCTTCAGTTATATATGAAACTTTTGCCATACTAATTTTATTATGTTATAGAAATAAAAAAGAATCCAGCCCCCAATTTGGGTTTTGAACTCTTTGCGGTGCAAAGATAAAAAAAATTTATCGTTTAATCAAATAAATGGTTTTAATTCAACACTTTAACCCTTTATTTTAGGGCTTATGTATCTAATGTCGGAATTTTTTTCGTTCTAATATCGATGAGTAAATTATGGCAGATTTTACATCAAATCCATCCTGGTTTTCTTCTTCTGCCTGAGTTTTTTTTAGCTTCTTTTTTTGAAGTTCTTCTACCTCTTTTGGCTTTTCTATTTTTATTGGTTCTTCTATTTCATCAACCACCTGCTCTTGCTGACGATACTCTTGCTTTCGTTCAAGTATTTTTTCAAAATCGTTTAATGAATAGACTCCATCTTCTTCTTTCTCCGCAACAGGCACCTGGACCTTTTTCTTTTTTTGCCCCAGTAAACTTACAACAAAAATAACTATCGTTGCAACTATGTAAATTATGTTATCTAAATCACCCATTGTATTACATTTATATTTAACAAAATTACAAAAGCTCTTGCAATTTACTTAAGAATTATCGAAATAAATTAAAAAACCGTTTTCTTTTTTGTTTTCGCTTCTTCCTTTTGTACTTATCTTTAGTTCGCTTGTGGTTTTTTTTCATTCTTTCGCGCGTTTTTTCCGATTGTTTGCTCAGCACCTTTTTTTCCCTGAACTTTTTCAGTTTTTTTTCGCGCATATAGTTCTTCCTGTTGGCCATTGCAATCCTAAACCTATCGAAAAACTTTATTTTTTGCCCGCTTCGTTCCTTCGATTTTAGTTCAACCTGCCTGTCAGTAAGCTTATACTTTTCATAAATATGTTTCAGTTCTTCTTCTTCATTTTTTGTAAGTTTAGAGCCTAGGTACTGCTCCTGTTTTTGCTCTTTAATCGCTTCAGATATAGGATCACCTCCAGTATTTTCTTCTTGCGAATAAACTTGCCGGTATAAACTGGTGAAGAACAGTACACAAACCAATAATTTGATTACTTTTGCGTTACTATGTAAAAACATATTCATACTATGTCAAAATTACGATTAATTTTTCTAATTATACTTATACCAATCGTCTTTTTTCAATGCGATGATGATCATCCCGTACCAGACGTATATGTCTATGAGAGGATAGATTTGAATTTGCCGCAATATATAGAATTACAAACACCTGGTAATTCTATAAAAATAAACGGCGGATACAATGGAATAATTGTAACAAATGTAGAAGGCATTGATATTTCTGGTGAAATATACGCTGCATATGATGCTACCTGCACTTATGATCCTGAAGTTTCCGATGTGGTAATTGATAAAAGTAATATTTTTGCAAGCTGCCATACATGTGATTCTAGATACAACCTGTTATATGGATCAGTTGAGTCAGGCCCTGCAGGGCTAGCGTTAAAAAAATATACCACCAGGTATAATCCTAATCAACACCTCTTAATCATTTCCAATTAATTGCCTTCTTCGTTAAGGATATGTTCTATCAACCTGTTAAAGAACCGGTTGTATGGAACAGCTAGTTTTATAGTATCCAAAATAAAATCTTCAAAGTTTTCTGACAATATTGCTTTTTCATCAATACGGTGAAAAACTTCAAAACTTTTGTATTTTATTAACTCCAGATCTTTAAAATCTTTTGGAAACCCTTTTGGGGCAGTTTTTAACTTCTCCCCCGATAGCTCTCCATATATTCTCTTAAAATCCTTGTTCCCAATAAGTTGCTTGAAATCTTCAGTACGATCCATTATTTCATATCGGATCTCTTTCAGAATTTGGGGTTCCGGACTATATGCTCCTGCTGCAATAAAAGCTTCTTTTGGGTCGATATGAAGATAATAGCCACAGGTTTTGCTTTTTCGCCCACCACTAGCAATATATGCACCAAAATGGGTCTTGTAAGGATCCTTGTTTTTCGAAAAACGCACATCCCTGTAAATCCTAAAAATACAGTTTTTAGCTTCAATAGGGCCAATGCTTGAATCTATTTCCCTTACCTTAGGAATTAGTTGTTGTATAAAACTTTCAAACTCATCCTTTAAAAGAACAAACTGCTTTTTATGGTCATTAAACCAGTCCCGGTTATTATTTTCTGATAAGTTTGAAAGGAAGTCAAGTAAGTTTTTAAAATTCATGGATCTGCAGATATTTTATTAAATCACCAAATTAACAAACGTAACAGTTCATTAGTTGGCGGCTATTTGATTATGAAACATCAAAATAAGAACAACCGGCTATCTATCAATAGATTACAACCGGCTACAATTTAGTGAAAATTCAGTTTTATTAGGGGTTTACAATAATCTCTGAACTAACTTCCATTACCTTACCGTAACTGGCCCTTACTCCACAATATCTTTCTTCGGATAAACTTACAGCTTTCTGCAGTTTTTCAATTGGTAGGTCTTTGCCTTTAAATTCATAAATAACCCTCATTTTATAGAATTGTTTTGGGTGTTCATCTGTTAAATCACCATCAACCCTGATGTTTAAGTCATCAAACTCAACCCTCATTTTTTTAAGTATTGAAACTACATCCATGCCCGTGCAACCTGCCAGTGCAACCATCATTAGTGGTTTAGGGCGCATTCCCTTGTTTTCTCCACCTACTTCTTCCGAAGCATCAAGTGCTAGTTTATGTCCCCCTACTTCAACATCAAAGGCCATTTTGCCTTTCCATTTTGCATTAATTGAACTTTTCATATGTTAGTTTTTAATTAATTTTACGATTATGCAATGATTTACACCATTGATTATTTTCTTAATATAACAGATTGCCCCATTCAAAGGAGGTGCAAAAGAATATCCTCCAAAGAACTTAGCGTAGGTAATCTTTTTTGATGCAAACAACTGAACCTAATAAAAGATGTAATTTTTGTTGCACAAATAAAAGAAAGTTATTTTTAATTTATTGCAATTAATACTTTCTGATTATATAAAAATAACCATAAATTACATCTGCAAATCACTAATCAAGCCCAATAGGCTTTCTAAAGATTGGAAATCTATAATATTAAATAATTGTTATAATTTAGGTTTCAATTATTTTCACAAATATACTTTATATTGTATCTTGCACAAAAAAATTAGAGTTTAGTGCTATTTATATAGCTTTTTGAAGTATGGCAATGAGAAATCTGGAAAATATTCCGACTTGTAGTGATTGTTTTTCATTCAATCCTATATTCAGGCATCTTACTAAAGACGAACTGAACATACTCACTTTTGAAAAAGGCTGCAATTATTACAAAAGAGGCAATATAATTTATCATGAGCGAAACAGGATAAGTGGGATATATTGTGTAAATAAAGGAATTGTAAAATTATATAAAACGGGTGTTGATGGCCGTGAAAAAATAATCCGTTTTGCCCAGGCCGGAGAAATTATTGGTTTCCGCTCTATTCTTAGCCAGGAATTAGCCGATACTACTGCCAAAGTAATTGAAGATGCTGTTCTTTGTTTTGTGCCTGCCAACCTTTTTATTGACCTGGTAAAAGAAAACAACGGGTTTTCGATGGAGGTATTAAAAGTTTCGTTAAAAGAACTTGGCGAGGCCAATAAATTTATTATTGATATAGCACAAAAAACGGTGAGAGAACGCCTTGCTGAAATTTTGGTATTATTAAGAGATACCTTTGACCTTGACGATCAAAACTTTTTAAAAGTAAGCCTTACAAGAGAAGAATTAGCCAACCTGGTAGGAACCGCAACAGAGTCTGTAATACGCTTACTTTCAGAGTTTAAGGGAGATAACTACATTGAACTTAATGGACGAAAAATACGTATTGTAAAACTGGATGCCCTTAAAAAACTGGCAAGGATAAAATAAACCTTAAACCTGGATACCAATAACTACAATATCATCAGTTTGTTCATGGTTAAGCGTCCACTTATCAAGTTCCTTGTAAAGTATTAGCTTTTGCGATTTGAGTGATTTACCCTGGTTATTAAGCAGCAACTGCATCAACCTTTTTTTCGAGAATTTCTTTTCCTCAGCACCACCAAACTGATCCGTAATTCCATCAGAATACAAATAAATCACATCATCTTTTCTAATTTCAATAGCATGGTTGTTTAGCTTACTGTTCATGACTTCAAAATCGAGCGTAATAAAATCCCCTCTTATATAAAATAAATAATTATCATCATTCTTTACCAGCGGGTTTACTTTTTGCCCATTAATAATAATATGATCAACCCCTTTTCTTATAATAATGATGGGACGCCCGGCTCCAACAAAGTTTAACATTTGCTTTTGCTCATCAAATTCGCAAAAAATTGCATCTAATCCATTACTTGATGCATAGGTATCTGATGATTGCCCTAAATGAGTTAACAGCTCGGCCCTTAAATTGTTGGCAACCTGTAAGGGGGTGGTTATGTTCGATTTGTTTACTATCCAGCTTAATTCCATATAAGCCAACACCGAAATCATTGCTGCAGGTACGCCATGCCCTGTAGAATCAGAAACACAAATAAATTTTTTATTCAGTTTTTGTGAGACAAAATAGAAATCGCCCCCTACCATGTCCCTTGGTTTAAACAAGGTAAATGAGTTTGGGAAAATCCGTGTAAAATTCTGTTTATCAGGCAGTAACGATTGCTGTATTCGTTGCGCTGAAATCATACTTTCATGGATATTAGCATAAACCTGGTACTCCATGATTTGTTCTTCAGACTTTTTAAGCCTGGCATGAATGTCTATTTTGGTATAAAGTTCTGTTGCATCAATTGGTTTTTTAATGTAATCATCGGCTCCTAAAACCATTGCTTTTTTTACATCATCTTTTTCAACCTTTGCGGTAACCATTATAACAATAATATTGGCCAGGTTTTTATTGGTTTTGATTTTTTCAAGGGTTTCAAAACCATCCATGTAAGGCATTAGAATATCCAAAAGGACTATATCCGGGGGATCTTCAACTAATTTAGCATAGGCCTCAAGTCCATTTTCAGCTGATGCAGTGTCGTACTTGTTTTTTAGCAGACTCTCCAACAGAAGCACATTAATTGGCTCATCATCAACTATTAATATTCTCATTATCAGCTTTTATCCAGACTTTTTTTGTTCAAATGCAAACTTAACAAAGCAACTGTATATTTGCAAGTAGTTTTTCTTTAGTTTTATTAGTTAAAAATAAAGATAACAATTAAATTATAAATTTTAGAAAAATTAAAGATTAAATAAAGCTTAACTTATTTCTATCTAAAACTAAAACAAAACCTACTTAAATCCTATTTTTTTCCCTACTTGCTTATTATCAGTATTTTTTGAGTCGTAGTTATAAATTTCAGCCAGGGTTTTGGGTTGATCAATTTGCACTGTGGCTCCAATCTTTTCACAAAGCTTTTTTGATTTTTCAACACTCAATTCCTGAAATTCGTAGCGCGTAATTAACCTGCCTTTTCGTAAGATTGCCCGGTCAATTTGCTTTAAATCAGCGTTAAAGGTGCAAATAAGTTTTATCGACAAAGCATCAGAAAGTAAACCGTCACCTAAATTTAATAAGTTTACCAGTGAATTATCAGAGTTCCCGCTTTCCCTCTGTTTAATAATTGTTTCGCAATCTTCGAGAATAAGTATACTATTGTTGTATTTCGAAATAAATGGCAAAAAATTCGGCGAACTAATTGACTCCATCATGTTGACCGGTAAAAAGATAAAGCGCTTATTAATAGTCCCCATTAAGTTTCGGATATAGGATGTTTTTCCTGTTCCATATTTTCCATGCAGCAAAACCACCCCGTTTAGTTTATCAGTACCTAAGAAATCCCTGATGGTTTTATCTACTTCGATAAAATCATCGTTATAATTCTCATTTAAACTAATTTCCTGTTTTTTTATGTTAAACTTACGAAGTTCTATCCCAAATTCGGAATGAGAATTGGCAGCAACCATATAAAATTTACGTTTATGCTTCTTCTCTTTTTTACTTTGTTTTATAAGCGCAATAATATCCTTAATTTCAGCAAAATCTATTGATGAAGAATAATAAAATACAACCTTGTAGTTTGAGATATACACTAGCAATTTGTCTTTTAACCTAAGCAGGTAAGAACAGGTGCCGTAATCAATTTCATCTACCTTTTTCCTCTTCGAATACTCATCTTTTATTATAAAGTTGGTAGAATTTATTTGATGTTTCTTTTCCAGGTTTTTGATAAAAAGCTCAACGTTTATATTTCCAAATACTGAATAAGTATCATAAAGCTCGCCATATAAATGAACGAAAATTCTTCCTGGATGTACCTCATCATCATATGCTGAAAAAATATCAAAGTTATCTAGCTTTTTTTCGCTGTTTAAAAGTGGAATTACTTGTTTTTTTACCTGCCCCATTTTCTTTCTTCTGGAATTATTAAATACTTTCTTCTCCAAACTTTGCCTGTCATTTTTTGCAAAGGGACTGCAAAGATAGTAAAACAATCGTTGATTTATATCAATGAAAATGCCATTGAGTTTGTAATTATTGACCTAACCAACTGAATAAGAGTAATTATAATAACAACACCAATTGCATAAAAATCCATAGAAATGATGTAAAATCTAAATAATAACATCTATTTTTGTATTTGTGTAAAATGTGAATGAAGAAAGATGGTTGAAAAAGAATCGGAAAAAAAAGAAATAAAAAAGTCGCTCAACTTTATTGAAAGCATTATAGAGGAAGATGTAAAAGCCGGAAAACATGACGGACAAATTTATACACGTTTTCCTCCAGAACCTAATGGGTATCTGCATATTGGCCATGCTAAATCAATTTGCCTTAATTTTGGTGTTGCCGAAAAATACAACGGTAAGTGCAACCTTCGGTTTGATGATACAAATCCTGTAAAAGAAGATGTTGAGTATGTTGAATCAATAAAAAAAGACATTGAATGGCTTGGTTTTAAGTGGGAAGGGGAACCACGGTTTACTTCTGATTATTTTGATAAACTATATGAATTTGCTGTTCAGCTAATAAAAATGGGGAAAGCATATGTTTGCGAGCAAACTCCTGAAGAAATGCGCCAATACAAAGGCACCCCAACAGAACCTGGAAAAGACAGCCCTTTTAGGAACCGATCGGTTGAGGAAAACCTCGACTTGTTTGCGCGGATGAAAAACGGTGAGTTTGAGGATGGCAAATGCCTGCTTCGTGCTAAAATTGACATGGCATCGCCCAATATGCACATGCGCGATCCTATTTTGTACCGAATTAAGCATGCCGAACATCACCGGACCGGAAATAAATGGTGCGTTTACCCAATGTATGATTTCGCACACGGACAATCTGATTATTTTGAAGGAATTACTCATTCGCTTTGCACCCTTGAGTTTGAAGTACACCGCCCGTTATATGACTGGTTTATTGATGAATTAGCTACAGGTGAGTACCGACCAAGACAAATTGAATTTGCACGGTTGAACCTCACCTACTCTATCATGAGCAAGCGAAAACTGCTACAACTGGTTCAGGAAAAGCATGTTAGTGGCTGGGATGATCCTCGTATGCCTACCATTTCTGGCTTTAGGAGAAGAGGTTACACCCCGGAATCTATTCGTAATTTTTCTGAAAAAGTGGGTGTTGCCAAACGCGACGGGTTTATTGATGTTGCTTTGCTTGAACACAGCATCCGTGAAGACCTAAACAAAAGGGCAAACAGGGTAATGGGTGTTTTGGATCCAGTAAAAGTAGTTATTACCAACTATCCCGAGGGTAATGAGGAGCTTTTAGATGCAGTAAACAACCCCGAAGATGAAAGTAAAGGAAAAAGAAAGGTCCCATTTTCTCGCGAATTATATATTGAGCGCGAAGATTTTATGGAAAACCCTCCACGTAAATTTTTCAGATTAGGTATTGGACGGGAAGTTCGCCTGCGATATGCCTATTTTGTAACCTGTACCGATGTTGTAAAAGATGCAAATGACAACATTACTGAAATACATTGCACCTACGATCCGGAATCGAAAGGAGGAAAATCGCCAGACGGACGAAAAGTAAAAGCTACGCTTCACTGGGTTTCGGCAAAACATGCCATTGATACCGAAGTAAGGCTGTACGACCGTTTATTTAATGTTGAAGACCCATCAAGCGATAAAGAAGGCAAAACATTTTTGGATTACCTAAACCCTGATTCTTTGCAGATAATACCTGCAGCAAAACTTGAACCTGTAGTTTTAGAAGCTAAACCAGAAGAAAATTTCCAGTTTGAACGCAAAGGCTATTATTGTGTTGATAAAGATTCGACCAAAGAAAAGCCCGTATTTAACCGGACGGTTACTTTGAGGGATAGTTGGGCGAAGCAACAGGGGAAATAACGAAGAGTATCTGAGCCTGGAAAAATCAAAATCAGGGGCACTAATTTACCGATACGATGAAAAATCACAAAATGAGTTTGAACCAGCTTCAGGTAGGTCTTGGATGGATGAAATTGTTGCACATGTAGAAAAACATGTTGGCAAGGTACATGTTGATGTTCATTGGATTAAACCCACTACCGAAAAACCTTTTCATACGCTGGTTACTACAGGTACGAGCGATAAGCCTATGCATACACCTAAGGAATTGGAAGGTGGAAAATAGGCTGAATTATGTATTTGCTTACCTGAAAACTGGAAGATTTCTGATGAAGATTTTGAAGATGAGAACAATTACTGGCCTATAAGGTGGCTTAAATTTTTATACCAAACCGCTATCTAGATAATAAAAAAGGCATTGGTATAACTAAGCGAATATAGAGAGCGATCTCATGAACGCAATGAATAATGCCGAAGAATTAGCATGTTAAGAAAATTTATTTTCTGTTACATGATAACCATTCGGTATTAGCACGATTTCCGCATGATTACAATACCTGGTTAGGTTGGGGGCATACTATCCCAAATGGTGATCCTGCAGAGCCACTCGTTGAGAACACTGGGTTGAATACAACATAACAGATATTTTGAACATTAATAGACCTTGTGTTGTTAAGAAAAAATAGATTTTGGCTATATTTCCAAAGGTCTTGTTGCATGCAATCTTAAAAAAGTCCTTCTATAAAAAACTAATACAGAAGGACTTGGACATTACTTGGATAATAAACTATTCTTTTAGCTGAAAATCAGGGTGGCCAGTTTGCCAGAGGGCAAAAGTTAGGATATCAACGGTGTATAGGTCTTTCTTATTTGATGCCATACCTGGTCCATGACCTGCTCCATAATCCACAGAAAGTAGAATCGGCTTTTTTGAAGAATTTACTGCCTGTAAACTTGCCGCAAACTTGGCAGAATGCCATACTGGTACTCTGGCATCATTAGCACCAGCAAGTAAAAGAACTGCCGGATATTTGGTTTTTGATTTAACATGCTGGCATGCATCCATCTCAAAAAGGGCACGAAACTCCGTGGAATCAGTAACAGTGCCATATTCTTTTATTGTATTTTTCCCATTTGGCCCAAACTCTGAACGCAACATGTTAATTTTGCCAGATAAAATAATTGCTGCACTAAAAAGTTCTGGTCGTTCAGTGATGGTACGTGCTATTAAAATACCTCCAGCACTAGCTGCCCAAATAGACATTTTATCAGGGTTTGTATACCCTTTGTCGATTAAGAATTCTGTGCATGCAATAAAATCTTTCCATGTATTGGGTTTGGTCTGCTTATATCCCTCTTTGTGCCAAGATTCACCCTTTTCTCCGCCTCCTCGAATATGGGCAACAACGTATATACCCCCTTCACGCAGCCAATGATACAAAAAATCGTAAAGATAGGGGGTATTTGAATAACCAAATGCTCCATATCCATACATTAGGACTCTGTTGTCTCCATTTAATTTAGTACCTTTTTTGTAAATAATTGACAAAGGAACTTTTACCCCGTCATAAGATACTACTTCTATTTCTTCAACAACTACGTCTTCTAATTCAGAGGATTTCAGGCGAGGATATAAGTCTTCCTGAGTAAAAATCTTGCCAGGTTTATAATGATACCTGGTCTTATAATTTGTCCAACCTTCAATTTCAATCCATAAATCATCACTTTTAGGTGATTTTGAAGAAACATTTATATCACCAGACTGCTTGGGAATATTTATTTTCTGTTCCTTATTCATTCTAAAACAATACAACTGAGCATCTACACCGTTTTTATTCTTAACATAGTAAATACCACTTTTTGTCATGGTAAAATCAGTAATAACTGCATTAGGATCTTCTGCTACTAAAATTTCAGGGTGTTTAAAATCTGGATTACTAATGCTTGTTTTACACAATTTGTAATTTGGGGTATTAAGTGCTGATAAAAAATAGAAGTTTCCCTCAGAAAAATGGAGTTGATTTACCTTGTCTTCTTTTTTATACAATGGTTTCCATTCGGTTACTTCACCTTTATCATTAATTTTGGAATAATAGTAGTCACTAAAAACGCTTGCTCCACCAACACTGCCCAATAAAGTATTACCATAATAAGGTTTATAGTAAACCATTGGAAAATCTGCTGGTTTAATATTTATATCCGGATTATTTCTAGCAGAGAATATAATATTAAGGTCTTTAGGATCTTTGCCCAGCTTGTATAAAACCGAAGCTGTATTTAAAATATAATCTTCGGAGGTTTTATCCATTACAGGAACATGGGTGTAAATAAAGCCAGAATTATCCTTTAACCACGACAAACCGCCTAAGGCTGAAGGCCAACTGTTGGTAATTATTTCAGGCAGCATCTCTTTACTTGCAACATCTAAGATAACTATTTCAGAAAACTCTTTGCCTTTTGAAGTAAGCCCTATTGCTATTTTCGATGCGTCCCAACTAGGTTGAATATAATTTATAAGGTATTCGGTTTCTGAACCTTTTTTGTAGTCCTCAGGATTATAAAGTAGCCTTTCATTACCATTAAAGCCATTGCGATAATATAACTTGTAAAGCTTTTCATCGGCTCTTTTTTTTAGGTAAAAATGCGTACTGTTTTCGGTTATTTTTAGATATTTGGTTCTTGGTCTTTTACCTTTTATTCTCTTTTGTTTGCCCATCATTGCTTCTCTACTATTTATTTTATACAGAGTAGTACTCGCAATGTTGGACTGTTTATGCAACCATTCGTCCACTTTAGGCTCTTCAATATTCTCTAAAAACCGATAAGGGTCTTCAACCACTTTTCCATAAAAGGTGTCTTTAACCACCTGGGGGAGAATTAAATCCTTAAGATGCTGAGCGTAAAGGTTTTTGGGGGCAATGAGAATTATCATGCACAAAACCAGAAATTTATATTTTTTCATTTCTTCTTATTAGTTAAAATACGGTGTTGGGATGATTCAAATAATTTCATGTATTTACTTATATTTACAGGTCTATTTTGTTAATTAAAGCTTATAATCAACATAGTTTTTTATTTTCCCAAACTCTTGTATGATTCGTAAATATCAAATAGTTTTCAGAGTAGATAGTCCTTAATTAATGAACGAATTTTATTCTATTCTCTATAAAACTACTCACCTAGCAAACAATATAGCTTAATTTTTAATTGATTTGTAAACTATGCTGTTAGTTTGTTACTTGAGTAAAACGAGCTAAACAGATGCATTTATCACTACAAAATGCATCTGTTCAGCTAAAAATCGCTACTCTTCTTTATCCTTTAAAAAATCAGGAATGTCACCAGTAACATTATCACCACCACTTCCACCTCTTATTGCCTTTAAGTTGTCTAGTTTTACAACAATAAATTTTTTTAGTGTTAATTTTCTCTTTTCTGCTTTTCGTATCCTTTGAATCGTTTTAAAATTATACGAATATTAGATAGTTGATATCAAAATTACGGTTGGGGTAAATGAGGAAAGCCAATTTTCGAACAGTATAAACTACCGCATAATTAATTAAAATTAAGTTACAAAGTAATCATAGTATTCGTTTTCTTGCAAAATTTTCATGCGCATATTTCGAAATATGCGCATGAAACCATCCTTGCAATTACCTAGAAGTCAACAGATTAAAAAGGGGTGGCGAACTAGTATTATCAGATCTTCAATTTTAGATTTATTTGCCCTTTTCTTTATTTTTCAATTGCTTAATAAAATAAGAAGGGTACAAACCTGTTTTTTTATGAAAAGCCGATGAAAAGGTGCGGGCATTGTTAAATCCTGCGTCTTTAGCAATGGCTTCTATGGTATAAGCCCTGAATTTTGGCTCGCTTTTTAAGCGTTCAATTATATAATTAATCTTTAGATTGTTAAAATAATCGGAAAACTTTTGCCCTTTATGGTCATTTATAATTTTTGATAAATAACTGCTGTTGGTTTTTAGTTCTTTGGCAAGATTAACCACCGTATAGCTTTTTTTTGTAAAACGTTCTGATTTTTCAAATTTATCCAGCCTAGCAAGTATATTGTTAACTATCTTACTATCTAAATCATTTATGGGTTTACTTGTTTTGGTTTCTTCTATATTAAGAGTTTTATCAGCATTACTTTTTTTGTAAGCCTCTTTTTTGTTAAGCTGGTTTAGTAATTTATCAAATCTTTCTTTATACCTCCTGTTTTTGATAATAAAATATGAAACTATAGTCATTAATAGAACAGAAAAAGCTAATAAAAGATACATGCTTCTACTAAATAGGTTTTTGTCCTTGTTTAGTTGTTCAATCAATTCTTCTTTCGAAGTCAGAAGCATGGGGATATCATACTTTTTAGCAATATTTTTAGTTACTTCTGTCTTCTTAGTATAAAAAATACTATCAAATTTTATTAATTGATTTGTGTAGAATAATTGCTCTTTATAATCTTTTCTCTTTTCATAATAACCAATTATTGGTGGATAAGCATCCAAAAGTTCCTTCATAATAAAACTATTATTACAAAGAAAAGAATCTACTTTAAAAAAATAATTTAATGCAATATTTGTATCTTTCAGCGCAAGATACGATTTACCAAGATATAGCCAGGCAAATGAGATATTGTTTTTTAGATCATAAAGTTCAATTGATTTTAATATGGTATCTATTGATGCCTGGTAGTTTTTTGTATGATATAAATTAAGACCATATCTACTTAGCAAGTTAGCATAAATGTCAATATAATTTTTCTTTTTAGAAATTTCCATTCCTCTTTTTATCATTATAGTGGCAGAATCAAATTTTTGGACTCTGCTATAGGCTATTGCCAAACCTAAAAATCCTTTGGCCAACATTAGGTCTTTATTTGGCACTCTTGATTTTTCTACAAAATTGACATAATCCTTAATTATTCTTAAAGCTTCTTCTTTCTCACCCAGCCTGTTTTTAATGCCAGCAATACTTGCTTTTATTTTTATCAGTAGCATATTATTTTTACTACTTTTTGCAAAATGATGGGCGATTAAATATTGATCAACAGCCATCTGTAATTCACCCAAATGATAATAAATTCTACCTTTGCTAAAATATCCTTTTGCTGGATACAGTTTATGCCCTTGTATTTTCTTAGTAAGTTCTATAACACTATCAGCATATTTAAGAGCTATTTCATATTTATTGACATATGACATCTTTAAATATGCATCAGCTACTCTTATTGTATCCATTTCTTTTTTTGCTTTTGCAAGAAAGGCGTTGGCGTAAATTAAATCTTCAACAGAATCAACAGAACTTTTTATAAAATATTCTTCGAATTTTTCGTAAGGCAAGGCTTTTATCGAATCTATATTGTATTGCGCCAGTAAGCACTTGGGATAAATTAATAGTACAATGCCTGTAAAAACCAATTTCTGTGTAGTTTTAAAAAAAATACTTGTCAATACTGGCATGCATTTCACTTCTTTTTTGCGAAACATTGTTCAAATTTGGCTGATTAGTATGGGCAAAAATAGATATTTTTCTGAATATGGGTTAAAAATAGATCAAAATAGTGGTGATTCCTTTTTGCCTAACAGATTTACCTTTTATTGTTCTTTCTTTTCGCTCAAAACACTATAATCTGTTGATTATCAGTCTATAAATATTGTTTTAATTTGCTGAAAATTTCGAAATTTGAACTGAAAATTTCGAAATTTGAACCTCTACCATTTGCGAAATTTAAAACCAGCCCTTAGTTTCGTATCAAAACTTTTTCCAGTTTTTAAAATTAGTTCTTTGAATAATGAGTTAAGAAAACGAATCTGATTAGCAGGTTGGATTTGTAAACACCGGATGGGGTTGGTCATTTAGTCATTAGTCATTTAGTTATT
>JBNKJW010000065.1:0-21023 GCA_050291445.1 Bacteroidales bacterium | reverse complement strand
TAACAAAATAGTACCTAAAAGCATATTGAGGTCCTATAGGCTTTTCAACACTAATTATAGAATTTTTTGGTATAACTTTACCTAATAAATGAACATCATGCAGTTCATCTTTATTTCTACTGCTACCACCTATATTAAAGATTGTCAATCCAATTGACACAATTAACAAAAGAGTTGCTGTGAACTTGAAGATTTTAAATCCTGATTTTTCAATATTAATTTTGAATATTAAATCTTGAAGTCCGGGTACTAGCAAAAATCCAAAACTAAGAGCAAAATAAGGGATCGAATGAGAGAAATAGAAATCCTTTTGTACCATGGTGAGCATTAATGGAAGAGATGCGCTTAAACCAGTTAAGAGAAAAAGTAGAAACTGTTTTTTTTCGCTCCATATTCCTTTTATTTTTTTCTTCCAAAAAGTGAATATTAAAATTACGATTATAATTAGATTTGGCAGCAGGTGAGAAAACAGCCCTACAACGGTGTGAAACCGGCTTGTTACAGTATGTGCATTATCAATACGGCCCAAAAGTCGTTTCTTTACATAAAAAGTTAAGGCTTCATTAGCTTCTGGGTTTAGCAATAACAAATAGTAAATTAAAACAGGTACAGCTACAATTATTATGGTGTAAATAGCCACCTTGTAAAAGGATGGTTTTTTCATTACTAGCCAATATAAGCCAACAAACCCAACTGGGAATAGCCCAGGGACGCCTTTTGAAAAAGATGCAAGGAAAACAAATATTCCGGCAAAAAGAATGTAAAAAGGAGTATACTTATTGGATAAAAATCCCTTAAGGATAACATAAACAGCCAATAAATCAAATATTCCCATTGTGTTTTCTTGCATGTTGTTCTGGAATGACCAGTGTGCAACTGGGGTAATAATCCATAATATAACAGGCAACCAGTAAAATTTTCTTAGTTCTCTTTTATCAATGAAAATCAGTCTCCATATTGCAACAATTAAAAGAGCTGTTATACATGCAGTTAAGAAAGAATAAAAACGCTCAACATACATGCTATTTCCCAGCACTTCAAAAAAGATTGACTGAATGCCAAAGACAAGTGGCGGGTGTTCATGAAAAGTGGTTTTTCCTGCAACATTCCATGTAGCATCACTTATAGGAAACCAAAAGGAACCAATTCCATTACCCTGGTTCTTAGCCACACAGGTATATAATAACCCATCCATAAAAAACCCATCCTGGATAAGTACCGGAAGGATTAATCCTAAAAAAAGAGCGAGTGCAAGTATTTTGAAGGGCAAATGTAATGTTCTCATATAAGTAGGTTTTGATTTTGAACGCAAAGTAAATAAAAATTTCAAAAAGGCACCATTGCTCTAAAAATGTATTGTAATAATATTTATTTAAGTGGTAGGGGGTAACATTTTACCACTTAAAGTAATAAATATATTTGCATTAACAAACCAACTAACCGAGCATGAAATTTTTTGATATTATTCACCGTTTTAAAGAAATTAACCACCTGGTAGCTACACGTAGCATCGGTAACCCGCTCGAATTTGCACAAAAAACCAGGCATCTCCCGCAGCCGTTTGTTTGACTGCCTAAATGAAATGAAGCTCTTAGGGATTGACCTGGTATATGATAAAATAAACCGCAGTTATACATACAAAGATGCCATAAAAGTAGAGGTTCGTGAACCCATAATTGTTACTCGGATTTGTGAAGCCTGATCAGTATTCCTAAGAACCCTGGTTAGACTTTATTGCTTAGCAGTAACTAACCTTGTTGTTAACTCGCTTTCATATAAGTCATTCTGGTTCTGCTGGAAATAAATACAACCTAGTCCGAGGAAATTGAACTACTTTACCTTCAAGTAGCAAAAAACTAATGATTATAATGCTAGCCAGAGGCACATCATCTACTTCATTAGCTTCAGCTCGAAGTATTCATATACATCTTCGCTTCGCTAAGTTGTAGCTAATGCACCTCTGACTTTTTCAGCAGGCCCTACGTAAAAGAACGGGTAAAACGAAAGGTTGGATAGCCTACAGCCTTTCGAAAAATGAAAGGCTGTTTGATAACCTTAATTTTGGCCAACCTTATCCGTTTAAATATGATCGTAGGCATGATATTTCGCTGGTTATTATCCACCAGGTGAATAAAAACATAATTTTATCTGCCACCTGAACCTATAATTCCGGTTATCATCTCACCATGGCCGAAGCAAAATACAATTCAGTTATTAATGATGATTTTCTATCAACCAAAATTTTTCCGGTAGGGGTGCCAGTAACACACCCACTGGATTACAATCTGGCATACATCTATAATGGAAAGAATAATTATCAAACCAGTGATTATCATCGACTTGATATAAGCTGCTCTTTTACAAAAAAGAAACGAAAAGGGATAAGAATTTTAACTGTTGGAGTCTACAATGTTTACAATCGTTTAAACCCTTATTACCTTTATTATAAGTATGAAAATCAGTAGCTTAGTCTTTATCAGTTTAGCCTTTTTCCATTTATACCTTCAATAAGTTATAGTTATAGGTTTGGTAAAAGGTAGCAACTCAATGACATTGAAAGCATCTTGAAATACAAATTGAAACGGATTGGGTGCTCCATCTGTTTTCACAACGGAATATTCCCGTGCTTCTTTTTCGGCAATTTATCTGCTTTGTTTTCAAGCATTTTAAACCCTGCAATTAACTTTTCACGGGTTTGCTCCGGTTTAATTACTTCATCAATGTAGCCACGGGCAGCAGCAATGTATGGATTGGCAAATTTATCATTGTACTCCTGCTCTTTTTCTTTCCATTTGGCTTGCTTGTCATCGGCAAATTGAATTTCTTTTTTAAAAATGATTTCGGCAGCTCCTTTAGCACCCATTACAGCAATTTCGGCAGTCGGCCAGGCATAGTTCAAATCGGCTCCTATGTGTTTTGAGTTCATTACATCATAAGCACCACCATAAGCCTTACGGGTAATTACAGTTATTCTGGGCACAGTTGCTTCCGAAAATGCATACAAAAGCTTGGCGCCGTTGGTGATGATGGCGTTCCATTCCTGGTCGGTACCAGGTAAAAATCCAGGTACATCTTCAAAAACCAAAAGTGGAATATTAAAAGCATCGCAAAAACGCACAAAACGGGCTGCTTTTTTCGAAGAATTGATATCGAGCACACCAGCCAAATAAGCAGGTTGGTTGGCAACAATTCCTATGCTTCGCCCAGCCAGCCTGGCAAAACCGATTACAATATTGGGAGCAAAATCTTTATTCACTTCAAAAAATGACTTGTCATCTATTGTTTGGCAAATAACTTCTTTAATATCATAAGGTTGGTTTGGGTTTTCAGGGATAATGCTATTTAGCGATGTAACTGTTTCATCCTTTGGTTGATAAGAATTTTCTGGTGGGAGCTCTTCACAGTTTTGAGGCAAATAACTCAATAATTGCTTTATTTGGTTCAATGTATCTACCTCATTTTTACCAACAAAGTGAGCTACGCCGGATTTGGTGGCATGGGTTTGTGCACCGCCCAGTTCTTCAAAGCTTACTTCTTCGTGGGTAACAGTTTTTACTACATTGGGACCTGTTACAAACATATAGGACGAATTATCGACCATGAAATTAAAGTCAGTAATGGCAGGAGAATACACTGCCCCACCTGCACAAGGACCCATAATGGCTGAAAGTTGCGGAACGACCCCTGAAATTAAGGTGTTTCGATAAAAAATATCGGCATAACCGGCCAAAGAAACCACCCCTTCCTGAATGCGGGCACCGCCGGAATCGTTTAAACCAACAATTGGGGCGCCATTTTTCATGGCCAAATCCATCAATTTTACTATTTTTTCGGCATAAGCCTCGGCCAAAGAGCCTCCAAAAACCGTAAAATCTTGTGCAAACAGGTATACCAATCTGTTGTTTATGGTTCCATAACCTGTTACTACTCCATCGCCAAGTATTTTTTGTCCGTCCAGGCCAAAATCGGATGAACGGTGAGTAACAAACATGCCTAACTCCTGAAAAGAACCTTTATCCAGTAATATTTCAATACGTTCGCGGGCCGTTAATTTGCCTTTTTTGTGCTGGCTTTCAATTTTTTGTTGACCTCCACCTAATTGGGCTTCACTTATTTTTTCCTCAAGCAGTTTAAATTTTTCTTTATTTAGCATAAAAATAGTTAGTTAGGTTTTGGTTGTTAAGATAATAAATATTGCTGACAAATTGTTTTGGTTGGCTAAAAGGGGGCAAGCAATCGGGTTTAGAACATAACTAAATATTTGCAGAAGTAATCAAGATGTTATTCGAAGCGGGTGGCTAAAAAGTACCAAAAGAATGTCATTGCGATGAAGGACGAAGAAGCGATTTTCTGAAAACCTGCGAGTTGTATTTTGCTTTTTAATGATTTAGCAAAGAAATAAACAACTAAGGAAATGAGTAACTTGAGGTAGGGTTTAGGTGGAACAAAAGCATTTTTGTCTAATCTTAATGGATTGATTATTTGCTGATTACTTCTTTTAAGATTTTGCTAAAAAGTAGAATCATTCCAAGAAAGCTCCAATTTTTTTAACACGATCTTCAAATTCATCGCGAAGACCTGCAGCTTTATTTTTCATTTTAACACGGTAATTGTATATGGTATTTACTGAATACCTTAGCAATTTTGCAATTTTTGAGCTGTCTGTAATCCCTAAGCGGATAAGTGCAAAAATGCGCAATTCGGTGGTAAGTAATTCACCTTTTTTTAAGACGATTTGTTCGTTTTTATTTAACAATTCGTTAAGTTCTTTTACAAAGCCAGGGTAAATGCTTAAGAAGGTAGTATCAAAATTTTTATAGTATTCATTTACCTCATAATCAATCAGTTCCAGTGATTTGGTCTTTTCAAAAAGTTCTTTCACCTTTTTAGCCATAATTTGTTTGTTAACCATTTTTCGGTAGCTATCTAACTTATCTATGTAGTTGGAGCAAATTCCTAAAAATTTCGCGATGTATTGTTCTTTTACATGGTTCGATTCAAATAACTCCCTGTTTAAATCGTTTAGCTGACTATTAGCACTGCGCAGGTCAAAGTTAAGTTCTTTCAATTGTTTATTGGCCTGTTGAAGTTCGCCCCTTGTAAGGGAAAGCTTTTTCATTTGATGATAAATGTAAAAAACTGCCAACAACAAGATAAAACCTAGTATGCTTATTATTATTAGTTGTAAACGCAGGTTGGCTTTTTGTTTTTCACTCTCAATTTGATAAGCATCATTAATTAGGGGCAGGATGCTTGATAACACCAGAAAGCGTAGGCGGGAATTAAAAAATATTGCATCTTCCATGGCAAAATTAATGTAAGCATATGATTTTGTAATATTTTTTTCCTGGTATAGTAAAAGTGCCAGTTGAGTAAGCGAAGCATTATCTTTTATTGAAGATTTAATATCTGATATGGCCGAAAGCGCAAGGTATTTTTTTTGAAGCTCGCTGTTTTTTTCAATCTGATAGAGTAACGATCGTTCATAAGTAATTAAAGAATATTTACGCGAATTGATTTCAGCTTTTTCTAATCGGAGGTTATTTACTTTTTTTGCCTCCAAAAGCTGTCCTTCCTCTCTTAGCCGGGCTTCTTTTAACTCTAAAAAGAGGGGTGCTTCAGGGTTTAAAATAGAGAGGAGCGAATCGGTATACGAGTTGTATAGGTTTCTGTATTTCAATAAGTTAGTCTTTAGGCTCGAATGGTATTGCAATTCCTGGTAAACACTTCTATAATGCATGTAGTAATCAAGCCAAAGGTTGTTGGAGAGTTTTAGTTTTTCAATGGCATTTAGTATATCAACAGCTTCTTTGTACCTTCCTGAAGCAGCCAGTAAATCAGCCAGGGTTAGCCTTGTTTGGTTCAGGTATTTATCTTTCTTATCTTCAAGTTGCTCACATAAAGCAAGATTTTGTTCAATGTAAAACATTGTTGAGTCGAAATTATAAGCCTCATATTCTTTGATTATCTGATTATTGAGATAAAAAGTTTGTTCGATTGAGTTTTTTTTATTTTTTGAAAGTTCTTTTAGGTTTTTTATGCGAAGTTCTTTTTGGGTATCGTATTTCTGCCTTTTTAGCATGGTTTGCTCTAAAATTGTAAGCAACGAATCTGTTTCATTTCCAAATGTTATGTTTAAAAATAAGAATTGGCAGGCAATAAGAATTGAAATCCGTTTCATTGTAACCACAATTTTATAAATTTAAAAGTTGTTGCAAATATAAAAAGTAGTTTTAAGGAAGGTAATCAAAAAAAGCCTAAATACCATGAGGGGCATTTAGGCTTTTACAAATAAACTATAGTAGTTATTATTTCAACTCAAATTTTCCTTTGAGGCCTTCTTTTGAACTCGTACCAACCATTACATCAAATTCGCCTGGTTCAACAATAAATTTTCCATCGTTGTTGTAAAAACCTATTTCTTTTTCAGTTAATGTAAAAGTTACAGTTTTGCTCTCACCAGGTGCAAGTTCGATCTTCTCAAAGCCCTTTAGCTCTTTTACAGGACGCACAACACTTGCTACTTTGTCCCTGATGTATAACTGAACTACCTCCTCGCCTTTAACTTTGCCGGTATTTTTTATAATTGCACTAACTTTTATATTTTTTTGGTCCGAAGCATCAACCTTTAAATCTGAATATTTAAATGTGGTGTAGCTTAAACCATAACCAAATGGATACAATGGATCATTCGACTCATCGGTGTAATGCGACCAAAAAACCACGTTTGAAGGACCTGGCCTACCCGTGTTGTAATGATTGTAATAAATAGGCACCTGTCCTAAACTTCTGGGAAAAGTCATTGGTAATTTACCACTTGGGTTGTAATCGCCATACAGCACCTGGGCAATTGCATTTCCACTTTGTGAACCTAATTGCCATGCCTGAACTATAGTCGGGATATTTTCATCAGCCCAGGTTAAAACTAATGGTCTTCCACTCATCACCACCAAAACAATATTTTTGTTAACTTTTTGAACTTCTTCCAGTAATTCTTGCTGAACTCCGGGCAAATCAAGATTGGCACGACTTCTTCCTTCACCAGTTTGGTAGCCATGTTCGCCCAATACCATAATCACCAAATCAGATTTTTTTGCCAATTCAATGGCTTCTTTAAAACCACTTTTATCAGTTTCATTAATGTTCACGTGTTGCGAAAAGGAAGTTGTACCTTTGTATAAAACAGCTCCTTTGGCATAGCTAATGGTATTCCCTGTGTAGGCATTCAGTCCTTCAAGTACCGATATGGCAGAACCATTGTCAGCCATGCTCCTCCAGCCACCAATTGGGCTATCTTTATCTTTGGCCAGGTGTCCGATAACAGCAATTTTTTGGTTGTTTTTTTTCAACGGAAGCAAATTATGGTTGTTTTTTAATAAAACAATTGATTTTTTTGCAATATCAAGAGCGGCTTTATGATGATCTGCATGATTAAGTAGCTCTTTTTCTTTTTTAGCATCGCAATATTTGTAAGGATCATCAAACAGTCCTAATTCAAATTTTACTCGTAGGATTCTTCTTACAGCATCATCAATTACCGAAATAGGTACTTTGCCTGCCTCAACAAGCTCTTTTAAGTATTTAACGTATGAATAGGATTCCATGTCCATATCAGAACCAGCATTGGCAGCCAGTTCAGCCACATGTTTTAAATCTTTGGCAAAACCATGGTCTACCATCTCTCTTCCTGATCCCCAATCTGAAACCACAAAGCCATTAAAATTCCAGGCTCCTTTTAATATATCACGTTGAAGCAGAGGATTTGCAGTAGAAGGAATTCCGTTTATTACATTAAACGAGTTCATAAAAGTTCTGACCCCGGCATCAGCAACAGCTTTAAACGGTGGTAAAACAACATTGTAAAGTGTTGAAGTTCCTATGTCGACTGTGTTGTAATCTCGGCCAGCTTCGGCAAAGCCATAAGCAGCAAAGTGCTTTGCACAGGCAGCAATGGTATTATCTTTCGATAAATCATCTCCCTGAAAACCTTTTACACGTGCTACTCCTATCTTAGCACCCAGGTAGGGATCTTCACCTGCTCCTTCCATTACACGTCCCCAGCGGGCATCGCGTGAAATATCAACCATGGGTGCAAATGTCCAGTGAACCCCAACGGCAGATGCTTCGATAGCAGCTATTCTTGCAGATTTTTCTATGGCGGCTAAGTCCCAGCTTGCAGCTTCAGCTAAAGGAATTGGTGCTGAAGTTTTATAGCCATGAATAACATCATAACCAAAAATAAGTGGAATACCTAACCTTGATTCTTTAACAGCAATCTCTTGAAATTTACGCGTATTTTCTGAGCCAAGGACGTTCAGCATGGAACCAACCATTCCTGATTTCAGGTGATCATATTTTTCTTTTGAATTGCCAACTACTGGAACAGGTCCAGTTGCATCCCAAAAACCATTGTATTGGTTCATTTGGCCAATTTTTTCTTCCAGAGTCATTTTTTTTAGCAGGCTTTCTACTTTTTTATCAATATTATTTACCTGGCTTGTGATTTTTCCAGCACCTGCAATAAAAAAAGCAACTACCAGCAGTAATACCTTGTTTTTCATCATATAAATATTTAGCACATTTAAAATTCAATTTGGCTTTCATGTATGTAAAGTAAGCAGATCTTCTCTATTATTGCTAATATAGGTAGATGAAAAGTAGAGGATAAAAAAAATAAATAATTGTTAATTATCTGATAATGAGAATGTAATGCAAGGTTCTTGTGTTTATAAAAAGTAGTAGAAAGCGTCATTTATTTAACCCCAAAAAATGACTTTATTTGAATAGCTTGTTGGCTTTTTCGTGCATTTCCTTATCTTTGAAATAATTGTACAAATTTCAATAAAACTTTTTATTATGTGTAAAACCAGATTCTTTTTTTTATTAAGCTTAATTTTTGTTTTTATTGCCTGCAATAATGAAGCAACCAACGAAAACAACGATGAAACTACTGACAGCAACAAAGTTGAAAAAGTAGAAATTTCGCCTGATGAACTTTCAATTAAAGTAAGTGATATCGAAAATACTCCTTTTATCGATTCAACTGCTAAAATTGAGGTACTCGCCACTGGTTTTACCTGGAGCGAAGGCCCGGTTTGGGTTGATGAACTAAATGCAGTTTTATTTTCGGATGTACCAAACAATATTATTTATAAATGGTCTGAAGAAGATAGTATTTCTGTGTATCTGGAAGCTGCCGGAAATACCGGTGAAGAAAATATGGGTTCAAATGCTGGTCCAAACGGGTTATTACTTGATTCGGAAGGTGATTTATTGGTCTGTCAGCATGGCGACAGGCAGATTGGTTTAATGAGTTCAGGCTTAGCCAACCCTCAAAATACATTTGTAAGCATTGCGGCTCAGTTTCAAGGGAAACAATACAACAGTCCGAATGATCTGGTACTTGATTCCAAAGGGAATATTTATTTTACAGATCCTCCTTACGGATTGCCTGAAAATAAAACTGGTGAGATAGGAGTGAACGGTGTATACAAAGTTAAGACCAATGGTGATGTAACTCTTTTGGTAGATACTTTGAAATGGCCAAATGGTATTGCCCTTTCGCAAGACGAAAAAACGGTATACATTAATAATTCCGATCCAGATTTTCCTGTAATTTACAGCTATACCTTAAGTGATGAAGGTAAATTAAGTAATGGGAAAGTATTTTTCGATTTTAGTGAAATTATTAAAGCAAAACCAGGAAGCCCGGATGGTATTAAACTTCATAAGAGCGGTAACCTTTTTGCTGCCGGACCAGGTGGAGTAACTGTAATTAGCCCGGAGGGTAAACTGCTTGCATCAATTAATACTGGTCGTCCAACAGCTAACTGCGCATTTGATACAGAGCAAAACTATTTGTATATGACCGCTAAGGAAACTTTAATGAGAGTAAAATTGAAATAAAATAAGTTTTAACGGATAAAAGGCTGCCTGGTTGGTGGCCCTTTTTTGGCTATATGGCATCAATTAAACCTTTGACCTTTTGCAAAATAGATAAAATAAAAGCCGAATAAATCGGCTTTTATTGTTATAGTTTCTTTAAATCTGTTATTACATTAACATTTTTAACTACTGTTTCTTCTGTTTCTTCATCATATTCTTCCACCTCTCTTTCTTCCCAGCTTACTTTAAACCTTACTCCAACAAATTCATCTTCGTATAAATCAAAAGAAATTGCTTCGTCATACTCCTGAAAAAGGAGGGTTTCACCATCGTCATTTGTAAATTCAAATTCCATGTTTTCAGTTAATCCATTGTAGGTTCCATCAAATTGATTCGCTGTAGGGTAAGTAGCAGCAATAGACAAAGCTACCACCACAAGCAATGATAATAATATTTTCATTGTTGAAAATCTATAAAATTGTAAATAATAATAAGAAATCTTGAAAATTCAAGACAAGTAAGTCAATAAACAAGGTAACAACACAGAACAATGTCTGCAGCAACTCGGGCAACTCCCTGCCTCTGTAATGCTAATGAGCGGAATTGTGATTAATTCATCGGCATCAAATATTATTTTCTTAAGAACTGCAAATTACGAAATTTATTGTTATTGAGTAGCTTTTTTTTGAATTTTTAACTAAAATTATTTTACTGATAATCAGTAAGTTATACGAGGGTTTATTACAAACCCAATAAATAAGCAAAAATCAGTGGTGCTACGATAGTTGCATCCGATTCAATAACAAATTTTGGCGAATTTGCCCGAAGCTTTCCCCATGTTATTTTTTCGTTGGGTACAGCTCCTGAATAGGAACCATAACTAGTTGTTGAATCACTAATTTGACAGAAGTAGGACCAAACCGGTACATCTTCTAATTCTAAATCCTGATGAAGCATTGGTACTACACAAATAGGAAAATCACCGGCAATACCACCACCAATTTGAAAGAACCCAACACCGTTTTGCCCAGCATTTTTTTGATACCAGTCGGCCAGAAAAATCATGTAATCAATTCCGCCTTTTAAAATGCCCGTATTTATTCTGTTTTCAATGCAATGCGAAGCAAAAAAGTTCCCGCAGGTAGAATCTTCCCAGCCTGGAACGATAATTGGCAGATTTTTTTCGGCTGCTGCTAATAACCAGGAGTTTTTAGGATCAATTTGGTAATCATCTTTTAATTTCTCGCTTTTTAAGATTTTGTAAAAGTATTCGTGTGGGAAATATTTTTCGTTTTTTTCTTTGGCTTCTACCCATGCTTCCACTAAATGGGTTTCAATCCGCCGCATGGCTTCTTCTTCAGGTATGCAGGTATCGGTAACCCTGTTAAAGTTGTTTTTTAGTAGTTCTTCTTCATCATAAGGCGATAAATCACGATAATTTGGTACACGTTTGTAAAAATCATGTGCCACCAAATTAAAAACATCTTCTTCGAGATTAGCGCCAGTGCAGGTAATAATATGCACTTTATCCTGACGGATCATTTCAGCCAGCGAAATGCCCAACTCAGCTGTACTCATGGCACCAGCCATTGTAATCATCATTTTGTTGCCTTTTTCAAGCTGTTCTTCATAAGCCTGGGCTGCATCAACTAATGTTGCGGCATTAAAATGTTTATAATTATTGATGATAAAATTAGCAACCGGACCTTTGTTTTTCATCTGTTTATTTTTTTATTAAATGGCTGAAAAATTACTTTAAAATATAGATAAGAATGGGGCTACCTTATTTTTTTGTGTTTTTATATCCCAATATCTCAAGCATTTGACCTACTGTTTGCTCGTCCCTAAAAACGTAATCAATTGTATTCCCTTTTTCATCCCTGTCAATAACAACATGCTTTGGCGAAGGAATAAGGCAGTGCTTAATGCCTCCGTAGCCACTAATTGCATCTTGATAGGCTCCTGTATGGAAAAATCCAATATAAAGCGGTTCTTTATCTGATTTTTGATAGGTAGGCAGCATAACCTCCTGGTTAAGGTCTTCAGAATTATAGTAATCGGAATGATCACAACTTATTCCTCCAATGTTTACCCTGGCAAACTCATTGTCCCATTTATTAATAGGGAGCAAAATGAATTTTTCATGTATCGACCAGGCATCTGGGATGGTGTTCATTAAACTGTTGTTGATGATGTACCAAAGCTCTGCATCGTTTTGCTGTTTTTGGTCAAGTACCTCAAAAATATTTGCACCACTTTCGCCCACCGTAAATCTTCCAAACTCTGTAAAAATATCAGGTTCCTCCACTTTGGCTTCAACACAGGCTTCTTTTATGCTTTTTACAATCTCATTAATTATGTACTCATAATCGTATTCAAAACCTAAATGATTGCGAATAGGTAAGCCCCCACCAAGGTTGATGCTTTTTAAAGTTGGGCAAACTTTCTTTAGCTCAACAAATGTTTTCATGGCTTTTTTAAACTCTCCCCAATAGTAAAGACTGTCCTTAATGCCAGAGTCAATAAAAAAGTGGAGCATTTTAAGTTCTACTTTCTCATTTTTAGCAATTTTTTCTTTGTAAAAATCAATAATATCTGTAGAACGAATCCCAAACCTCGAAGTATAGTAGGCTGATTGCGATTCTTCAGCAACTGCAATTCGTAATCCGATTTTTGTTTTGCCAGTCCTGAAGTACTTAGTTATTTTATCCAGCTCTTCTTTACTATCAAGAACAATTACCGAGTTGGTAAACCCTTTTTTTTGAAAACGAACAATTTTTCGGATGTAATCATTCGTTTTATAGCCATTGTGGATGATAAAACGAGACTTGTTTATTTCACCTTTTAGATTAAGCTTTTCAATTAAGTCTAAATCAAATGACGAAGAGGTTTCTAAATGTACATTTTGCTCTAAAGCTGCATTTATTACATGATGAAAGTGAGAGCATTTTGTACAGTAGCAAAAAAAATACTTTCCTTTGTAGCCATTGGCTTTAATCGCCCTGTTAAAAAGATTTCTTGATTTTTTTATTTGAGCACCAATTTTAGGAAGATAAATTAGCCTTAATGGAGTCCCATATTTTTTAATCAAATATTTTAATGATACTCCGTGAAAAGTCAAGTACCCTTCTTTTAAATCAAAGCCATCTTGCGGGAAATAGAAGCTTTGCTCAATTAAGTCAAAATAGCTATTCTTCATCGACCATGCCTATGAGTTATTTTTTTATATTGGGCAAATCTATGTATAAATTTAATAAATTGTTTCAAATTAACTCTTTTTTTTAAGGTTTAATGTAAATTAATTTTGCAAGCGGTTGGCACTTTTTACTACGAAAAGTGCTATGATTGTATTTTTCTTTTTCTTCGTTATATTTGGGGAATTTATATAGTATGTTGAATGAAATAGAAAAATACCATGAATATGCTGTCATTGAACTAAAAAAATGGCAGGCCAGGACCAGTAGAGCGCCTTCGCCTTATAGTAAACTGACCAAAAGTGTTCAGAAAAAAATAAACCGCGTAATTCCTGAAAAGTTTCACGAAGTTGTAACAGAGGCCATAAAAGCTATGGTAAAAGCTGTTTTATTTGGTTCGGAATATACTACTTCTAAGCCATTGAAAAACATGGCTTTAATGGAGCGTGAAGTGCTGATTAAAAAGAAATTTAATTATTATAAAGGTTCGGCGGTTGCATCAGGGGCTGGGACCGGAGCAGGTGGTTTTTTGCTTGGGTTGGCGGATTTTCCTATTTTGCTAAGCATTAAAATGAAATTTCTGTTTAGTGTTGCCAGTTTGTATGGTTTTAGTGTAAAGGATTACAAAGAACGTCTTTTTATTCTGCATGTATTTCAGTTGGCTTTTTCAAATGCTGATAAAAGAGTTGAAACATATCAGATTATAACCCACTGGGATGAATACACAGATAAATTACCTGAAAATATTGAAGATTTTAATTGGCGCGAATTTCAGCAAGAGTATCGCGATTACATTGACTTAGCCAAAATGCTGCAAATGATACCAGGTTTTGGGGCTATTTTTGGGGCGTTTGCCAATTTCAGGCTAATGGATAAGTTGCATAAAACTGCAATTAATTGTTATCGGTTGAGGATGTTGTAAACAACAAAGCCCCACATTTCTGTGAGGTGTACTTTAATTAAAAATGAAAAGAACCAATACACAAATTTCTAATTTCTAAGTTCTAATGACCGACATAGTTAAGATGAAGAGCAAAATCAAAATATTACTTCTATTTTTATTGACAAGTATCAATGCACTTGCCCAGAATTACCCCATTCAATCCTCCGTAACCATCAGCCCGCCCTATTCGGTTTACCTGTCCGATTACGCCTCCATTAGCAGCAACAAGTTAATGGTCAACCTAATGCTAAAAGACCCCATGGAGCCCCGCGTTGACATTACCCTACGGGTAAGCATCAAAGGCAATGGCATTGAGCTGCGTACACGCGACGATTACCGCCCCCAACCCCTAGAGCTAAACGGCGGCGTACCCTTAGTCCTTACCGGTCCCGACCTCGAAAGCTACCTGAACCCTGCCAACCTGACTTTCTCAGGCATCAGCAAAAACGAATTTGTAAAAACCGGCAAACTACCCGAAGGAGTGTACCAGTTTACGGTAGAAGCCCTATCGTACGATCGCCCTGGCGTAGTGCTTTCCAACTCAGGAATGACCATCGGCTGGCTGGTGCTAAACGATCCCCCACACTGGACACTGCCCATGCAAAACAGCTTACTCACAGCCACTTACCCTCAGTTTGTCAACTTTAGCTGGATGCCAATGAACACCGGCTCGCCCAACGCAGCCTTTACCACCGAATACGAATTTACCATGGTGGAACTATGGCCCGAAGACCGTTCCCCAGGCGATGCCATCAATTCATTTGCACCTTTATTCCAAACAGTAACAAATAATACCTCGCTGGTATACGGACCTGCCGAGCCCGAGCTCACCCCCGGACGCAAATACGTATGCCGGCTACGTGCCTACGATACCGAAGGCCGCGACCTGTTTAAAAACAACGGCTATTCCGAAATACTGGTGTTTACCTTTGGCCAGGCCTGCTTGCCACCCAATACCTTTACCGATAAAATAATAAGCCCCGAAGAAGCACGCGTTGAATGGACCGCACTACCCGGGCACACCCAGTTTAACCTTAGCTACAGCGAACAAAACCCCGATGGCACCTGGAGCAACTGGTACCACAACGAAGGCATTATGCCCTATAGCAACCTGAAAGAACTGAAACCCGAGCGCAAATACCGCTACCAGCTAAAAGCCATTTGCGGGACCATTGAAAGCGAGTATTCCGAAATAAAAGAGTTTGCTACACCAGCTGCCGACACCACCGAAATTGTCTGCGGCAAAGGAGCAGGCGTGCCCGATATAGACGACAGCCCACCATTGCCCACCCTGCACATTGGCGACCGCATTGATGCCGGGGGATTTACCGCCCTGGTAACCGAAGCCGAAGGCTCCAACGGAAACTTTACCGGCAAATGCATTCTGTTTGTAAAAACCTTTGGCTACGCACCCATTTATTCCGAGTTCAGTGGCATTGGTGTAAACCAGAGCATGCAGCTCACCAGCGGGAGCATAAAATCCGTTAAAGGCGAGCTAAAAATCCATAGTGTAGACAGCATTATTAGTGATTTAAACGATATGCTGGGCAGCGATGATGTTGCTGATGGAGGTAACGGCAACCCCAACGTAGGCGATCCTTACCAGCCAGGCGACACCGTTACCGTAACCCTTGGAGGCGAAGATTTCATCATAACCAGCGACACCACCATTATTACAGCCAGTGGCGATACCATTACTACCGACTTTAGCCAGGTACCACCCATTATTGTAGTAAATGGTGATAGTACAGATGTTACTACGGATGAACTTGATTTTGATAATCCAGGAGGAGGTTCTGATGGAACAAGCGATGTAGCAAGTAATGTAAGCGACACTGCCGCTTATGCCATTACCCTGGTAAAATTCAGGCCTGCGAAAGACCAGTTTTTTGGTTTTGACCAGTATCCCGAAGACATTTCACAGTTTCAGCCTGATTACAGTAAAGAAAAAGTAAATAAAAAAGACTACCCCGTACATTGGAAGTCGACGCAAAGTCCTGGTATGAGTGACAAAGTGGTGATGGAAATAACAGCTGGCGTGCCAGATAGTATCCGTACGCGCTTGTCGATAGAATCAAGCGTAAGTGGCCCGCTCAACTATAACTTTAATGCCAACGACAGCATTTGGGAAGTAATAGTAACCGGCAAATCCCACCAAGACGAAGACCACATTATTGCCTGGTACACCCAGGACGATGGTTCGCGCATAGCCGTAGGCCACCTGAACCTGGTGAGCTACAACAAGCAAAATATGAAACTGGTAATTGTACCGGTAAACAAGGACTACACTGTAGAAGCCAACGCCTTAAAAGATTCCCTTGACAATATTTACAAAGGGGCCATTACCTTTTGGGATGTAAGTGTTTTAACCGAGCCCCTCGAAGTAGAATTTGAAGACAACGACAAAGAAGGTTTAGATACCGACTTGCCCGACATGGCTGCCTACACTCGTGAGATGAAAAACATCCGCAAAGCAATGAAAAAAAGGGATGATCACGATCCTAATGCCCAATACCTGTTCCTTGTAGCTAAATCGGAAGACGGTGAAAAGAACGGAATTATGCCCTTCCGCCGCCGTTATGGTTTTATTTTCATGGAAAACACCAAACATTCATCAAGTGAGAAGTTAATAAACAACAAAGAAAAGCTGTTTCATACCGCAGCCCACGAGTTGGGCCATGGCCCCTTTGGCCTAAGGCACCCATGGCAGGAAAGAGGTACTACACAAGGTGCTACCTACAACCTAATGGACTATAGCAACAAAAAACCGAATAATTTATTGCGCAAATACCAGTGGCATTATATTCATAATCCGAAAGCAAGTTTGTTTGGGGGGGATGAGGAAAGTACGAGTGATGTTAATGCAGATGTTAAATTAAAAACAAAAGAAGGTATATCTCTTAAAGAAAACGTTCCCGAACTTGAAAAAACATATTGTTTTTTAACAGCTTCTTTAGTCCCGGTATGGTTAAAAGAAGCAACAGAGTTAAGTTTCTTCGAAAATGGGACATTGGCAGGGTTTACTGTTAACAATGTAAAATATTCTGCTATTACGAATGATATCGAAAGTTACCTGTATTTGTATTACGATTTTGATGACTTTAAGGCAATTGCAAGTAATCCATCAAGACAAACTAAAGGCTTAATCCTGTATCAAAACTTGAACCAAGATAAAATATTCAAAAACTATCAGGTAGCAAAAAATGGTGACAGAATTTTTGTATATAAAGATTATACAAGACTTGGAATTGACTGTATAAAGATGCAGTCCTGGGAAGTGGGAAATTCGCCACCAAATAATATTCAAGGGACTTTTAGTGATCCAGTAGCTCCTGCAACAGCTACAACATTAAAAGAGAGCGGGGAGTGTTTTTTACTGGATATTGTCAACCAGTATCAAATCGGGGAAGGTATTGGGAGGGACTTTTTTGTCCTGTTTTATGAAGGGTGCAACGATAACCAAACCGAGCTTGACGATCTTGTGGCGTTCTGTAACCAGTTAAACAAAGAAGAAGGCGAAAATTGTAAAGGGAAAAAACACCAATTAAGCGATGAGTTTGCCAAAGAATTAAAAGATAACAACGTAAACAGCCTGAAAGACTTTAAGGCTAATTATTATTATGGTTACTCTCTTGGTTCACTGGTAATAGCCAAAGAAGATTTATGGATATATCTCACAGATGACTATAATAAATCAACACCTAATACAGTATATTCAGTTTCTGAACTCAGAATTAGATATCAAATCCTAAAAGAAGGTGGGCAGTTGGCATACTCTATATTAAATGCCGAAAAAGCAGGAAAAGCTTACCCTCTTACTATGGATAGATTTGTCGACAAATATGGCGGTGCCAGTTCATTGGTTGCGTTTATTTTGTTTTTTGAGTTACAGGCGGACTTAGTTGATATAAATGCTGGTGTAGAAGTATCCACAAAAGCATTAAAGTTCTTTAAAAAGCCTAAAACAAAACCATTTACTGCTGAATCGATTGCAAATAAAAGAACACTGCGGGATATCAAATTAAACGAACTTCTTAACAAACTTGTACCAAAAATAAAAACTAATTTAGTTAACCGTGTTGCAAAGGAGGCTGATAACATGAGTTTAAATCATTTATCAGATGATGCAATAAAAAAAATCATTGAAAATGGGAAAAAAATGGATCTTCCAGATAAAGAAATTGAAGATATTATTTTTAATGGTTGTCGTAAGAACAAACAATTTGGGAAAGAAGAATTAATAGCTCAAACTGACTTTTGGAAGAAAGTCAAGAATAGGGGCTACCCTAATTTATTTAGTAATCTCCAAGATTATGAGAAATTTAGTGGAATAATCAATAATTTAGCTAAAAAATGGGATTTACCTAAAGATAAGATTTTTGTTCAAGGTAGTTCTTTAAGGGTTGCTGATGTAACTAAAATTGGGGATATTGATGTAGCTATTAAAGTAGATGCTAATACCTTCCAAAAATTAACCAATAAATACCAATCATATGTCACAAGTGATAAAGTATTGAAACGAATTGGAAAAAATGGTAAAATAGGAGGACTTGACATGTTTTCTTCTTCTGATATTGGTAAAAAATCGTTTACTATAGAATTCTACAACTCTTTTGAAAAAATCTACAAACAAAATTTTACTAGTAAATTTGGCGTTGAAAAAATACAATTATCAATAATTAAAGAAGGATCTGTAATAGATGTATCACCATTCTTAAAGTTAAAATGATGAATTATAAGTATCATAAAGAGCTTTTTTTCTTAAATGAAAAATTTGAAGTTAAAGAGAAGTTATCTGGATTAAGCCTTTATTATAAAACATCTTTTATTGAAGACTTAAATATATTTGTAACCATAAGAGTATTAAATGGTAAAGAAGATCGTATATATTATCTTAATCCAGAAAGTGTTAAGATAATAAAGAAGTATCATGAGATTAATTTTCATCATAATAACCTATTTATTATTAAAACTAATAAATCTAGTTTTGTTGTTGAAGGGTATAACAAATTTGAGTTTACAGGATTGGAGGTTTACCAATTCGATTCTGATAAAAGAGAAATAAAACAAGTTATATTGAATAGTAATTATGAATTAGTTCAATATAGTGAATCATTCTATTCAGGAAGCAACAAGGAACCTTTTAAAGAAAAATACTTCTATCCCACCCAGAACTGGATGATTCATACAGAAGAATATGATGATTAACCCCCCTGTTAACCGTAGCAAATGATTAAAGTACAGCAGTGTTCGGCATAGCGTCTCGCTATGTCGTTCTAAACCAAGGCCTCTGGCCTGTTGTAGCTAAACAAAATGAATAGTTAGATAAAAAGAAATAATTTTTAAATGACAACCGGATATCAGATAGAAAACCAAGAAGCATTATACTACTTGACATTTCAGGTAGTTGGTTGGGTAGATGTATTCAGCAGGCAGGTTTATAAAGATATAATTATTGGTAATTTGCGATACTGTCAGCAAAACAAAGAACTGGCAGTTTTTGCATATGTCATCATGAGTAACCATGTTCATTTAATGTTGCAAAGCCAAAATGGTACATTAAGCCAAACTATTCGCGATTTTAAAAGCTATACAAGTAAGGTAATTATAGATACAATTGAAGAAATTAATGAAAGTAAGCGTGAACGGCGAAGCCCTCATGAGCGATAGCGAATAATGGATGCTGAATTATTTTAAATATGCTGCTAAAAAACACAAAAGAAACAGCGAGCATCAGTTATGGACACACGAACCATCCATGATAAATGAAGGTTGCATGGACGATTTAAGATGGTTGAATGTTGATAAACAAAAGAGGTTGAGTTTGGTGGATGTCTCTATATGACCATAAAAAAACCATGCAGTACATGTTTATTCTGATAATTTTATCAGTCAAAAATTGGATTATATCCATTATAATCCTGTAAGAGCAGGAATTGTAAGGGAGCCAGAAGACTGTATTTATTCAAGTGCAAGCAACTATGCAAGCATGGATTCGATATTAGAAGTGGAAATATTAACAACAAGGTGGAAAACAGTTTAATGGTAAATGGCCAGAGGCCAGGTTTTAACAAGTCGAAGCGGGACGCTTCGCCTAACGGGGGAAATCATATGAATTTTATCAAAAGTCGTTACAATTTAACCTGAAATAATATGATAGATAATATTGGCGAGTTTTTTACTGAATTGCATACTAAAAATGAATTAAAAATATTTCCTTCTTTACTTTTGTTAGATTTACCTCGAGAATCTGATTTAAAAAAAGGGAATTTTGTTAAGTCTATTAATTCAAATCAGTTTTATGTATTTGCAACAACGTTGATTTCTGATGGAAACTTGGAAATAAAAAAGAATACTAAATTTGATGTTCTTTGTTCTAGAAAAAGACCTATTGATTTTGTTGAATGTGATGTCGTTTTAAAATATATAAATGTAAATCCTCGTTATGAAATAGATTATTTGCCTGGTGGATATACTGGTATTTGTTTAATTGAATTTAAAAATGGCAAACCTGAAATATTGAATAAACTGGCTTTTTTTGGTGAGAAAAAGGAGTATGGAAAAAATGATAGGTTAATTTTGACCCAAAAAGAATTATTAAATAAACTTCTGAATAAGATTAAGGAAGTTTAGTGATATTTCCCCTGATGGTGCAAGTATGCTGATCGGCTTCCATAGTTCAAGTTTAGCGATAGCGTAACTTGGACTTAAAATAAAAGCAGTTTGCAACTGCGAACATTGCTTAGCAAGCAAAAAAAGTAAAATATTAACCTGAGCTCGATTATTAATTAATTGATATAAAGAAAGATAGGAAAAATAAATATTCTCAGTTATTTGGAGAAAAGCACAGATTTTATTAATTTAACAGTCTGACAAACAGTTAATTAGAAACAAAATCCATGCAAATAACTAAAGACAAAATTACTGAAATTTTCTACTTTACAGATGAATTCTGCAAAGAATTTGAAAAATCTATTTCTAAACATACTTTAGGGAAAGAA
>JBNKJW010000064.1:0-16002 GCA_050291445.1 Bacteroidales bacterium | reverse complement strand
GATTATGACTTTTCTTTTTAGATTTAGTTAATTTTCGCATAAATCGCCCCAAATTTTATTGAACTATCCCGATAGTCCTTCAAAAATTTAGGCCAATTTCTACTAAAAATTAACCTAAACTGTGCAATTATTTTATGTCGAACCCAGGTTATTATGTTTCTCCATTATTTTATCATACCTGCTATCCATGCAAACACTCACATCTGTTGTAACAAACTTACCCTTGTAAAACAGACTAAATATAGTTGCAGGCGTTGGAGCTGACTGTGCCTGTTCCATCGTTACAAGTTTAATAACTTTCAAGGGCAAATTTCTCTTTTCTGCAGTTTCTTTTAAAGATACCAATACATGATACTCCGAAAAAGGGCAACGATTTGAATAATAGGCAACAAGCCCTTCTTTATCAGAACACTCACCACTTCTGACTGATTCTTTGAAATTGGGATTTTCAGCATTAGTTTTAATTCTTTTCACCAATAAAGTAAAACCCGATGAAGTTCTATCACATTCTTCAAAACCTTGTTGCAACAGCCATTTGGTATCACTCATAAAATGAAACTTTTTGGTGCCAACCACTGTAACCAATCCACTTTTTCCTTGTTCTATTGCATCACCTAAAGCTTTCTGCAACAACACTTTACCATAACCATGGCCTTTGTACTTACCTGATACCCAAAAACAATTCATCAATAGATAATTTGATGCATTTATAGGTGCCCAACCTTTTTCAGCAGGACCATATTCAATAAAAACCTTTGCACGGGCATCAATTCTTTGAAAAACATAGCCATTCTCAAACTCTTTCTTAAGCCAGCTCTTTTTGGCCTCATAACTTTCTTTGCATTTTTTATCAGAAATGGCGCAACAAATGTGTTCATGTGCTAGGTTGTCTTTGCTCAATTGGATAAATTTTTCCATACTTTCAATTATTTAGAAATTAGAACCTTGTGAATATATTTTTGAAACAATCCCAAGTTCCAAGTTCCAAGTTCTAATTTCAAAGTTCTTCTTCTAGCTAGCCCACCTTTCCAATTTAGGAATATTTTTCGTAAACAGTCCTGCTATGAAACCAGGAAATCCCATTTTTTTCAACTGTTGTTTTACAAATACCTGCATTTCTTTGGCTGTTATAGCTGGTTGCAAAAATTCTCCTTTATCATAGCAATAACTACAATACATTTTGTTTATTGTTCCATCAGCATTAGTGCTTCCTCCTTTTGGATCTTTCTTTAGCGGCATCCCGCAACTTTGGCATACTTTGTAGGTTTTCATAATACTTGATTTATATTTAAGATTAATTTTATTCTACATCAAATCATCTTCCTGAATTGTATATTTGAGCTTAGTATATTGGTATATTAATTTTTAACTAACATAGTATTCTGAAATATACCAACACATAAATACATCAATACATAATCAGCTGATTTTCAGATTACTATATTTAATTCTCAGTATATAGCCAACCAGTATAGTCATAACTGGAATCATTAAGTAGCGCAATCCTATCTGATTGAAATAATCAGGATAAAGCATTTTTGACATTGGTACTAGAAGCACAAGGTCAAGTGCAACGTTTATGATAAACCACGTTATTCCTGAAAGAACTCCATGCTTTAAGTGAGCATTCTGCTGCTTTTTAAAATAAATTACAATAGCAAACGCTCCGACCAGGCCACCAACAATTATCATAATGGTTTTAAACAAGTATTTGTCGATAGAAAGCTGACCTGTTTGATCCATAAAAACGAAGGCGGCAAAAAAGGGAATGGCCCAGGTCATTAAGCCCAATAGCAATAATTTTACTGTGTTCTTCATATCATTTTGTTTTAATTACGATACAAAGAAAAACAGGCAGACTGACAACCCTATGTCAGTAGATTTTTTTAGTACACTGATTTTTTATGATCCCGAAGCGTCGATATGATTTTGACTGGTGCTTTTTAGGACACAGATTTAACGGATTTTAGCTGGAGCACAAAGTTGCGCGAAGTATTATTTTTTCTCTGCGAACCTCTGTGTAATAGCTTATAAATATTTTTTCTGGATTTCCTTAGCCAACTCAAATACTGTCTGCTTAAGCTCTTTGGTACTAACAATTTCCACTTTCCCTGTGAAGGTGAGTAGCCATTTTCCAATGTATTCTAACGAATTGGTGGCAAATATCATTTCTACACCTTTTTCGCTTTCTTTTTCGGCAATTAAACCATGGTAGTATTTCTGACTGCCCATTTCTAAAGCTGCTGCTTTGTCAAAAACAACTTTCACTTGTATTAAATCACTATTTTTTGCAAGGTGCTCATAATAAGTGAGTAGCGTATAGTTATTGTGCTCAGGAAAGGTATCCGTTGTAATAGTTAAGGTTTTTATTCGGGTAATTTTAAAATCGCGATAATCTTTCCGCAAATTACAATAAGCAATCAGGTGCCAGTCCAATCCATAATAAATAATACCAATGGGTTCCACCAGGCGTTGAGTCACCTCATTGGTTGAAGATGCATGATAGCTAATAGAAAGTTTTACTTTTTTTGAAATCGCCTTTAATACTTCTGCCATAAAACCACCCTGCGACTGAGTATTAGGAAATTCACTAACAGAAATTCTTGACTCAAGGTTTTCAGCCAATTGTTTCTCTTCATTTTTTAAAACTGCCCGTATTTTGGTCAAAGCAGATTGGTATTGTTTTAACAACGAAGGATCGGTACTTTTTTCCAAAAGCTTTTCAGCTAAAATAAAGGCATTGGCTTCATCATGGGTAAACATTACCGGAGGTAAATGATAACCTTCGACCAAAAAATACCCCCTGCCAGCTTCTACTCCAATAGGAATACCGGCTTCTTCAAGGGCTTTTAAATCTCGATAAACAGTGCGCATGCTTATCTCAAAGCGACCTGCAATATCTTCAGCCTTAACAAATTGCTTGCTTTGTAATTGAATAATAATGGCAGTAAGGCGGTCGATTCGGTTCACTTAAGGTCTTTAAATAGTCGTAAATTGCTGTAAAAATACGACTATTTTCCAACCATATGCTATTTTAAGATAATTTCACAGTAAAATCACAACTTTTATCACCATGCAAAATACTTGATGTTCGTTCAACTTCCACCTCTTTCCCTGTAACTATTTTAAAACTTTCCTTTTGCCAGCCAATTGAACAATCACAAAAGTGCTTGTCAATTTTTGAGTTCTTCACAAACGGACAAGGACAATGCGCTTTTTGTTTACCAACACTTTTAATAATTCCTTTTTCTTTATTGTAACTTACACTTTCAGCCCAGTCTTTCTCAAACTTTTCAATAAACTTATCTAAATTACCAACATACTCTTTTAAATAATCAATTCCAAGTTTAGCACACTGTCTACCAAGGCTTTCCATGATTTTTCCACGAGTTTTGTCATCTACATTTTCATTAACAATATCAATTAGTTTAGCAAAGCGATCTTGCATAAAACCAATTCTCCAGTCTGGTTTATCATCGTCATTAATTTTGCTATTTGGATTGGCAAAAGCATTGGTGGCACTTAAAAGGCTCATACCTGCGCATCCACAAACACCATAAAGACAAGCTTTTTTAAAAAAATCTTTTCGATCCATTTTACTATGTTTTAAGATTAACATATTTATGATTGTTTCGAAAGCAAAAACCCTGTCTGAAAAAAATATTTCTGTGCAAATCAATATCCTTATCCAGTTCAAATACAATTTTATACCGTTCAATTAAAAAAAATTATCTAATGCCTAAAAACTCCTTATCTTTGATGTATATCCAAACAGAGCCATACTACTAAACCTCTATTTAATTTAAACGCTGCCCTGTAAAGGACAGACATTGGTCATATTGTATGCTTAAAAAAGTTTTTGATTGCCATAGTTGTAACGAACAGTTTTTGCAAAACGAATGGAGGTGGAAAAGAATAACCATCCCCATATTTATTATTGTAACTACTTTTACTGTAGTAGGTTACCCAATAGTTTGGAGGTACTTCCCACATCATTTCATTAATATTATTCTTGTAGTTACCTGCCTGTGGCTGGTAAATCGCAACATTTTAACCAGGTTTCACCGAAATTATGGCACAAACAAAATTCGTAAAAAGGTAATGGCTCTAAAATATACATTAACAATAATTGCCTCATTAAGTATTGTTTTTGTTGATATTTTATTGTTTCATGAGTTTTTAGGTGATGTAATGGATGAGATGTGCAATCATCATGCACTTTCGGATATATTGATTGAGCACAGGTACCTTTTCCTGATTACACTTTTATTTGCCTATTTTATTAACGCCAACTATGAGCGCTTGTTTTTGTTTATAGAATTGACCGAAACAGGTATTATGGCTGAGAAATACAAAAAAGACAGCATTGAATCGAAGTTTAACAACCTGAAAAATAAAATCAATCCACATTTCTTATTTAATACTTTCAATGCCTTATCAGAAGTAATTGAAGAAGACCCGCCAAAAGCCTCTAAATTAGTAAATGAGCTGACAGATGTTTACAGATATGTATTTGAATATCAAGAAACTAACTGGGTTTTATTAAAAAGAGAAGTCGATTTTATTTATTCTTATATTAATCTTTTTAAAATGCGTTTTGAGGATAATTTAGTAACAGATATCACCATTCCTACAGAATATCTTGACTATAACATTGCACCTTTAACCCTGCAAATTTTGGTTGAAAATGCAGTAAAACACAACATAATATCCTCTAAAAAACCATTAAAAATAGCAATTGAAGCAAAAAATAATTCAATTGTTGTACGAAACACCCTGCAACTGAAAAGCATCATTAATTCAGGTTCTTCATTTGGGTTAAAAAACCTAAAAGAAAGATACAAACACCTTACCGGTAATGAAGTTGACATTTCTCAAACAAATGAAGAGTTTATTGTAAAGGTTCCATTAATAAAAGAACTTAAAACAAATAAAAAAAAGGCAAAAGAAAATTTACATGAAGGTATTGATATTTGAAGATGAAGCTCCTGCTGCACGAAAAATTACAAAACTAATTAAAGAATTAGACTCATCCATTGAAATACTGGAGGTGATTGAAAGTGTTGCAGATGGCCGTGAATGGTTTGCAAACAATGAATTACCAGATCTTATCTTTTCTGATATTCAATTATCCGATGCCCTAAGTTTTGAACTCTACCTCGAAATTGACTTAAAAACCCCGGTTATTTTTACTACAGCCTACAATGAATACGCCATTGAAGCATTCAGGCATTTTAGCATCGACTACTTGTTAAAACCTATTAAAAGTGAGGATTTGGCAAAAAGCATTGAGAAATTTAAAGAATTTGGCAAAAAACAAGCAGTTGAAACCGATTTTAATGCCATTTTATCTAAAATTACAGCACAAAACTATCGGCAACGTTTTCTGGTTGCATACAGAGATGGTTTAATTCCAATAGAAACAGCAGAAATAGCCTACTTTTATTCAGAAGATAGTGTGACTTTTTTGATGAAAAAAGACAAAAAACGTTACATTATTAACGAACCACTTGATACTATTGAACAACAATTAGATCCTTCCTTTTTTTTCAGGGCCAACCGTAAATTTATACTTTCGGCAGAGGCTGTAACCAAGGTTGAACCGTATTTTAACCAGAAATTAATAGTAAAAGTAGAGCCTATTGCAGAACAAGAAATAACCATAAGTAAAATTAAAGCCACCGCTTTTAAAAACTGGTTGAATTCCTAGCTAACACAAGTTGATCTTATACCTTCTTGTAGCTATTCAAAAACCTTTTTCAATATATTTTTACTATAAACCTGATAGATAACATTTTTTTATTCCCTATATTTTTAGTTATTTGCGCTTGCTTTTACAAAAAGGTAAATTTCTCATTAACCTACAAATACTTTTTTATGGAAATTGTTAAAATACCTAATTGGCTGCGCTGGGTAGCCCTCATTTTTGCAAGTTTGGCAATGTTTGGCAACTACTATTTATACGATAGTGTGTCCTACGTAGCAGACCTACTTGAAAAAGCTTTTGATATTGATGACGATGGTTTTGCTAAACTTTATTCCTTCTATAGCTATGCAGCAATTGGTATCCTCTTCTTTAGTGGGGTATTTATCGACAGGTTTGGAACTAGATTATCTATCATCGTTTTTGGCGCTATTTGTGCACTTTCAGGCTTTCTAACCGCTTTCACCAGCAACTTTAACGTAATGCTTGTTGGAAGGTTTCTATTAGGCCTTGGCGCCGAACCTTTAATTGTTGCAGTAACTGTTGCCCTTGCAAAGTGGTTCAAAGGCAAAGAATTAGGCTTTGCTTTAGGAATCAACCTTTTTATTGCAAGATTGGGCTCTATTGTTGCAGATTGGTCGCCTACCTGGGCAAAAAACTCGTATGATATAGGTTGGCAACCCCCTTTGGTAATTGCCGCATTTATTGGAAGTTTATGTCTTATTGGTGGCATTTTTTATTATCTGGTTGAATGGAAAACACAAAAAAAATATGTGTTAAGTGAAGCTGGTGAAACAGATAAACTTGAATTAAAAGGAATTTTTTCTTTTAACAAATCATTTTGGTATGTAGTTTTATTATGCGTAACATTTTATTCAGCCATATTCCCTTTCAGGGGCTTTGCTATCAAATATTTTCAAGAAGCACACAATGTAAGTAGAGAATTTGCCGGTCAACTAAACAGTATTTTGCCTACAGTTGCCCTTTTTGCAACTCCAGCTATAGGTTATTTGATTGATAGAATTGGGCGAAGAGCCTCATTGATGTTTATTGGCTCAATAATTATACTTCCGGTTTATCTTATGATGACTTACCTGGGTTGGAGCCTGTACATACCAGTAATTTTTATGGGGATTGCTTTTTCACTTATTCCTGCTGTTATGTGGCCATCAGTTGCGTATATAGTAGAAGAAAAAAAATTAGGCACTGCTTACGCTATAATGACTTTGCTCCAACAAGTAGGTGTTGCAGGTTTTGTTGAGCTAATTGGCATTGCTAATAAAACCAATGAAGCAACAGCTGCAAACCCAGGAGGATACGCCATGGGAATGTGGTTATTTAGTGTCCTTGGATTAATTGGTATGATATTTAGCTTCCTTTTATATCGAGCTGAAACAGGTGGCAGAGGACATGGTCTTGAACGACCAAATATTGAAAAAGATTAAACTTTAAAAAAAACAAATAAGCAAACATTAGAAAATCAATAATAAAACCCCTTAATTCACTAGTGTTATGTCAAGTATAGTATTTCTGGTAAATTAGCCAGGTGACAACACCTGGCTGGTGCACTTGTCAGGTGTTGTCACCTGACAAATTAGCCTTGACACAACACCAGGTTAATACATCTTATTAACTTTTTTTAAGTTTATATCACAATATTTATTATATTCTGACATTCGTATTTTGTAACTTTGCAAATCCTAACATTCCACTCAAACAACAAATTATGAATCCACTTATTACTCAGGCAATTATATTAATTGTAGTTGGCGTTCCGATTTCTGTTATTGTAATTCGTTTACTTTTTAAAAACAGTGTTTTTTTTAAAATGGCTGCTTTGTGGGCCGCAAGCACCATAATAACCTCAACAAATACAAAACTGCAAACTGCATTTAGCGACTCTTATCCACAATACATCTCAATGCCAATAGGTATCGGTATTGTTATTTATTTTGTCTACCTGGTTTACAAAACAATAAAAACACCACTTGGGGCAGCTATAAAAAACCTGGAAACCTTATCAAATGGTAACCTTGAAATTGTAAAGAATGACGAAAATTTAAAAAGAAAAGACGAACTAGGGGTGCTTTTCAGATCAATTTTACAACTTTCAGAAAACCTTAAAAGTGTGGTAACTAAAGTAAAGAAAGGTACAGAGTTACTTAGCACATCAAGCTTTCAATTAAGCACCAGTTCCGAAACTCTTTCACAGGGCAGTAACGAGCAGGCCTCTACAACTGAGGAAATATCATCAACCATTGAACAAATTACGGCAAACATTCAGAGAAACACAGAAAGTTCTGGCGATACAGAAAAAATTGCATTAAAAGCAATGGAACACCTACATAAAATGAAAAAGTCAGCCGAATTGAGTTACAACTCGATATATGAAATATCTGGTAAAATATCAATAATAAATGATATTGCCTTTCAAACAAACATTTTGGCTTTAAATGCTGCTGTGGAAGCTGCCAGGGCTGGTGAAAGCGGAAAAGGTTTTGCAGTTGTTGCCTCAGAAGTAAGAAAACTGGCTGAAAGAAGTAAGCTGGCAGCAGATGAAATCAATTTGCTTTCGCAATCGAGCCTTTCAATTAGTGACGAAACAAAAAATTTGCTGCTTGAGCTGGTTCCTGCAATGGAAAAAACGTCTGAATTGGTAAAGGGTATTTCTGGAGCAAGTAATGAGCAAAATATAGGAGTCAACCAGGTGAACAATGCCGTTCAGGCACTCAATGGGGTTACTCAAAAAAATGCAGGCTCAGCTGAACAACTATCAACCAATGCACAAGAACTTACCAGGCAATCTGAATTACTCAATGAAGCAATCACCTACTTTAAAATGAATGATTAAACGTGTAAATTAAAAGGACAACTCACTTAATAAAAAACTTTTGTGTGCGCATAATCACGTCTCTACGTAAATGAGTTACCCTCCACATTAAAACTGTCGATACCTGTTATTGTTTTTTACCTTCGGCAATTAAATAATCAAGGAAGTTTTTCCAATCAGCAACATCATAAGGATCTGCGTTTCCTGATTGGGCCTTTTCTTCCAATAGTTCAATTTTTGTTTTTACAGAACGTAACAAATTGTAGCAAATTTTTGCACCATTTGTTACCAAATATTCAACAATTTTTTTGTGCCCATTTGTTGCAGCCCTCATAACAGGGCTAAAATTGGCTGGATCTGTTTTGTTAATATCAACTCCCTGTTCAACCAGTTTTTTAACACTTTCAAATTCTCCCTGAGCACATGCAATTGCCAGGGCTGATTCTTCAAGGTCTTTTTTATATTGATCATTTTTTTGTTTTAAAACAGGGTTAACACTTGGAAAAGATCCAAAATGGGCTACATCTAAATTTTTACTTTGGTGTCTGTTTTCCATATTTCTTCCACTTTAACGGTTTATAAGCATTGATTCTGTTTAAACCAAGTTACAAAATATTTGAGTTAATAACAAGTTATTAACATTCCGGAACAGCCATTTTAGTGTGAATTTAACCTTTTGCATTTAAAATAACTACGAAAATAGTATTGATAATATTTTAAAAATCAGTACTTTTTGAGTACCAGGGTGATTTTTTTCCAAAAAAGTTTAATAATCTATGAAAAAATTGTACTTTTGCCCACCGAAATTTATTTCATCGGGGCCCATAGCTCAGTTGGTTAGAGCACCTGACTCATAATCAGGGAGTCCTAGGTTCAAGCCCTAGTGGGCCCACTTAATTAACGTGAATCTCCGCATTGCGGAGGTTCTTTTTTTTTTGAGAAAAAGTACAATCATCAAACCAACCAAGTTTACTAAACCAATTTTTTGATTAAATTAGTTAAACAAAAAAATTAGGTACAAAACGGCATATATCTATTCTAAGAGAATAACCCAACAACTACAAATTCGAAATTTAATCGAGTAAAAAAATCCATTAGCTTACAAAAAGGCGATTTAAAAATCATTACATAAAATAGTTTGAAAACTTAAGATGATTATGTGCATCTGAAAAGGATGCTTTAGTCGCAATTATTAACTTGAAAAAATCTTTATGAGTAACATTCAAACAGATTCAAAAAAAACCAACAAAAAACCAAAAAAAACAACCATAGTTTTAGTTGCTATACTTTGGGCTTTTACTGCTCTTTCCTTTGTTCTGCACACCAACAGGCAAAAACAAGCCGAAGAAGAAAGGGCTATGTTGCAGCTGCAGTTTGAACAATTAAATAAAGAAATGGCCAAAGCAGAAGCAACTCTTGCAAAAATTCAAGCACACGACGAATCGATTTACAGAAAAATATTGGAAGCAAAACCAATATCAAAAACAATAAGATTAGCTGGTTTTGGGGGGGCTGATTACTACAAAAAATACAGATCGTCACTTAATTCTGAAAAATTAATATCCACAGCAAAAAGAATCGACATTCTTTCAAAACAAATGCATGTGCAGTCAAAATCGTTTAATGAACTAGTTAAACTAGCAAAAGAACGTGAAGAAAAAATGAAACACATTCCCTCTTTACTCCCTGTAAATGAGCGTGATATTGAAAAATTTGCAGCCCCATACGGAATGAGGATACACCCAATTTTAGGCTACAAAAGAATGCACTACGGGGTTGATATAGTTGCCGAAAGAGGTGCTGATATTTATGCCTCAGGCAAGGGGACTATTATTCTGGCTGGATACAATAGAGGATTTGGTAAATGCGTGAAAATCGATCATGGATATGGATACATTTCAGTATATGCCCATATGAGCAAAATTACCGTAAAAAAAGGTCAGGAAGTAACCCGTGGCGATTTAATTGGCCTGGTTGGGAACACTGGGCTTTCAACTGGTCCACACCTGCACTACGAAGTAAGGATAAACAATAAAGCTGTAGACCCTTCGATTTTTTATTAAAAATTAACTATTTTCATGTTAATTCTTACACTTTAATACCTATTTTCGGCAATTAATCTTACTTAGGAGAAAAGATGGATTTTGATCTCAAAAAAATTGATGCCTTAATTATTGATTTAGGTGGTGTAATCCTTGATATTGATATTGAAGGAACATTTGAAAAGTTTAAAAAGCTTGGCATAGGGCCCGGACAATCTGGATTGCACCTGATTAAACAAAACGATGTTTTCACCAATTTCGAAAAGGGCAAATATACTCCTGAACAATTCAGAAACGAAATTAGAAAAGTATCAAAAGCTGAGTTTTCGGATGAAGAGTTTGATGAAATTTGGAACTCAATGATATTGTTTTACCCCGTTGACCGAATTACAGCACTCGAAAAGTTTAGAATAAAATACCGTACTTTTTTAATGAGCAATACCAACGAAATCCACTTTCATAGTTACTCAAAAATGCTATGCCAAAGCTTTGGATATGACTACCTTGATGACTTATTCGAAAAAGCCTATTATTCGCATATTTCAGGAATGCGAAAACCTGATGTGGCCTTTTTTAAGCACATTTTAAAAGAGAATAACCTGCAAGCCGAAAGAACTTTATTTATTGATGATTTTATTGAAAACATCGAGGCCGCTAAGTCACTAAATATCAACACTTATCATATCACAAACGGACACGCACTTGTTGATTTACTTTAGCTCTTCTCCAAATCTTCCAGCTGATCAGGAACAGCATTTTGATTTGTTGGTATTTGACTCTTTTTTAAAGGATTTTCGTTCCATTTTTTATACCTCATCCTGTTTTTATAGATATCCAAAGCAAGGTACATAGCCTGTCGGAATGAATCAGGTGAAGCTTCATCTTTACCTGCTATTTCGTAAGCTGTTCCATGTGCAGGAGAAGTTCTGATAAATGGCAAACCTGCAGTATAATTTACACCACTTGTAAAAGAAATTGATTTAAAAGGTGCCAAACCCTGATCGTGGTACATGGCTAATATTGCATCAAACTTGGCGTAGTCTTTAGAGCCAAACAAACCATCGGCAGCATAAGGCCCCATTGCAACAATATTTTCAGCCTGCGCTTTTTTTAAGGCCGGAATTATAATCTCAATCTCTTCTTTACCAATCAGTCCATTATCGCCTGAATGAGGATTAAGGCCAAGAACGGCAATTTTGGGTTTGGAAATATTAAAATCTTCAATCAACGACTGGTTCAATATCCTTATCTTTTGAAGAATTAGTTCTTCAGTGATTTTTTCGGGAACATCTTTTAATGGTATATGCCCTGTAATAACCCCAACCTTAAGGTTTTCGCTAACCATTAACATTAAAACATCCTTTACCTTAAACTTATGCTTAAGGTATTCTGTATGTCCGGGAAACGAAAATTTATCTGATTGGATGTTATCTTTGTTAATTGGTGCTGTAACCAAAGCATCAATTTCGCCATTTTTAGTGTCTTCAACTGCTCTTTCAAGTGCTTTTAACGAAGACTGTCCTGCAACCGTTGTAGATTTGCCCAATTCAACCCTTACATTATCATCAATGCAATTGATAATATTCGCCCTTTTGGGGTTTGCCTCAGAGGGATGCCGAATAGTGTAAAGGCTGAAATTTTCAATATTAAGCGCCTTTCGGTGATAAGCCAACACTTTAGGCGAACCATACAAAATTGGCGTAAAAAAATCATTAATCCTGTTATCTAAAAGTGATTTTAGTATTACTTCATATCCAATACCATTAATATCACCATGACTAATACCTAACTTTATTTTTGTTATCTCTTTCTCATTCATAATCACAATTTTATAGTATACTACTAATTAAGCATAAAATGGTACACTAAGAGTGGAACTTTTATTAAACAATGCTGTAATGTATGCAGCTTGCTAAAATACAATAAATTAATGAAACAATAACGATGGAATAATGAATAAGCAGGGCAATTGGATTTAAAAATTCAACCCACCAGCTGGCGGTTGGATGTCAGATTACCCCTTTAAGGTCAACCTAAGCATTTAAATAAAACATGATTAGTCGCTTGTTTACCACTAAGAACAGTTACTAACTCCACTTAGCATGGTTTAAAGTTGGAAGATCGAAGTAGGAAGAAAGGAAAATTCCTGTATCATTTTTCTTCCCACTTCGTACTTCTGGTGTCGTGCTTTTAAAACAACACTAACTTTGTGGTAAACTATCGCAGAATCAGTAAATAAAATCAAAAATAATCCAACTCATAATTGGCATTAATAATCAATTTCAATCCCAGTCAAGAATCACTTTCCCACAGTTAGCTTTATCCATTACCTCAAAACCTTTTTTATAATCATCGGCTTTGTACCTGTGGGTTATTATTGGTGTTAAATCCAGTCCAGTCATCAACATCTGCTCCATCATGTACCAGGTTTCAAACATTTCGCGCCCATAAATACCTTTTAACTGAAGGCCTTTGAAAATAATATTGTCCCAATCAATAGTAGTCGATGAGGGTAATATTCCCAAAAGAGAAATTTTTCCGGAGTTGTACATATGCGCTAACATATCATTAAAAGCATGAGACGAGCCTGAGCACTCCATTCCAATGTCAAAACCAATCATTCCTAAGTCTTTTATCACATCATCCAACGATTCTTCCAAAGGGTTAATAACCCTGTCGGCTCCCATTTTTTTTGCCAGTTCAATTCTAAACGGATTAGTCTCAGTAGCAACCACATAACGTGCTCCGGCAAACCTCGAAATAGCCACACACATACTTCCAATTAAACCTGCCCCGGTAACCAAAACATCTTCACCAATTAATGGAAATGAAAGCGCAGTATGTGTTGCATTACCAAAAGGATCCATAATTGCCAACATTTCATCCGAAATTTGAGAGCTCATTTTCATTACATTGGCTGAAGGAACAATTACATACTCAGCAAAAACACCATCGCGGTTTACACCAATACCAATCGTATTCTCACAAATATGTTTTCTTCCTCGTCGGCAGTTGCGACAATGTCCGCAAGCTATGTGTCCTTCGCCGGTAACCCGTTCGCCAATTTTAAAACCCGTTACACCAGAACCTAAACCTGCTACCTCCCCAACATATTCATGCCCAATAGTCATAGGGGTTTTTATTGTTTTTTGAGACCATTCGTCCCATCTATAAATGTGTAAATCGGTGCCACAAATAGCGGTCTTTTTTATTTTCACTAAAACATCATTCACACCAGGCTCCGGGACAGGAACATTTTCCATCCAGATTCCTTTTTCAGGTTTTGTTTTAACCAATGCTTTCATTGTTGCCATATCGTAGTTATATTTTAAGTTAATTTATTGAAAATAAGCAATATAAATCAATAATATAAGTGGTTAAAGTTACTGAATAATATGGTTGCTATTAATGACTTTTATCAAGACAATGGCCTGATTATTCTCTATAAATCCCTCATTTTGGGTTTTATATGCAAGAGAATAATTTATCTTTGCATTTTTAAAATTCTATAATTAAAAATTCAATCTTAATTTTGGCTGGCACTGAGCATTAAAAAAATAGTAAGGTTGTATATTTGAAATTTGTATATTGGTGTATTTATTAATATACAAATAAACTAATATACAATCATTTAGTTATTCTTTAGCTAAATAAGATTGAATTGAGATTTGTAAGTTTTAGATTTAAATAATTATTGATAAAATGAGTGTTAGAGTTAGATTTGCCCCAAGCCCAACAGGCCCATTACATATTGGTGGAGTAAGAACTGCCCTGTTCAATTATTTATTTGCAAAAAAAAATAATGGAACTTTTATTTTACGTATCGAAGATACCGATCAAACCAGGTATGTTAAAGGTGCTGAAGAGTATATTATTGAGTCGCTAAAATGGTGTGGCTTAAGCTTTGACGAAGGTGTTGGCATTGGTGGAGATTATGGTCCATATCGCCAGTCTGAAAGAAAAGAACTGTATAAAAAATATGCCTTTCAACTTGTTGATGAAGGAAAAGCTTACTATGCTTTTGATACCCCCGAAGAACTAGACGCTATGCGGGAGCGGCTTAAAGCAGCAAACAGTTCGAACCAGCAATATGGTATTCAAACAAGAATGGACATGAAAAACTCTTTGAGTTTGTCGGCTGATGAAACCAAAGCAAGAATTGAGCGAGGAGACGATTTTGTGATTCGTGTAAAAATGCCTGAAAACGAGCAAATTAAAGTAAAAGACATTGTCCGTGGAGATGTGGTTTTTGAGTCCAACCTGCTGGATGACAAGGTTTTATACAAGTCGGACGGGATGCCAACCTACCACCTTGCCAATATTGTTGATGATTACCATATGAAAATAAGCCATGTAATCCGTGGTGAAGAATGGTTACCTTCACTCCCACTCCACTTTTTGTTGTATCAGTTATTAGGTTGGGAAGATGCTGCACCACAATTTGCACATTTGCCATTAATTTTAAAACCTACAGGAAAAGGAAAATTAAGCAAACGAGATGGTGACAAAGGAGGTTTTCCAGTGTTTCCCCTTCAATGGACAGATCCTGAAACGAATGATATTTCATCCGGCTACAAAGAGTCGGGCTATTTTGAAGATGCTTTTATAAATATGCTGGCTTTATTAGGATGGAATCCTGGTACAGAACAGGAAATTTTTAGTCTTGAAGAATTAGCAGAAGCTTTTGATTTAGAAAAAGTAGGGAAATCTGGTTCAAAGTTCGATCCTGAAAAAACCAAATGGTTTAATCATCAATATTTAATGCAAAAATCAGATAAGGAGCTTGCTGAAATGTACAGCAAAGTTTTAATTGATAAAGGTGTAGAAACTGATATTGAACAAATTACAAAAGTTGTAACCTTAATTAAAGAACGGGCCACTTTTATTGCTGATTTTTGGGAACATTCATCCTTTTTCTTTCAGGCACCTGAAGAGTACGATGCCAAAATGAGCAAAAAGGCCTGGAAAGAAGATACCACTGAACATTTGACAAATTTTATTGCTATATTGCAAAAGATAGACGACTTTAACTCGGCTAATATTGAACAAGTAACCAAAAGCTGGCTGGAAGAAATTGAACTGGGCATTGGAAAACTAATGACTCCAATGCGGCTTGCACTGGTTGGGGCAGGAAAAGGCCCGCATTTGTTTGATATTATTGAGTTTATAGGAAAAGAAGAGACGATTAAACGGATTAATTTGGCAATAGAAAAGATGTAGTCATTAGCCACTGGTCATTGGTCATTCACCGTATTGACTAATGACTAGTGTCATGTCAAAGCTAATTTGTCAGGTGACAACACCTGACAAGTGCACCAGCCAGGTGTTGTCACCTGGCTAATTACCAGAAATATCAAATTTGACTTGACACTAGTGACTAATGACATTTTTTAGTAAAAGTAAAAAATGTCTGACCTCGATTTCAT
>JBNKJW010000063.1:0-24218 GCA_050291445.1 Bacteroidales bacterium | reverse complement strand
TAAGTGATTTTCCACTTTTTAACTGCTCTAGCGCCAAGTCCCTAAGCGCAATGTATTCAGGGGACTCTTTCTTCTTTTCTATCATAAAAAATTGCAAATTTAAAATTTCATTTTTTAGACAGAGTTTATTTTACACTCTCTGCAAATTTTTTTTACATTAATGTATTGCTTGAGCGGTTGGTTACCACTAATTGAGTATGTTTAGCCTTTTAAATGTTGGTGTAAAATGCTGTCTGTTAAGCTTATATGTAAATTTATTCAAGTAATTTTGTAGATATTTTTTTTATTTTGTGATAAACATCTAAGAAGGTTCTTTTTGCATTTGCAATATGTACCTATTTGGGTGTACTTTTTGTGGTTAAGTAGCTTGATTTTTCCATAATATGGTCTTGTAGGTTTCGTGCTCTACTTGAGGTGCCATTTTACATGCTGAATAACCTTTCTTTGTGGAAGTCATCATGAAAATTATCAAAAACCATTTTCGATAAGACACTCTTGAGTTTTCCATAACAGTCTCACTTTTAAGTGTTGTTCGAAACTTGCAATTGCTACACTGAAATTGCCACCTCCCTTTTAGCCAATAATGTTTTTCTTTTTATATTTCTTACAAACGATTCCTTCTTTTATTCTAACATCTCGAAAATATGCCTTGCACTCTTCTTCGCTTGAAAACCTATCAATAAACTCTATTATTTTCATATCTTCGTTTTTCAAACAAAAGTATTGGCGCAATACGCCAAAACGTGTCGTAGTGGTAAACTATTACCTAAGCAAATTCATTAATAAGCTTATTGAAAGTAAGCCTGTATAATATAAACATATGCTGGTGTGTGGTAGTTCACAAATGACTGTCTTTAACGATATCTCTAAGTGTTACTTTAACTTTTGACTGACTATAATTATGACTTTAGTTTAAAAATAAGTAATGTTTAAAAAAAGACACGAACCCATATAGCCCAAGCGGGCAGTTTGGAATGAGGAGAATAAAAAATCACACCCACACAACATATCTAATAGCATTTGCATCACCTTAAATCAAAACGCAACATATCTGATAGTCATTACAACATATTTTACACCCTCAAAGCCCCCATCAGGTGTAAATTTGCCGAAGTAAATATTATTTCAACGCAAATTAATGGAGCGGTACTTTTTTATATTCATAATGACATTGTTTTGTTTTTCTTGCAGCAATTTGCACCAAGAAAAACAAGAAACGATTAGTACCTCACAAATACTGATAGATACCAAGGCTACCTCTCAAACCATCTCCTTATATGAAAGGTTGAGAAAAATCTCTGATAAAGGGTTTTTGTATGGGCACCAGGACGATTTAGCGTATGGTCTTAACTGGTGGAACAAGGAAGGAAATTCAGATGTAAAAGCAGTATGTGGAAGTTACCCCGCAGTTTTTGGATGGGAGTTAGGCGACTTGGGCCACGAAAGAAACCTGGATTCAATAAAATTTACGAATATTCAAAAATGGATCATCAAGGCTCATGAAATGGGGGGGATCAATACCATTAGCTGGCACATGCTTAACCCAGTCACAATGGGAAACAGCTGGGACCAGACCAAAGCAGTAAGTAGCATCCTTCCAGGAGGTTATAGGCATAACTTTTTTAAAGACCACCTAAAAAGATTTGCATCGTTCAACAAGGCCTTAACCGATTCAAAAGGCAAGCAAATACCAATTATTTTTAGACCATGGCACGAACACAATGGTAGTTGGTTTTGGTGGGGAAAAGAACATTGCACCATTGAGGAATACAAAACCTTATGGAAGTATACAGTGGACTATCTTCGTGACACCTTAAATATTCATAACCTCATTTACACCTATTCGCCCGATGGACAATTTGATGATTATAGCGAAAGGTATCCTGGAGATGATTATGTTGACATGCTTGGCTTCGACTACTATTTCAGAGGTGAGTTGACTGAAAGTAGCATTGAAGATTTTTCCAATAAACTCATCAATCTAACAACATTGGCAAATACAAAAAACAAGGTTGCTATTTTAAGCGAAACAGGTTATGAAAGCATTCCCGATAAAGAATGGCATACTAAAGCCATATTAAATCCGATTAAAACAAATAAAAAAAATATAAAAATCGCCTACCTATTAACCTGGCGAAATTTCAGTAAAAAACATCACTATGCTCCTTATCCGGGCCATGCCTCGGAAAAGGATTTTATGGATTTTTATAATGATTCTTTGACATACTTTTTAAATGATATAATTAATGTGAATTTTAAAAATGTGGCTAAAAATTAAATTGAGGCTAACGCGCAAAAAATTTGCGAGGCATCTGAGCCAGAACCGGATTCACATTTAATAAAGATACAAGTTAGTTTTCTCATACTACTTGTTGGTTAATTAATTAAAAAGAAACTATGGTCTAAACCAGAAATAACAAGAATGAAATCAAAAACAGGTGGTATCAGTTTCCTATAATGGGCAATATTTCTGGCCATAGTTTCTTAGAATCAACAAGTTAAAACTAACAAAAATTTGACATATAACTGAGTGATTAACACTTCAGTTACAATAAAAATAAGATAATCTCTAAAATTTAAAGATCAAAATTTAGATAGTTACATTGATTTTATTACCTTAGGGGCGGTTAATTTTAGAAAAAAGGTGCAGAAATATAAAGAAACAGGAACACGTAATAACCCTCTGACAGAAGAACAAAAGGCAAATAATAAGGAGAAACCTAAAACTCGGTCAAGGGTTGAACATGTTTTGACTTTAGGGAGCATGAACAAATTCAAAATTGGAATTAAGAGGGCGTCATCAGCTATTGAGCTTATAAATATGAACAATTAGTAAGATTGCATGGAATAACTACCTCTAATTTTAATAAATAAAGCAATATGATGTTGATATACAGTACAATATGGAATTGGTTAATTAACGATACTAGACCAAGTCAAACTATTCGACAACAAAAAAAAGACCAAGTAAAGGAGTTACTTTAGTAAAACTAATTTTTAGAGGTTATCATAAAATATATGACAAATTTCAATAATAGATTTACAGCTTTAAAAAAAGAATACCAGGAACTAATTCAACAAAAGAATGAAATAATTGGATTAGGTAATGGCATTTACAGCAAGTATAAAAATCCGGTGCTTACTGCTGCTCATGCTCCTCTTTTTTGGCGTTATGATTTAAACCCCGAAACCAACCCTTATTTAATGGAGCGTTTTGGTATTAATGCTACATTTAATGCGGGAGCAATTAAGCTAAACGGCAAATATTTGGTGGTAGCAAGAGTAGAAGGTAACGATAGGAAATCGTTTTTTACTGTGGCCGAAAGCACTAACGGCATTGACAATTTCAGGTTTTGGGAAAAACCCATTTTATTGCCCGAAACAAATGATCCCGACACTAATGTGTACGACATGCGGCTTACACAGCACCAAGATGGATGGATTTATGGTGTTTTTTGTACCGAAAGGAAAGACAAAATCAGAATGGATGACACTTCGGCTGCTGTGGCAGCAGCTGGCATTGTAAGAACCAAAGACTTAAAAACCTGGGAACGTTTAAACGATTTAATCTCTTATTCTGGTCAACAACGTAACGTAGTGTTGCACCCAGAGTTTGTTGAGGGTAAATACGCTTTTTATACCCGCCCACAAGATGGCTTTATCGATACCGGTTCAGGCGGGGGCATTGCATTTGGCCTGTCTGACTCTATCGAAAAAGCAGAAGTAAAAGAAGAAAAAATATTGGACCCTAGAAGATATCACACCATTACAGAAGTAAAAAATGGACAAGGCCCCGCCCCAATAAAAACAACAAAAGGCTGGTTACACCTTGCCCATGGTGTCAGGAACACAGCAGCAGGTTTGCGCTATGTTCTTTACTTGTTTATGACTGATTTAAATGATCTCACCAAAGTTATCTACCGCCCCGCCGGGCATTTAATTGCCCCAATGGGAGAAGAAAGGGTAGGTGATGTTTCAAATGTGGTTTTCTCAAATGGCTGGATAGCCGATGATGATGGCAAAGTTTTTATTTACTATGCTTCATCCGATACCCGTTTGCACGTTGCCACAACTACTGTAGATAAACTTTTGGACTACGCAATGAATACTAAAGCAGATGGCTTGCGCTCGGTAACATCAGTGCAAACCATTCATTCAATAATTGAAAACAATCAAAAGGTTGAAGGATATGATGAATATTAAAACTTTAGTGAAAACTTTAAAAACAGGGAATTAACCCCCTTATTATTAATTAATTATTGTAATTAACTTTAATCAAAACCACAATTTATGGAAAAAAAGTTAGATTTTAGATGGTTGAGAGTTTTGCCGTTAATAGCAGCTCTCATGCTATTGTCCTTTTCCGTTGGTGCACAAACCATTACGGGAAACGTGACAGATGAAAATGGAGAAGGTTTAGTTGGTGTAAATATCCTTGTAAAGGGTAGCACTGTTGGAACAATTTCCGACATGAACGGTGATTTCCAATTAAATGCTCCTGAAGGCTCAACAACTTTAATATTCTCTTCAATAGGATATCAGCCTCAGGAAGTTGAAATTGGTGGCAAGACCGTTATTGACCTTCAGATGAGCGTTGATGAAACAGGCCTCGAAGAAGTTGTTGTAGTTGGATATGGAACCGCAAAAAAGAGCGACCTGTCTGGAGCTTCGGTAACAGTTTCAGGTGAACAGATTAATTCTACTGTATCAACAAGCGTAGATCAAGCATTGCAAGGACATATTGCAGGTGTTACTGTAACTCAAACATCTGGTGCCCCTGGTAGTAGTGTATCTATGCGTATTCGTGGTACAAGTACGCTGAATTCTGATGCCGAGCCTTTATATGTTATTGACGGCACACCAATTACTAATAACAATATTAATAACTATGATATTGGATTGGGTAGCCTTGGGGGAGGAGGTAGATCTCCTATCAGCAGTATTTCAGGAATAAACCCTTCAGATATTGAATCAGTCGAAGTATTGAAGGATGCTTCTGCTACTGCAATTTACGGTTCTCGTGGAGCTAATGGTGTTATTTTAATAACCACAAAGAGAGGGAAACCTGGTGAAGCGAAGTTTACGTATGATGGATACTACGGGATTCAGAATGCCTACAAAAGGCATGACATGTTAAATCTTCAAGAGTATGCCCAGTATTATAATGATATGGTAAGAGCTGGGTATGCAAGTGAAAGGGAAGACTTTGTTACCCCTTCTGATTTAAGTACAGGTACTGATTGGCAGGGGGCTTTGTTTAGAGTTGCACCAATGCAGAGCCATCAGATAACAGCTCTTGGTGGTACAGAAAAAAGCAGGTATTCAGTGAGTGCCGGATATTTTAAACAAGATGGTGTTATTTTGGGCTCATCATTCGAGCGATATACTGCCAGAATTAACCAGGATTCTGAGCTAAAAAAGTGGTTAACACTTTCAACAAGTATATCATATAGTAATGTTAAGGAGCAGCTTGGGAATTTTGATCAGGAGGGTTATATTGATCAGGTTTTAAGGCAACCCCCGGATATTCCGGTTCGCAATTTTGATGGCACATTTGCTAGCGGTATAGGTGAAAATATACGAGTTAACCCAATCGCACTTCTTCTTATTACTCCTAACGAATTAAAAAGGAACAATTTAACCGGAAACCTCGGATTTGATATAAAACCAGTTAATTATTTAACCTTACATACTGAATTTGGTGGTAATATGAATTTTAACAATGCCTTATCATATAGTCCCATGTATGATTTCGGGTCTTCACAGGCCAGAAAAACTGATAATTCCTTATCTCGCACTAAATCAAGGAATGCACTTTATCAGGTTAATACATATCTTACATTTGCTAAAAAATTTGGTAAGCATGATGTTACTGCAATGGTTGGTCATGAAGCATCTGAATGGTCATGGGAAAACCTGTCAGGGCAAGTTACTAATTTAACAACAAATGAAGTTCTTTCGCTTAGTTTAGGTGATTCTAAATCATACAAGGCAAGTGATAATTTAACGAAGGGGTCCTTAGAATCGTACTTTACTCGTGCCACTTACAATTTCGATAATAAATATTATCTTACAGCTACACTTAGGAGGGACGGTTCATCCAATTTTGGCCCTAATAATCGGTGGGCAATTTTCCCCGCAGTTGCTGCATCCTGGCGCATAAGTAACGAATCTTTTATGCAGTCAGTTCCATTTATTAGCAATTTAAAATTACGAGCCGGATGGGGAAAAACTGGTAACCAAAACATAACAGGTTTTGCATACAGTGTTTCAATGGCAACACTTCCTACAGACTTAGGTATTGGGATGCGCCCCAACAACTATGAAAATCCAAATGTAAGATGGGAAGAATCTGAACAGATAAATCTTGGAATAGATGCAACCTTGTTTGATAAAAGAATTGATTTAACAGTTGATATTTATGACAAAAGATCTAAAAAAATGTTGATGGAATTCCCATTTCCTGCATATATGGGAGGGGTTGGAAACGGTGCTTTTAAGTTAAATAATCCTGTTGGTAATTTCGGGGAAATTTCAAACAAAGGTATTGAGATTGCTCTTACAGCTCATGTATTAAATCTGAATGGATTTAAATGGGATGTTGAAGGTACTTTCTCTATGAATAGAAACGAATTAGTCGATCTAGGATTAGAGAACTCAACTCTTGATGGTAAAGTGCAATTTGCAAGTACACTTGTTAGCAGGGTAGAAAATGGACAGGAAATTGGTTCTTTCTTTGGTTGGAAGGTTGCAGGTATTTTCAAAGATAAGGAAGATATCCTAAGTAGCCCAAGGCAATACCAGTTGGATGACGATGGTAATCCGGTATTAAGCCGATTGAGTTCTGTATGGATTGGCGATCTTAAGTTTGAGGATATCAATCACGATGGAGTTATTGATGAAAAGGATCGTACTTATTTAGGTTCACCTCAACCATTATCGACTTCAAGTATTAGAAACGTTTTTTCATACAAGGGAATAGAATTGTCAGTATTCTTTACTGCATCTTATGGAAACAAAGTATATAATTATACTCGCCAGGGAAGGGTTGGCACATCCACAGGTTTGGAGAACATGAAGTGGCTTTCGCAAAATCAATTGGCTACTGTTCTTAACCATGCTGATTTTGAACCTATAGATCCTTCAAAACCTTATGTTGATGATCCAGATGGAACTGCTTTCATGGATGATCTCGACAACGTTAGATTAAGCAACCCGGGAACCGATATGCCAAGAATTACAACAAATGATCCAAATAACAACCAAAGGACTTCAGATAGGTATATTGAGGATGGTTCTTTTATAAAGCTTCAAAACATTACTTTGTCATATAACTTACCACAAAGCATAGTTAAACGTGCTAAATTGGCTGGGGTAAAAGTTTATACAAGTATTCAGAACATTTATACCTGGACTAATTATTCTGGTTATGACCCCGAAGTAGGGCAGGATGCATGGGTAAGAAATGTATATGGTGTTGACAACAACCGTTACCCTTCCCCTCGTATTTTTACTTTCGGGCTAAACTTACAATTCTAATATAAAATATTGAAGAAATGAAAAAAAGTAATTATATAAAAGCATTGTTTATTGTAATGTTATTCATTACTTTCAACGGATGTAAAAAAGATTTCCTGGAAAGGGTTCCGGAAGCAACTTATATTGCCAGCGAATTTTATCAGACGCCTGAAGAACTTGAAGTAGGAGTAAATCCACTTTATGGAGGTGTTTGGTTTGACTATTACCGTTCATTTATTGATATTGGTGATGTAATGGCTGGAAATTATAACAGAGGTATACAAAATAAGTTTTACACTTTTTCGCTTGATCCTTCATTTGATGGTTTAAGTGCCGCTTATGCTTCATTATTTATGGCTGTATCTTATGCAAATGTTATTAAAGGCAACATTGAACGTTATACACCTGAAACAGTTGATGAAAAAATCAAAAATAAATTTTTAGGAGAGGCGTTGGTAATGAAATCAATGGCTAATTTTTACCTTGTTAGATGTTTTGGCGATATTCCCATTATACATGATTCCCAGGCATTGATTAGCTCAGGGGTAGATAATGTTACTGTACTGAAAAAAATTAAGATGTATGATGTATACGAGTATATTATCCGTAGCCTGAAAAAAGCAGCTGAATTATTACCTGATCCATCTGAAAGTGGAGCTGGTCGCGCAAATAGATGGAGCGCTTACGGTTTATTAGCCAAGGTATACCTTTATCGTTCAGGAGTTGATGGAAATGGTTCAAGAAATCAGTCAGATCTTGATTCGGCTGCTAAGTATGCACGCATAGTTGTTAATGAGGGACCTGCTCTGGATCCTAATTATGCTGATTTATTTACTATTTCAAAAGGTAATTACAATCCTGAAAATCTAATTTCATTGCACTGGGTAATTTCCGCCCAGTGGGGATCACAAAATGCAATGCAGGCCGACTTAGCTGCCTTTGATGTTACTGGTTCAGGGGACGGTTGGGGTGCCTGGACTGGGCCAACCATTGATTTAGTTTCTCTTTTCGGTGAATCTGCAATATACCCAGGACCTGTAAATCCTACGGCTGATAATGACAGAATAGCTACTCAGATGGCTGACGAAAATTTTGATATTGAAATAGATACTCGGCGAAAGGCAACGATTATGCTTGATGGCGATTTTTATCCTGAAATCCACAGAGATGTAGGTGGTTATGCTGTACATTGGGATGGTTCAAATAAAGCTACCCAAATTCAAAATAGTTGTGGGGCTATTGTAAGAAAACATGTTGTGGGTAATAATGCCGACCATCAGGCGGAGGCAGGTGTTTCGCAGGAATTTATGAAAACAAACCTGGCCACACACCTTTTGAGAGTGTCTGACATCTATCTTGTTTTAGCAGAGGCAATTCTTGGTAATAATGAAACGACAACTAATCAAGAAGCCTTAGATGCTTTTAATGCAGTAAGAAAAAGGGCTCTTGTACATGAAATGACAGAAATATCGCTTGATAGTATATACGATGAAAGAAGGCGTGAGCTTGCTTTTGAGGGAGATAACTGGTTTGATTATGTTCGCCTGTCGTATTACAATCCTGCTAAAGCAAAGCAAATGCTAATGGAGCAGGAACGAGGTGCTTATTCTGGTGGGGATGCCCATAGTGATACTCCTCCAACAATTGAATCTAAACATTATGCCCCGGCAAACTCTGACGCTTTCATATTGCCATATCCAATATCAGAGGTTTTGGTTAATCCAAACTTAGGCCCAGATGTTGAGCCAATTGACATGGATTGGAGTACTATTGAATTTTAATTATTATTTAATAAATTAAAATAAAAAAGTAATTATGAAAATATTAAAAAAAACAAATATAGTTGGAATAGCCATTGCATTTTTTTCAATGCTGGTTATGTATTCATGTACAAAAGATGAAGCCGAAAAGGTTCCATCAGTCTCGGAAATAACTCTTTCAAAGGCTGACACAAACATATTCCTGATGAATAGATATGTTACTATTAAAGGAAGTGGATTTGATGATGTTCAGGATGTATTATTTAATGATTTGGAAACCTACGTAAATCCGAATTATGTAACATCTTCAAGAATCCTAGTTCAAATTCCGAATGAATATCCGGATGAAGTTACAAATAAGATAAGTTTAATTACCAAAAGTAAGGCCAAATATGATTTTGACTTCACAGTGGATGTTCCTCTTCCACAAATTAATGAGGTTGCTTATACTGTAAGCAAGAATTTAGTTTCAATAAATGGGTTGTATTTGGCCAAACCAAGAGAAGTATCTATCGGAGGGGTAATAATTAATGATTATACTGTTAGTCCAGACTTTTCGACTATTTCGTTTGTAGCTCCGTCAGGACTTCCTGCCGGAATATTAAAAGTTAAAGTTGTATGTCCTCACGGTGCTGATGTCTATGATTTTGATCTTGAAGAAGCAGCAAAACCAGCTATTACCGAAATTCCTTGTGAATGGGTTGATGAGGGAAAAACAATGCAGGTAAATGGAAGGAACCTGGCACTAATTAAAACTCTTACTATCAATGGAATTGAAATAAATAGCGGATTTGGATATAACGATGACAATTCTGTTCTAACATTCACCATGCCATCAGGTATCACAGGCAACTCACTTTCAATTAAGGTACTGAATGAGTTTGGCAGAGAATCTGCTGTTGCCACCTCAAAATACAAAACCAGTACTTTAATGATATGGGATTTTGATGCTGCTGGCTATGCACCAACATGCTGGGGAGCACCTGGAAGCCATTTCACTGCCGACAACGGAATATCAGGAAATTACTGGCTGATTGAAGGTACTATTGGACCACTCGATTGGGACCAGAACAATATGGTCTGCACATGCGGCGATATTGGAGCCTGGGATGCTGATATAACAAATAATCCGGGGAATTATGTGGTAAAATTTGAGATAAATGTAATAAATCCCTGGTCGGTTGGTTCATTAACGTTTAGTGTTAATGATGCTGCAGTCACTGCTGACTGGATACCTTATGACGCTGGTGGATCTTATCAATCAGGAGGCTGGAGAACGGTATCTATGCCGTTGTCAAACCTGGACTTAACCGGTGTATCTGTTTATGGTGGTTATCGTATGTATTTTCTCACAGCTGGGGCTGCGTCTGCATCTGAAGACACCTATATTTGTGTTGATAACATAAGAATTGACACCAAGTAAGTTTTAAATGTAATAATCTTTTGTGTAGCCTGAATTAGACAATCAGAGCTTTTTCAGGCTACTTGATATTACTCAAATCTACATAAATTAATAAATACTCAAAAAATCATAGGTTCCCTGTTTTAACCTTAAATTATGGTTAATTGAGAAACAAAACATTTATGATCCGGAGAATCATCTTTTCGTTAATTATGAAAATAATCCGATCAGAATATTTGCTATTAATTTTTTTAGATATAACTGCAAAAGAACAGTCCTGCTTGAAACAACTTATACTGAACCGCTATCAAGATAATAAAAAAAGGTTTGGTATAATGCCGAAGAATTATCATGTAACAGAAAAGTTGTTTTCTGTTACATGATAACCATTCGGTATTAATAATGAATAATTCAAAAACCATTCGAAACACACATAACCTGATAAATGATACATTTGCTATATTTTTTGTGACTTCGTTTATAGCCTTGCAACATGTTTAATATTAAGAGTTACATGTTTTATCATACCACACTTAAAAGCAGAGCATATTTGCATCTAGTAATGAATACTCAATCAGGTTAATAAAATGTTTTCTTTAATTCAGTTATACAAAACATGACAAAACATTATAACATCCTCATTTTATTACTTTTAATATTTTTTTCCTGTAAAAAAGGAACTTCTGATGAAGAAGTAATCCTGCCTCAGGTTTTAGCTACTACACCTGCTGATGATGCGACCAATGTTCCCGTTACAACCATCATAGAAATTGAATATAATAAAAATATACTTCTTGCTAATAGTAAAAATATAACTCTTAATGGCAATAAATGTAGGGCGAAAGTATCCGGCAGCAAGCTTAATATTGAGGTTGGATTAACTTTTCAGGTCACTTATAAGGTTAGCATTTCCGAAAATTCAATAAAAGATGAAGCCGGAAATTATGCCGCTGCCTTAAACTTTTCTTTCACCACTAAAGCAAAACCATCATTTAACATTGATGCCAGTCTGATAACTCCAAACCCATCATCACAAGCAACAAACGTCTACAACTTTCTAAAAGAAAACTTTCAACAAAATATAATTTCAGGTACTATGGCTGCTCACAGTACCAATATCAATGAAGCCACCTGGGTACACGACCAAACCGGTAAATGGCCTGCCCTGACGGGTTTTGATTTCATTGATCACACATGGCTGGATCAAAATTGGGTTGAATATGAAGCTCCTTTAACTTTAAGTAAAGATTGGTGGGGTAATAATGGTTTGGTTACCATATCATGGCATTGGCGCGACCCATTAACAAAAAGTGGTTCATTTTATACAGACGAAACCACTTTTGACATTACTAAAATAAACGACCTAAATTCCGATGAATATAAGGCAATGATAGTTGATATAGATACTATTGCAGGGTACCTGCGTCAATTCAAAGAGGCAAATATTCCTGTTTTATGGAGACCCTTGCACGAGGCTGCAGGTGGCTGGTTTTGGTGGGGTGCCAAAGGTGCTGCGCCCTGCAAAGCACTGTGGCAATTAATGTATGACAGAATGGTCAACTACCATGGATTAAATAACCTCATTTGGGTCTGGACTACCAACACAAGCAGTGATGCTTTAGACTGGTACCCTGGACATGATTATGTAGATATTGTAAGTATGGATATTTACCCAGGCGAAAACCAGCATGACTCACAACACATTGAATTTGATAAAGTTAAAGAAATCTTTGAGGCTAGAAAGATAATCACTTTATCAGAATGTGGCTCGGTTCCTGACCCTGCATCAATGATGGAATATGGTGATACCTGGTCGTGGTTTATGCCCTGGAATGGAGATTTCACAAGAAGTGACAACCACAATGGTGTAGCATGGTGGAACACTTTCTTTGGTTATGACTATGTAATTACCAGGGACTTAATGCCTGACTTGAAATAAATAGGCTACATGTCAATAATAAATGAAAAAAGTACAATAATGTTGCAAAAAACATATCCCATTCTGTTTATTATAATTGTAACTACATTTACATGTAATAATAGTTCGAATAAAACGAATACAAAAGGTACTTTTGACAATACCAAATATAAAAATGTCAAATACCAGGACACATTGACCCAGGCACTTTATAAAAACCTAATAAAACTATCGGAAACAGGTAAAACCATGTTTGGAATGGCTAACCCTACAACTATTCGGTATTTAAACGGCCCTAAGAACAGCGAAATAGATCAATCTGACAGCAAAGACATCACTGGTTCGCACCCAGCTTTTCACGAGAGTGATTTTATGTGGTACAAAGAAGACACCCTATTTAAAAAATACGATTTAGAGGCCATGAAAAAAGCCTACGAAAGAGGGGCTGTTTGCGGTTATTGCTGGCACATTAGAGGTTGGCACAGCAACGAGTTTTATGCAAAAGAAAATGGTATATTTACCAGTGACAAAGATTTGCTTAAAAACATTGTTGCTTCTAATGACAGAAATACCAACCGGGCATTAGACTGGTATTTAAATCAAATTGACGAAGAAGTTATACCAGTCTTAAAAAAACTTAGCTTCCCGCTCATTTTTAGACCTTTACACGAAATGAACGGCAATTGGTTTTGGTGGGGAACAGACAATTGTACCCCAAAAGAATACATCAATCTTTTTAGGTTAACAGTAGATTATCTGAGAGAAAATGGCGTTAACAATCTACTCTACGCCTGGTCTGTGAATGTTGATGCGGCATTCGAATTTTACCCTGGAGACAATTACGTAGACATTCTGGGCCTGGATTCTTACGAACTCAATATTGTGCCCTGGAACCCAACAAAAAAGTATATTGAAACACTTCAACAACTCACCGACTCTGCCTTTTCAAAAGGCAAAGTAGCGGCACTAACTGAAACTGGTTGCAGAAAAGACAATGGAAAATTCAGGTATGCAGATGAATATCCAAATTACTGGACCAAACATGTATTGGAACCAATTATCAGCAACAAAAAGGCAAAAAGAATTGCATGGATCATGAGTTGGTACAATGGGGACTGGGAACATGATTTAACTGGTCAGTTTTACATTCCTTATAAGGGGATGAACAGGCCAAATTCGCAAGAAGCAATTAATGATTTTATTGAATTTTATAATAGTCCGGTAACTTTGTTTGAAAATGATTTACCAGATATGTATCATTAATAGTAGAAAGTTGGCATATATGTGTTTTACCTTGAGTTCAAATTAATAATAAAAAAAATAAAAAAATGAGAAGAAAATATGTTTGGCTATTAATTGTTTTCATACAGTTAATTAGTAGTGTAGCATGTACAAAAGATGTGGTGGAGGAAAATCCTGCCCCTGAATTTAGTTCAAGTATTCCGGAAAATAATGCGATTGATGTTTCACTTTCTACAAAAGTTGAGATCGTCTTTAATGAAGTGATATCTCTTGCTTCAAATCATGGTATTATGATTAATAATATTCCTGCTGTAGTAGAAGTTTCATCTACCCGGCTGGTTTTTGAAACTGATTTGAGCTACAATACAGCTTATCAAATTAACATTCCGAAAGGAGCTGTTATCAATTCTTACGGAGTGCCCCAAGCAGAAGCGATTCAAATTGTGTTTAAAACCGAAAAAGCACCTTTAACTAACGAATCCTTTCAGTTTGTGAAAAATATGGGAGTAGGATGGAACCTGGGTAACACTTTGGATACAAAAAGCGAAGATGAAACGGCCTGGGGGAATCCAAAAGCAAGCAAAGCGTTAATTGATGCTGTTAAAGCAAAAGGGTTTAAGACGCTGAGAGTACCTGTAACCTGGCAGTATCATATGGGGGCTGCTCCTGATTATACCATTGAAAAAAGCTGGTTAGACAGAGTTGAGGAAGTCGTTAATTATGGGCTGGATAATGATATGTATGTGATTATTAATATTCATCACGATGAAGAATGGCTTACACCAACCTATGCGGAAGTTGATAGGGTGAAGAATCAACTCGGCAAAGTATGGTCGCAGATAGCAGAAAGGTTTAAGGAATACGATAATCACCTTGTGTTTGAAGCATTGAACGAAACACGTTTAATAGGCTCTCCTGAAGAATGGAGCGGTGGCACACCAGAAGGACGGGATTGTATTAATCAATATCATCAGGTGGCTGTGGATGCTATCCGTAGCACAGGAAGCAATAATGCTGACAGATACATAATGGTTTCAACATATGCCGCTTCAGCCTCTCAAGTTGCAATTGATGATTTAAAAATACCAACTTCTGAAAATCTAATTGTATCTATTCATAATTATTATCCTTACGAATTGTGTTTAGGCGAAAACGGGAAGAACTGGGGAACAGATGCTGATAAAAACGCTTTGGATGCAGAGTTTGATAAATTGGTCTCAGCTTTTATTGATAAGGGCATTCCTGTAATATTGGGAGAGTGGGGGAACCTAAATCATGATAATTTGGAAGACAGAATCCGTCATGCCAAATATTATGCAGAAGGGTGCATTCAAAGAGGCATCTGTCCTGTTTGGTGGGATAATGGCAACAGCAATGATTTTGCAATAATTAACAGGTCCAATTTCCAATGGATATTTCCTGAAATTGCTGATGGAATTGTAAGTGCATACAAGAAATAGAACTTTAAGTCGAATAAATTAATAAATATATACAAGTAAGGAAGTTAAAGGTATGTTGGAGTCTGAAGAAATACTGAAACAGCTAAAAGGTGAAATGGCCTTAGAGTTAAACAATATTCTTAATTACTGGTCAAATAAAACTGTTGATAATGAAAATGGTGGGTTTTATGGAAGAATTGATGGGAGAAATCAACTTATTCCAACTTATGACAAAGGAGTTATCTTAAATACACGTATTTTATGGACATTTTCATCAGCTTATAGATTACTGGGTAATAGTGACCACCTTGAAATAGCAAACAGGGCAAAGGATTATATTATCAATCATTTTTGGGATAAAGATTTTTCAGGAGTTTACTGGATGCTTGACTATAAAGGGAATCCTGTTAACAAAAAGAAGCAAATTTATGCCCAGGCCTTTGCCATTTACGCTTTAACTGAGTATTACAAGATCACTGAAGACAGTGAGGCACTTGATTATGCCATCTGGCTGTTTGAACTAATTGAGCACCATAGTTTTGATGAAAAAGAACCCGGATATTTTGAAGCTTATTCAGAGGACTGGAAATTATTGGAAGATTTACGACTAAGTGAAAAAGATGCCAATGAGAAGAAGACTATGAATACACATTTGCACATACTTGAGGCTTATACCAACCTATACGGAGTTTGGAAAGATAAAAAGCTCCAGAAATCACTAAAAAATCTGGTTAAAATCTTTACCGAAAGAATCATTAATCATCATACCAACAGTTTTGACTTATTTTTTGATGAAAAATGGAGCCTAAAGTCGGAAGAGACCTCATTTGGACATGATATTGAAGGCAGCTGGTTATTAATCGAGGCAGCAGAAGTTCTGGGTGACACTGAGTTACTTACAAAAGTCAAAAATATCGCTTTAAAGATGGTGAACCAGGTTGCAAAAAGGGGGATTGATAGAGATGGAGCTGTTGTTAACGAGAGTAAAGAAGGGAAGATTATTGATTATGATAAACATTGGTGGCCACAGGCTGAGGGGATTGTTGGTTTTATAAATGCCTGGCAGCTGACAAATAACAATAGCTACCTGTTAATTGCCCGTGATATCTGGAACTTCACAAAAGATAAAATAATTGATAAAGATGGCGGTGAATGGTATTCCAGGGTAAACAGAGAGGGTGTACCTTATTTTGAAGAAAACAAAGTAGGCCCTTGGAAATGCCCCTACCATAATGGCCGTGCCTGCCTGGAAATAATTGAACGATATAATAACCTGTAAAACATTAAAAAATGAACAAGATCGGATTAATAGCAATCACTTTACTTCTCACAAGTGCTTTGTCAGCACAAAAATTTGAAAATCTGGCACAAACTCCACCAATGGGATGGAACAGCTGGAACACCTTTGCAACAGACATCAATGAACAATTGGTTAAAGATATTGCTGATGCCTTTGTAAAACTCGGATTGAAAGATGCTGGTTATGAATACATTGTGCTTGACGATGGTTGGAGTGCAAGTGAGCGCGATGAAGAAGGCAACCTGGTTGCTGATCCAAAGAAATTTCCTTCGGGAATGAAAGCACTTGCCGATTATATTCATGGTAAAGGGTTAAAGTTTGGAATATACAACTGTGCAGGTTCAAAAACTTGTGGCGGATATCCAGGAAGCCGAGGTCATGAATATCAGGATGCCAGAACCTATGCCATGTGGGATGTTGATTATTTAAAGTATGATTGGTGTAACACCGGAAAAATTAATGCTGAAGAGGCGTACTCAACTATGCGTGATGCACTTAAAGCTGCCGGAAGACCTGTCGTATTTAGTATTTGTGAATGGGGTGACAATGCTCCATGGAAATGGGCAAAAGATGTAGGACACTTATGGAGAGTTTCTGGCGATATTATCAATTGCTGGGACTGTGAGGTAGGACATGGAAGCTGGTCATCATGGGGTGTTTGGAAAATCATCAATATGCGAAAAAACATCAGAAAATATTCAGGACCAGGACATTGGAACGATTTTGACATGATGGAAGTTGGCAATGGGATGACTGATGCGGAAAACAGAAGTCATTTTGCGATGTGGTGCATGTTGGCCTCACCGCTAATTATGGGGAACGACCTTAGAAGTGTCTCAAAAGAAACCATTAAAACACTGACAAGCCAAGAGGTTATTGCAGTTAATCAGGATGAGTTAGGCATACAAGGCTTTCGATTTTCAAATGCCAATAATATGGAAATCTGGATAAAGCCCCTGGCTAATGATGAATGGGCAATAACTTTCGTAAATATGAAAGAAGAAGCTATTAATTTTCTATTTGATTGGGATAATCACGAAATTGGTGACGACATTAATCAGCGGAAACTGGATACAAAACATGACAGCTACAAAATAAGGGACTTGTTTAACAAAAAGGATTTAGGAACAACAAAAAGTAGCTTAAAAGCAACCATTGGAGCACATGATATTTTAATGATAAAGTTAAGTAAATAATTATTTTCATCAATAAACGCAAAAATGAATATACGAAGTTTACTACTCATAGGAGCATTTTTAATGACTACAACAATTTTCTCACAAGACCCCAATTTTCATATTTACCTATGTTTTGGGCAGTCGAACATGGAGGGACAAGGAACTATTGAAACACAGGATAAAACAGTTGATAGCCGTTTTCAGGTTTTGCAATCGCTAGATTGTTCAAATCTTGGACAAACCAAAGGTACATGGCGCACAGCTACCCCACCATTGTGTCAATGTTATTCAGGCCTTTCGCCAGCTGATTATTTTGGAAAAACAATGATTACCAGCCTTCCTGACAACATTAAAGTGGGTGTTATTAATGTAGCAATTGGCGGTTGTGATATCCGGTTATTTGATAAAGACCTCTACCTTAATTATGATGACACTTACAATGAGGCTTGGTTTCTTGACAAAGTTGCTGCCTATGGAGGCAACCCATATGAGCATCTCATTAATCTTGCGCAACAAGCTCAAGCAGATGGAGTGATTAAAGGGATACTTTTACACCAGGGCGAAACCAACACAGGAGACAGCAACTGGCCATCTTATGTAAAAAAGATCTATAACGATATGTTGACCGATCTTTCACTAACTGCTGAAGAGGTTCCAATTTTAGCCGGAGAAGTTTTATCCGAAGGCACAAATTGTTGCTCAGGAATGAACACCATAATTAACCGACTTCATGACACCATTCCAACCGCCCACGTTATTTCATCAAGCGGGTGCATGGGAAAAGACAATGCTCATTTTAACTCCGAAGGCTACCGAATACTTGGAAGGCGCTACGCAGAAAAAATGCTTTCATTGCAGGGATATGAAATTTCTACAAGTATTGATGAAGTGAATACCCCCAAAGGATTTGCTTTAGAGGCTAATTACCCGAACCCTTTTTCTGATAAAACGAGTATTTCTTTTACTATTCCAGATTCAGCCTATGTGTCCTTAAAAGTTTTTGATTTGCAAGGTACAGAAGTTCTAGAACTTGCTGGAAAAAGGTTTTCTACCGGAAGACATACAATTGAATTTAACAATAAGAAGCTACCAAATGGCACCTATGTATATAAAATTGAGGCTGGTGAATTTGTTGCCACTCGGAAAATGATTATTCAATAGTCTCATTATTCGTCTGATATTGTAAGATTTAAAATACTAAAAGATAAACTTGTGAAAAATACAATAATTTACCTTACTTTGTTACTGAGCCTGGTTGCCTGCAACAGCAGGAAGCCCAAAACAAACATGGAGATTGAATTAAACAAAAACTGGATACTTATACAGGCAAAAACTGGCACAGAGTACAATGCTACAGTACCGGGATGTGTTCACACCGATCTGCTTAACAACAAAGCAATTGAAGATCCGTATTATCGCACCAATGAAAAAGACCTGCAATGGATAGATAAAGAAGACTGGTCGTATACTTCAGAATTTGAAGTTAGTGAAGAAGTCCTTGCCTACAAATCCACTGAACTATTGTTTAAAGGACTAGACACTTATGCTGATGTTTATTTAAATGATTCACTAATACTTAAGGCAGATAACATGTTTCGTGAATGGGAAGTGGATTGTAAACCCTTTCTTAAACAAGGTAAAAACAATTTAAAAGTATATTTCCATTCACCTATTACTATTGGCCTTAAAGAGCTGGAAGCTAACGGATATCCTTTGCCTGCATCCAATGATCAATCTGAAAATGGAGAGCTTGGTGATAAAAAGGTTAGTATTTTCACACGCAAGGCACCTTACCACTACGGCTGGGACTGGGGGCCAAGGTTTGTCACTTCAGGCATTTGGCGACCAATCATCCTAAAAGCATGGAATCAAGCAAAAGTTGAACATCTTCAGATTGTGCAAAACGAATTAAATGAAAAAGAAGCAAAGCTTACTGAAAATGTTGTTGTTAAAAGTAGTGGAACACAAGACATTACCATTCAGATAAAAAACCAGGATCAACTACTTAATTCTGAAACATTTACCTTAGCAGAAGGTGAGAACAAACTAACAGTAGACTACTCCATTGACAATCCAAAACTTTGGTGGACAAATGGATTAGGTGAGCAACACCTTTATCACATTGAAACAAGCATTTTAGTTGATGGTCAGGCAATTGAAAAAAAGGAAACAACCATTGGTTTACGCACCATTAAATTAGTGCAGAAACCTGATGAATTTGGTAAGTCATTTTACTTTGAAGTAAATGGGGTTCCGGTTTTTATGAAAGGTGCCAACCACATCCCAAATGACCTTTTCCTGAATCGGGTTACACCTGAAATATATGAAAGAGAAATTAAAGCCGCTGCTGATGCCAACATGAACATGATAAGAGTTTGGGGTGGAGGAATTTACGAAGACGACGCATTTTATGAGTTCTGCGATAAATATGGCATCCTTGTGTGGCAAGACTTTATGTTTGCATGCAGCATGTACCCTGGAAAAGAGGAATTCCTTGAAAACATTAAACAAGAAGCTGTCGACAATGTGGTTCGTTTAAGAAACCATCCTTCTATTGCACTTTGGTGCGGTAACAACGAGATAGATGCTGCCTGGTCAGAATACGCTGATGGTGGCTGGGGCTGGAAACAACGCTACAACGAAGATCAGCACAAAGAAATATGGAATAATTACGAAAAAATTTTCCACCAGATTTTACCCGAAGTTGTTAAAGCAAATGACCCCGGGAGATCTTACTGGCCTTCATCACCAATGGCAGGGCCAAAAGAGCATGCTAGCTACAACAACACATCTGGCGATATGCATTACTGGGGTGTATGGCATGGCAAACACCGATTTAGCGAGTTCGAAACCACCCGGGCAAGATTTATGAGCGAATACGGGTTTCAGTCTTTCCCTGAATTTAACACTGTGAAAAAATATGCCCTGCCTGAAGATTTTGACATTGAATCCGAAGTAATGGCAGCCCACCAGCGAAGCGGTATTGGCAACCTAAGAATAAAAGAGTACATGAGCTGGTATTACAAAGAGCCAAAAGATTTTGAACACTTTTTGTACGTTGGACAGGTGTTGCAGGCCGAAGGCATAAGAATGGCTATTGAAGCCCACAGAAGAGATATGCCTTACAACATGGGTACACTTTACTGGCAATTAAACGATTGCTGGCCGGTGGCATCATGGTCGAGCATGGATTATTACGGTAACTGGAAAGCCCTCCAATACTTTGTAAAAAAAGCCTTTGAAAATATTTTGGTGAATCCGGTGCTAAGAGAAGATTCCGTTTCAATATACATTATTTCAGATAATTTAGAAAACCAAAAGGCTAGCCTAAAACTTGAACTAATAGATTTTGAGGGAAACATAAATTTTGAGCAAACTACTGATATTGAAGTAGTTGCAAACACGAGCAAAATCTACGCAACCCTTCCAAAAAAGTTATTGGATGCTAAAATGAAAAATAAAAACTATGTTTTAGTCGCAACTGTTTTAGATGGCGAAAAAAATATAGCCACAAATGAATTATACTTTGATGAGATTAAAAATCTATCCTTACCAAAAGTCCAGATAGAGTATAAAGTAACTAAAAATGAAGCAGGTTACACCATCGAATTAAGTGCTGATAAACTGGCAAAAAATGTCTATTTATCTGTGGATGGAAATGAAGGTTTCTTCAGCAATAATTATTTTGATTTATTGCCAGGCAAACTAGTTTCCATAAGTTATAAAACAGAAAACCTTGCACTTGATTTAGATAACCAACTGAAGATTATCACGTTGGTTGATTCATACAAATAAAACACAAAATTAGCAGCCTGGAAATCCTGCTACTCATCAACATAGATGATAGGTTGTTACCACAAAGATTAAAATGACTGAAAAAGTAAAATTAAAAGAAAAGATAGGTTACGGTTTTGGTGATGCAGCCTCCTCCATGTTTTGGAAAATATTCACCTTGTATCTGGCAATATTTTACACCGATGTTTTTGGTATCTCAGCAGCAGCTGTAGGAACCATGTTTTTAGTTACCAGAATTTGGGATACTGCTAACGATCCTTTCATGGGGGTTATTTGTGACCGAACCAACACAAAATATGGAAAATTCAGACCTTACCTTTTATGGGGTGCCGTTCCTTTTGGTATTATTGGAGTAGTGCTGTTTACAACACCTGATTTTGGAGACACTGGCAAACTTATTTATGCTTACATCACCTACACATTAATGATGATGGCCTATACGGCAATTAATGTACCTTATGCCAGTTTACTTGGGGTAATGTCAGGTAACTCAAATGACAGGACTGCCCTGGCTTCTTATCGTATGGTTTTTGCCTTTGGTGGCAGTTTACTGGTGGTGGCAATTTTTCAACCATTGCTTGATCTTTTTAAAAAGAGCTTTGCTGAAACAACCTCTTATCAGTTAACAATGATTGTGGTTGGCGGATTAGCCATTTTATTTTTCTTTTTCACATTTTCATGGACCCGAGAACGAATAAAAGTACCTAAAGAACAAGGTAATAACCTCAAAGAAGACATCAAAAACTTGCTTAAAAACGCACCCTGGTTCATTTTATTAGGAGCAGGTGTTATGACATTGATTTTCAACTCGGTACGAGACGGTGTTGTGGTTTATTATTTCAAATACTTTATTGTTGATGATGTAGCAGTTGCCATTTCCAAAATGACTTTTACTTTTAGCACCGCTTACCTGTTTTTGGGACAAGCATTTAACATGTTTGGTGTAATGTTAGCAAAGCCTATATCAGCCAAAATAGGAAAACGAAAAACATTTTTATTTGCCATGCTGCTATCTGCCGTTTTAAGTAGCCTGTTTTTTATCTGCGATAGAGAATTGGTTGTCTTATTATTTGTATTGCAAGCATTGGTAAGTTTCTGCGCAGGAATAGTTTTCCCCCTGCTTTGGTCTATGTATGCAGATACGGCGGATTACTCAGAATTAAAAACTGGACGCCGGGCAACAGGCTTGGTGTTTTCTGCTTCGAGCATGACGCAAAAACTAGGTTGGACGCTTGGCGGTTCAATAACCATGTGGCTATTAGCTTTTTACGGATTCAAAGCAAATCTTGATCAAACACCTGAAACGATTAACGGGCTAAAGGTGATGATCAGTTTTATTCCGGGCATAGCTGCACTTCTATCAGGTGTTTTTATTTTCTTTTATCAGTTAAGTGATGAAAAAGTAAAAGAAATAACCGAAACTTTGGAAGCAAAAAGAGCTGAAATAAGTGAATAAAACAGGCTTTCTAAGCCACCATGCAGCAGCACTATTAATCAAAGGTTTTGCGACTGACTGGGCTTTATTCAACGCTAGTGTCATCTAGCACATCTAAATAAATTACATCTTGCAATGTTTTTATTTTAACATCTGCCAAATCATATTTATCAAGCTCATATTCAGGAGCTTCTGGCAAGGCCACTGTGTACATACCAGCAGCTTTGGCAGCCTGCAAACCGGTATATGAATCTTCAATTGCCAGACAATTCTCAGGCTTAACACCTAATAATGCAGCAGCTCCTAAGTACACATCTGGCGAAGGCTTGCCATTCTTTTCAGCTTCGGCAGAGTGTTTAATATCAAAATGCTCATGCAGGTTTAGTTTATCTAGCGTTGCATTCATGATTCTAAATGTTGAGGAGGTTGCAAGGCCAATTTTATATCCCGAACTTTTCAAATATTCAAGCAAACCCAGCAAACCAGGCATTGGCTGCCCTTTTTCGTTGATTAAGGAAATCAATTTGCTAACCACCATTTCTTCCACTTCAGGAACTGAAGGTTTATTCCATTTGTATACTGAATACCAATGTTTTACCACCTCATCAATTTTGGTTCCTTTCATCTGTATGCACATTTCTTCGGTCATCTTCACTCCAATACCATTAAAAATCTCCATCTCTGCCTCGCGCCAAAATGGCTCAGAATTAATAATAACCCCGTCCATATCAAAAATTACTGCTTTTATCATTCAATTATTAATTGTTGGACTACAAAAATATAGAATATAGGTGGTAGATGCTACCAGACGATGGAATATTTATACTAAGCCAGTTTGAAATATTGTAAATTGAAATTTTATACCGATTTGACTTTACTTGCTCACGCTGCGTGAGAAAAGTTCAATATAGTCCAATTTCGACAAAGCCTCATTTGACTATTTTTAAGTAGTATCGGCATTTACAATTGCTATTCATATTTTGTCATTGGACTAAAATATAAGTGCAATTGGTATTAAAATGGCTTTGTATATGCGCCAATCGACTGACAGTTTTGGTTTGCAAACTTGTGAAGCAAACAAATTACTAACAGCGGTTCTGTATAAATAGGGCTCACTGAAAAACGCCTAAGCCTATTAAAATTAAACATTAACATAAGAGAAGTTGTAAAAAAGTGCAAAGGTTTTTAAAAAAATAGTAATTTTTCCTTGCATTAACTTTATCTTCAAGTA
>JBNKJW010000062.1:0-20640 GCA_050291445.1 Bacteroidales bacterium | reverse complement strand
ATTTCCAATTCCATCAAGAAATGAAGCCCAAGGCTTATTGGCCATGGCAAATGCCTCAAGACGCCCCATTACAATGCAGTTTGTAATGATCAACCCTACAAATACCGATAATTGCTTACTGACATCATAAACATAAGCTTTTAAAACCTGGTCAACAATAATTACAAGCGATGCAATTACAACAAGTTGAACAATAATACGAATCCTGGAAGGAATAGTATTACGGAGTAATGAAATAATTACATTAGCAAATGCCAGCACAAAAGTAACTGATAAGGCCATGACAATTGCCGGTTCTAATTTTACGGTCACCGCAAGTGCCGAACAAATACCCAAAACCTGAACTGTAATCGGGTTATCTATATTTAGGGGATTTGTTAAAAGTTTTGTATTCTTTCCCATCGCTTATCTTATTTTTTATTTGCTTTTAAGTATACTTGATAGCTTCCCATACAGTTCTTAACCATTTCCTGAAGGGCTTTACTGGTGATGGTTCCACCAGAAATTGCATCTACACCATGTTTTGTATCACCCAGCGCAGCAGCAGTTCCTTTGCCACCTTTGTGAACATTAATTCCAACAAAGTCATCTCCATCAAAAATTGATTTGCCTTTAAATGGCTCTTGAAACCAATCTTTATTAATTTCAGCTCCCAGCCCTGGAGTTTCTTTTGCATGGTCGAAAACAGCTCCATAAATAGTACTCATATCATCTTCTAACGAAATGTATCCCCAAATTGGGCCCCACAAACCAGTACCACGAAGTGGGAAAATCATTTTTTTACTGCCATCATCAAGGGTTGCTTCATAAACAGGAAGATGCCTGCCTGCTAAGTCTAGTTTATACTGTTGCTTCAGATTGATGCCAAAGGCTTCGCCTTCAACTTCATTTCCTTCAGAATTTATTACCATGCTTTTGGTTATAAATTTTTTGAAATCAGCCTCAGCATTTTGCACTGTTGTTTCGATATGAACTGATGCCAGAATATCCTGCATCTTTTCAATTCTCACGTTAGCTTCCTGAAGTGGTTGTAATTTAAGCGCAGTAAAAGATAGTACTGCGGCCACAACTATAACCAGGACCGAAGCGTAAATAAATGTATATAAATTGCTATTTGTATTCATTTTATTGTCTTTTTCTAGTTCAAATTATGCTTTAACCCTTTTTAAGCGCATTTTTATATTCGCTTTAATAATATAGTGGTCAATCAATGGAGCAAATACATTCATGAATAAAATGGCCATCATTACACCCTCTGGGAAAGCTGGATTTAAAACCCGCACCAGTATGGCAATAAAACCAATTAAAAAGCCATATATCCATTTACCTTTTTCAGTTTGTGAGGCAGTAACCGGATCAGTTGCCATAAACACAGCACCAAAAGCAAAACCGCCTAGTAAAATATGTTGAAACCATGGGAGGGCTAAGTAGGCATTTGATTTGTTTGCCAATAAATCCATTGCTACAGTGTGGGCTTCGGTACTTGAACCAATTAATTGACCAGCAACGGCCAAATTCATAATTGCGCCCATAGTCAATCCACCAAGAAATACTGAAAGCATAATTTTCCAGCTTCCAACACCTGTATAAAGCAAAATAATGGCCCCAATCATAATGGCTATAAACGAAGTTTCACCAATTGAACCAGGAATATGCCCTATTGCCATGTCAAATACTGTTGGAAATTTATCAAATGAGCCTGCAGCTGCATTTGCAAGTGGGGTTGCTCCAGAGAATCCATCAACAATTCCTTCACCGGCAGATAAACCATGTACCCATATTTTATCTCCCGACATGTAGGCTGGATAAGCAAAGAATAGAAATGCCCGCGTAACTAATGCAGGATTAAATACATTCATTCCAGTTCCGCCAAAGGCCTCTTTTGCAATTATTACTGAAAAGATTGTAGCTACGGCAACCATCCACAATGGAACATCAACCGGAACAATTAAAGGAATTAATAGCCCGCTGACCAGAAATCCTTCTTCAATCTCCTTACCTTTTATAAATACAAAAACAAACTCGGTACCCAAGCCGGCTACATATGATACAATAATTAAAGGAAGCACTCTAGTAAAGCCATATCCTAAAGACTCCATTAAAGTAGCTTGTTCACCAATTGATGCATAATAATTCACTCCCACATTCCACATTCCAAAAAACATGGCCGGGATAAGTGCAATTACAACAATGCTCATCACACGTTTAAGATCAATTGCATCTCTTATGTGCGTACCTTTTTTTGGTGTAGTATCGCCGAGTACATACAAGAATGTCTCAAAACTCTCAAAAACAGGAAGCCACTTTTCGTATTTTCCTCCTTTTTCGTAGTTTGGTTTAATTTTATCAAGATAATTTCTTAATGCCTTCATCATCAACTATTTATCGTGCTTTATTTTTTAACTAAATTCTTTTATCATCAAATTAAGTCCCTGACGAACTATTTTTTGAATTTCAATTTTTGAAGTATTTACAAATTCACAAAGTGCAAAATCTTCTTCAGCTACTTCATAAATCCCTAGTTGTTCCATCAGGTCAATATCTTCAATAATAATTGCTTTTAACAATTGCATTGGATAAATGTCCATTGGAAATACTTTTTCAAGTTCTCCGGTAACAACAAAAGGCCTTTCGCCACCATGCATGTTGGTATCAAGGTTGTATTCCTTTTTAGGTGTTAACCACGAAAAAAATGTTCTGGACATGCTGTACTTTTTCAAACCAGGTAGTCCCCAACCTAAAAACTCAGCCTTTGTTCCTTCTGGAATTACAGTTATTTGCGAATCGTAAAACCCAATATAACCGCTGGCATTTATTTTTTCGCCACTTAGTACATTTCCGGAAATAATACGTGACTCAACCTCCGATATATTTTGTTCAATAAGTGGAATTACCTGGCTACCACCAATTATTTTATAATATTTTGGCGATTTTACTTCAGAACCTGTTAAAGCAACTATTTTTGTGGCATCGTAAACACCTTTATTAAATAATCTTCCAATGCTTGTTACATCCTGAATATTAACATGCCAAACAACATCACCTTTATTAATAGGATCAACTTTATTAATTTGCACACCAATTGTTCCTGAAGGATGTGGTCCTGAAAACTCATAAATGTCTACATTCCTTGTATTTTTAAATACATCGGTGTTTTGTTCCTCATGCAAAGTCAAATTCACCTTACCATTAGTAAGTTTTGCCAGAGCATCAATTCCTGTCTGAAAATCATTGAATTGATCCTTTAAAATAAACTCATAATCCGGTGATAATGGTGCTGAATCAAAACCAGAAACAAAAATTGCTTTAGGTGTATCATTTTTGTTGGCTATAATGGCATAAGGCCTTTGAAGAATTGATGGCCACAACCCTGCCTGAAGGATTTTTTCAATTATTTGATCCTTACTAATATCAGCTGGATTAGCCTTGCCAAATTGCTCATATTCAATCGCTTCATCTGGCTGTACAACCACTTCGAGCACCCTTCGCCTTTCACCTCGTACAACTTCGGTTACAGTTCCGCTTACTGGTGAGGTAAACAGTACTTCGGGTCTGTATTTATCAAAAAATAAAGGTGAACCAGCTTTCACTTTTTCACCTTCCTTTACCATTATTTTTGGCGTAAGTCCTTCAAAATCGGTTGGCTTTAGCCCATAAAAAGCAGAGAGTTCCATTTCCTGGACTTTTTTTTCTGCCTTCCCAATCAGTTTAATATCTAAACCTCTTTTTATCTTTATTTTGTTCGACATCTTAGAGTTTTATTTAATATTTTTGCAAAAGTAAAAAAAAAACGGATTGAACCTTAATAAAATCAATTTAGACTTAATTTAAACTTTCTGGTTTATTGCTACTTGTTGAAATATAGATATTTACTTATATTAAGGGGTTAATATCAATTTACTAAACAATAAACATAACTACTAAATTGCTTAAAAAATCATCAAATACCTAAATTAATGATCCTTCTATTTCGATTAATTACTTCTTTTGTTTTTTTATTCCCACCCCAGACCTTTTATAATAAAAGTACCTGCAACCAAAAAATTTGGGAGAATAAAACATACAAAGAAGACATTAAAACTGTAATAATTCATAAAAAGGGCTGGGAACTTTCTTTCCCTGTTATCCAATTGGGAACCACAGAAAAAATTCAGCTACAGTTTGATGAAATTGGAACCTCGATCAATGATTATTCTTTTTCTATAATTCACTGTAATGCCAACTGGCAGCAAAGCGAGTTGGTACCAATTGAATACATTGAGGGTTTTGAAGAAGTTAATGTCACCAACTACTCTTTTTCGCAAAATACGCTGGTTAACTATGTTAATTATACTGTTGAATTTCCAAACGAAGATTTTCAAATCACTAAATCGGGCAACTATATAATAAAGGTATATGAGCGTGGCAACCCTGAAAACATCATCCTTACAAAAAGGTTTTATGTTATAGAAAAGTTGGTAGGAATATTAGCACAGGTTGACAGGTTGAATGTAAAGGCAGAAAATGGTCTAAACCAAAGAATTAACATTGAACTTAACTGCGACTATGAAATTGAAAACCCGCAGGAAACCATTTTACTTAAAGTACAAAAAAACAACGGCCTTACTAAGGATTTTGGCAATATAAAGCCTTCATTTGTTGATGAAAACAAGCTAAAATACCAGGCTATTGCCGAGTTGGCTTTTGCTGGTGGGAACGAGTTCAGGCATTTTGACATTAAAAACTTCAAATTTATTTCGGACAGGTTGCTTGCAGTTGATAAAAAACCTGAAATCAATCATGTGTATTTAAGAGATGATGAAAACAGAACTGAGCAGGAATACAATTACAAGCCCGACATTAACGGGAAAAGAACAGTAAAGCTGGAAAAAACAGACAATAGCAACCTAATGGCCGATTACTGTTTTGTGCATTTTCAGTTAAAAGCCCCTATCCCATTACAAAGTGGAGACTATTATATATATGGTGCACTTACCGATTGGGATTTTACGGAGACCGCTAAACTTGAATACGATTTTAAAAAGGAAAGTTTTGTCGGCCAGTTATATCTTAAGCAAGGATATTACAACTACCAATATTACTTTAAATCAAAAGACAAACTATTTGATAATGAAGAGGCCACCTATGAAAATGAAGGTAATTTTTTTCAAACAGAAAATGAATACCATATCCTGGTTTATTATAAAGATTACAGGTCTGCATACCAAAAACTAGTCGGTTATGAGATGATTAACAGCACAAAAAGTGCTAATTATTAATAAAAATGTCAATTTTATTTGGCTATTTCTATTGAAATGGTTATTATTGCAGCAAATTTTAAAGTATTTCCGTTAGCACATCGAGCTACAAGTTTTATTTTCCTAGATCGTTTCACGTCTAACATTTCAAAACAGAAATATATTTTACTTAACATTTTAGTATTATTCCATAATTATTTATACAAATTTAATTTACTATAACGCATGTACGACATTCTTGAATTGAATAAGAAGTTGGTCTCAGATCTGAGAACCATCGCACGTGACTTAGGAATCAAAAAAGTTGAATCAATAAAAAAACAGGAGCTTATTTACAAGATCCTGGATCAACAAGCTATTAATGATTCCAAAGACAAAAAAACCTCCAAAGCACCAGAGAAGCCAACCGAGAAAAAAGAGAAAAAAGAAAGAATCAGAAAACCTGTTCAAAAAGTTGAACCTGTGACTACTGAGAAGAAAGAAGTAAAGAAAGAAATAATAAAGAAAGAAGTACCACAGAAAAAGGAAAAACAGGTTGAAGCTGAGGTGAAGGAAAAACCGATTATTGAAGAAAGAAAACAGCATAGAGAAATCCAAAGGAATGATTCGAATGGCAAAAAAGAACATTTTCACCAACGGAATCAGAAAAAACAAAAAGATAAGCTTTATGATTTTGATGGAATCATCTCTAACTCAGGCGTTCTTGAAGTAATGCCCGAAGGATATGGTTTTCTAAGATCTGCTGATTACAACTACTTCAACTCACCTGATGATATTTACGTATCGCAATCGCAAATAAAACTTTTTGGGTTAAAAACCGGTGATATTGTTAAAGGACAAATCAGGCCACCAAAAGAGAGTGAGAAATATTTCCCTTTAATTAAGGTTGAAGAGATTAACGGACGAAGCCCTGATTATATCAGAGACAGAATTCCGTTTGATTATTTAACCCCGTTATTCCCTGATGAAAAGTTCAACTTAACAGGTAGTGGTAATAATACTTTATCATCACGGGTAATTGATTTATTTGCACCAATTGGTAAAGGGCAAAGAGGGCTAATTGTTGCACAGCCAAAAACTGGTAAAACGGTTCTTTTAAAAGAAGTAGCCAATGCTATTGCCGCAAATCACCCTGAAGCTTACATGATTATATTGCTGATAGATGAACGACCTGAAGAGGTAACTGACATGGCTCGTAGCGTAAATGCCGAAGTAATATCATCAACTTTTGATGAGCCAGCAGAACGCCACGTAAAAGTAGCAAACATTGTTTTGGAAAAAGCACGCAGAATGGTTGAATGCGGACATGACGTTGTCATCCTTCTTGACTCTATTACTCGTTTAGCAAGGGCTTACAACACCGTTTCTCCTGCATCCGGGAAAGTCTTATCGGGAGGTGTTGATGCCAATGCACTACACAAACCAAAGCGTTTCTTTGGTGCTGCAAGAAACATTGAAAATGGTGGTTCATTAACTATTATTGCAACTGCACTTATCGATACAGGCTCAAAAATGGACGAAGTTATCTTTGAAGAATTCAAAGGAACAGGTAACATGGAACTTCAATTAGATAGAAAACTATCCAACAAGCGTGTTTACCCTGCTGTTGACATCAATGCTTCAAGCACACGAAGAGAAGACTTGCTGTTGGATAAAGAAGTACTAAACAGACTTTGGATTTTAAGGAATTATTTATCCGATATGAATTCTGTTGAAGCAATGGAATTCTTGAAGGACAGAATGAATAAAACTCAATCAAATGAAGAATTCCTGGTTTCTATGAACAGTGAATAAAATTATTATTTTAATATCAACAAAAAACTGCTTGTTTAAAGCAGTTTTTTTTATATCTGTCATAAAAAAGTAAAGTTTTATTGTCATCAACAACTTCATTTTCAGTAAAACTTTCGAATTTGTAGAAAAAAAACCAATAAAAATCGCCCCATTTTATTAACAACCTCTGTTAATAAGTGTTTCAGGGGTTTTTACAAAACCAGAAATCTATTCACACAAAATCAAACAAAGCCCAACACCCTGATTAACAACATGTTATTAAATATTATTAAAACTTAAACTTTACGCTATAGCCCTGAAACCCACAATATAATTAGGCTAGAGAAATTCAAAAAAAATCAAATAATTCTGCATTTTTTTTAAAAAAAATGCATTTTTTTTCATGTCAAACTTGCTAAAGTCCTTAAATAGTCTATATTTGCATAAGGAATCGAATTAAAATATTTCATTAACTTTTAAAATTTATTATTATGAACAAAGCTCAATTAATTGACGAAATTGCAAGTGGAGCTAATTTAACTAAAGCCGATGCTAAAAGAGCATTAGATGCATTCATTGACGCTACTTCAGGTGCACTTAAAAAAGGTGACCGTGTTGCATTAGTAGGATTTGGTTCTTTCTCTGTTTCTAAAAGAAGCGCCAGAACTGGTAGAAACCCACAAACTGGTAAAGAAATTAAAATTGCTGCTAAAAATGTTGTTAAGTTTAAAGCTGGTAGCGAACTTGCTGATGTTGTACAATAAAGAATTTGTTTCTAAAAAAAAGGCTGTCCTCCCGGATGGCCTTTTTTCATTTACACCAATCACTATTCACTTATAGTTTTACAACCTTGCTAAGAAAAGCCTTTCAAAGGTTTTTTAATACAAATTATAATTAATTTTAAACGTTTGGTTTCATGAACGGCTTAATTGAATACCTGAGAAAAATAGTTACCGAGCATAAATGGCAACTATTTAACCAAATAATTCAAAACCGCACTGATTACCTGACAGTGGTGCTCGAAGACATTTTTCAACCCCAAAATGCCAGTGCAGTTTTACGCACATGTGATTGTTTTGGCATACAGGATGTACACATTATTGAAAACAGAAATGAGTACACTATCAACCCTGATGTTGCTTTAGGTGCCTCAAAATGGCTAAATCTACACAAATACAACGAGCAAGAAAACAATACTTTATCAACAATTAACCACCTAAAAGAAAAAGGTTACCGAATTATTGCCACCACCCCTCACACCAATGATGTTGATTTGGAAGAATTCGACCTTGAAAGAGGCAAAGCAGCCCTGTTTTTTGGCTCCGAACAACCAGGAGTGTCAGATATTGTGATGGATAATGCAGATGAGTTTCTGAAAATCCCCATGTATGGTTTCACCGAGAGTTTTAATATTTCGGTTTCAGCAGCAATTATATTGCACCATTTGACCCATAAACTAAAAAATACCGACATTGACTGGCAATTAAGTGACAATAAAAAATCGGAAGTATTATTAAATTGGCTCAGGAAAAGTATCAAGAATTCAGAAATAATTGAAAAAGATTATTATAATCGTACAAACCAAAATTGATAGAAGGCAGGCCACTTAAGCCTCGCTTCATATAATTTAAGCTTATGATCTCACATAGACAATTATTCCTCCAACATGTTGGTCAAACCTCGCCTGCTCCAATGATGCTTGAAATTGAAAGGGCTGAGGGAATTTATCTAATAGGAACAGATGGCAAAAAGTATGTCGATATGGTTTCTGGGGTTTCTGTCAGCAACCTTGGACACTCGCATCCTAAAATAATTGAAGCGGTAAAAAAACAGGCCGAAAAACACATGCACCTAATGGTTTATGGAGAATTTATTCAGGCACCGCAGGTTGAATATGCAAAATTATTAGCGGATCAACTTCCTGATAAACTGGAAAGCATTTATTTTGTTAATTCGGGTAGTGAAGCCAACGAAGGCGCCATAAAACTAGCCAAACGATATACTGGACGAGGTGAGGTTATTGCCTTTAAAAATGCTTATCATGGAAGCACTCACACCTTGATTAGTTTAATGAGTGATAAGAAATTTTCAAGGGCTTTTAGGCCATTGATGCCCGATGTAAGGCATTTAGAATTTAACAACCAGGATGACTTAATGCAAATATCCGACAAAACAGCCTGTGTAATTGTAGAGCCTGTTCAGGGAGAAGCTGGGATTATTCCTCCAACCAATGATTTTCTTCAAAAACTAAGAGAAAAATGTAATGAAACTGGTTCCATGCTCATTTTTGATGAAATCCAGACTGGTTTTGGGCGCACAGGAAAATTGTTTGCCTTTCAAAAATACAATGTGGTTCCGGATATCCTTACCATTGCAAAAGGCATGGGTGGTGGTATGCCTATAGGTGCTTTTGTTTCATCAAAAGAAATTATGAATAGCCTGACTTTCAACCCTGCACTTGGGCACATTACTACCTTTGGCGGGCATCCGGTTTCAACAGCAGCAGCATTGGCTAACCTGAAAGTACTTTTAAATGAGAACTTGATAGAAGAAGTGGATAAAAAAGGCCAGTTCATTATTGATAAAATAAAAAACCATCCTGATATAAAATCGACAAGGGGTATTGGTCTTTATTATTCCATTGAACTGGAAAGCAAGCAAAAAAACGATGATTTCATTAACAAGGCGGTGGAAAACGGGTTAATTTCTGACTGGTTTTTGTATAACGATGATCGTTTCAGGATTTCTCCACCCTTAACAGTAACATACGAAGAACTTGAAGAAATTGCTGATGCCATCTTTAAAACTTTCGAGGACATTAAACAGCTATGAATCTGCAATTTAGCAATTTATAATTTAAAAAGTTTGAATTTCATACAAATGTTGCAATTTTGTTAATAAATCAATTACTATTTGACATATAAAAGTGATTGAAGTGCGTATATTTGTATACTAAATACCGATAGGAAATATGTAATAGTCCTATTTTCATAAATTCAATTGGCCTAACATATTTATCCATCGGCATTAACCAAAACTGAATTTCGTTAAGGTTTTAGACTTAAACGAAATACGTTTTACTAAACTTAAAACTAATAAGATATGACACATTTAAAAGAAGGTGATAAAGCGCCAGACTTTTTGATTGAAAAGGCAGGACTAAAAAAATCAGCTATAAAAGGGAAAAAAGTGATTTTATATTTTTATCCAAAGGATAACACACCTGGTTGTACTGCAGAGTCATGCGATTTAAGAGACAACTATGATGATTTAAAAGCAAAAGGTTTTGAAGTAATTGGAGTAAGCCCCGATTCTGAAAAAAGCCATGAAAATTTTAAAACCAAACATAATTTGCCATTTGGGCTTGTGCCCGACACCGAAAAAGAAGTTTTAAATGCCTATGGTGTTTGGGGCGAGAAAAAAATGTATGGAAAGACGTACATGGGTGTCCATCGAACTACTTTTGTTATATCCGAAGATGGAATTATTGAAAAAATTATAACTAAAGTAAAGACGAAAGAACATGCTGCCCAAATTTTAAAGGAAATGGGACTTTAAAGAAAAAAGAAGAGTTGACAGTAAACAGTAATCGGTGCCTGGCAGATGAAATTTATGGATTTTATCAGACCAGCAACCAGTAATTAGTAACAAGAAAAGATATGGCCAAAGAAAAAGAAGAAAAAAGCGTAGCACAGGAGAAACTAAAAGCACTTCAGGTAACACTTGACAAGATAGACAAAAACTATGGTAAAGGAACCATTATGAAAATGGGTGACAATGTTGTTGTGGATCTCCCAGCCATAAAAAGTGGTTCAATTGAGTTAGATGTAGCGCTTGGAGTTGGAGGTTACCCAAAAGGCAGGGTGATAGAAATTTATGGTCCTGAATCTTCAGGTAAAACAACTTTGGCTATTCACGCAATTGCCGAGGCCCAGGCCGAGGGTGGAATTGCTGCATTTATTGACGCTGAGCATGCTTTCGACCGGTTTTATGCCGAAGCTTTAGGTGTTGATATTGAAAACCTACTTATTTCGCAACCAGATAATGGAGAGCAAGCTTTAGAAATTGCTGATCATTTAATTCGCTCAGGGGCTATTGATATTATTGTAATTGACTCTGTGGCTGCCTTAACCCCCAAAGCCGAGATAGAAGGCGAAATGGGTGATTCTAGAATGGGACTGCAAGCAAGGCTAATGTCGCAAGCCTTAAGAAAACTCACTTCAACTATCAGTAAAACAAACACTTGCGTAATTTTCATTAACCAGTTACGTGAAAAAATTGGGGTTATGTTTGGCAACCCTGAAACTACCACTGGTGGTAATGCACTGAAATTTTATGCTTCGGTTAGGATTGATGTTCGCAGAATAGGAAGCATTAAAGATGGAGAAGATGTGAAAGGAAACCGCACAAGGGTAAAAATTGTAAAAAATAAAGTTGCACCACCGTTCAAAAAAGCAGAGTTTGACCTGATGTATGGCGAGGGCATTTCAAAAACAGGCGAAATTATTGACCTTGGAGTAGACAAAGAAATCATCAAGAAAAGTGGATCTTGGTTTAGCTATGGCGACACCAAGTTAGGACAGGGACGTGAAGCAGTAAAAACACTTATCAAAGATAATCCTGAATTGGCTGAGGAATTGAATCAGAAAATTCGCGAGGCACTTGCCAAATAATCATTTGCAAAGAATATTTCAAGCCCGGTTTGAGCAATCAGATCGGGTTTTATTTTGGGAATTAGTTATTTGAAATTAGAACTTAGTTCGCCAATCTCTAATTTCTAGTTTCTAATTTAGATTCATTCAAGACGAATATTTCAGTAATTTAGATACACTTTTTTACAACAAGATTGATTTTATAAACCTTTAAATATTAAATTATTATGAGTAGTTTAAAAGGCACAAAAACCGAACAAAACCTTTTAAAAGCTTTTGCAGGTGAATCGCAGGCACGTATGCGTTACGATTATTTTGCAAAACAAGCTAAAAAAGAAGGTTTGGAACAAATATCAGCCATTTTTACTGAAACTGCATTAAACGAAAAGGAACATGCAAAGATTTTCTTTAAATTTTTAGAAGGTGGCATGTGCGAAATTACTGCAAGTTACCCAGCTGGTATAATTGGCACTACTTTAGAGAACCTAAAAGCTGCTGCTGATGGCGAAAACGAAGAATGGACAGATTTGTATCCGACCTTTGCAAAAATTGCCGAAGAAGAAGGCTTTAAACAAGTAGCCAATGCATTTAGAATGATTGCAAAAGTTGAAAAAGCACACGAAGAAAGATACCGTACGTTTTACAGCAATCTTGAAGAAGGTAAAGTGTTTAAAAAAGACGGTAAAATTATCTGGAAATGCAGAAATTGTGGATTCTTGCACGAAAGTGACAAAGCACCAAAGGAGTGCCCTGCATGTGCACATCCACAGGCATATTTTGAAAGAGACGAGAGGAGTTACTAAATAATTGATTCACTCACATAACAAACCTGTTGGGCATACCTGACAGGTTTTTTTATGCTCATTCATTTTAATCCGAATCCGTCAAGCAGCTCTAAAACATCAAATAATGGTGGCTAGACGGATACTAATTCTCTTCAAAAATTTTCTTTCGGTATTCGATTCAATTATCAATTCCTACCTGAACCATCCAAATTTTATAATAAAAGATTACAGAACAGGCAAAGACTCACTCATCCCTTTTACCATTCAATACGAAGTATTAAAGGACTAATACCGAATGGAATGGTTATCATGTAACGGAAATTAAAACCACCTAACATGCTAATCCTTAAGCATTACACCGAAATCTTTTTAATTATCTTGATAGCACCTTAGTGTAATTTCTATAGATTAATTATCTTCTTCGGCAATGGTATCGTCATCGGAACTTTTGCCCACTAAAAAAAACAGTAGAACTCCAATAACAATAAGGCTAATACGTATAACCCAGGCAAGCATTGGCCCACCTGAATCAATCCAGGCAAGGATAGAAACTTCGTAATCAATTAAGTAGAGAATGGTAGATATGATTCCTGAAATGGCCAAAAAGCCACCTATATTTGCTAAAAGTCGTTTCATTTTGATTAGTTAAATGCTAATGTTTCCTAAAAACAGCCCAAATAATGGCTAAATCTATGAAAATATGGTGGAATAATAAAATTTATCTCTCCCGGTTAACAGTCCGTAGTTCGGAGTTTTCAGTCGGTGATTTGCAGTCTGCAATCAATTCACTGCAGGCTGCAAAAGGAGGACTGTCAAGTGAAAGCTGAGAACTACATATTCCTTCGATACTTTCCCCCAACATTAAACAAGGTATTGGTAATCTGACCTATTGAGCAGTACTTGGTGGTTTCCATCAGTTGTTCAAACACATTTTTGTTGTTCCTTGCAGCTTCCTGAAGTTTGTTAAGTTGCTTTTCGGCTTCCCCTTTCCATGTTTTATGTAAATTGGCTAACATTTTAATCTGGTATTCCTTTTCGCTGGTTGTTGCCCTGATAACTTCACCTGGAATTATTGTTGGTGAACCTTTTGAAGACAAGAAAGTGTTTACCCCCATAATTGGCAACTTGCCGGTATGTTTTAAATGTTCGTAATACAAGGATTCTTCCTGAATTTTACTTCGCTGGTACATGGTTTCCATCGCGCCAAGCACCCCTCCCCTCTCGGTCAAACGATCGAATTCTTTGAGTACTGCCTCTTCAACCAAATCGGTGAGTTCTTCAATAATAAATGAACCTTGCAATGGGTTTTGGTTCTTTGCCAGCCCTAATTCGTGGTTGATGATCATTTGAATGGCCATGGCTCGCCGAACCGACTCTTCCGTTGGAGTGGTAATGGCCTCATCGTATGCATTGGTGTGCAAGGAGTTACAATTATCATAAACTGCATAAAGGGCCTGCAAGGTAGTTCGGATATCGTTAAAATCAATCTCCTGCGAATGCAAAGACCTTCCTGAAGTTTGAATATGGTATTTGAGTTTTTGGGAACGTTCATCGCCACCGTATTTAATTTTCATGGCCTTGGCCCAAATCAAACGAGCAACCCGTCCCATCACAGAGTATTCCGGATCAATGCCATTGGAGAAGAAGAAGGACAAGTTAGGCGCAAAATCATCAATTTCCATCCCCCGCGAAAGGTAATATTCTACATAAGTAAAGCCATTTGCCAAAGTCAAAGCCAATTGAGTGATTGGGTTAGCCCCTGCCTCTGCAATATGATAACCCGAAATGGAAACAGAATAAAAGTTACGCACCTGATTATCAATAAAATACTGCTGTACATCGCCCATTAGCTTTAACGAAAAATCAATGGAATAAATGCAGGTATTTTGTGCCTGATCTTCTTTTAAAATATCCGCCTGTACCGTTCCTCGTACCTTCGAAAATGTATCTGCTTTTATTTTTTCATAAACTTCTTTGTCAAGCACCATATCACCAGTTATTCCAAGCAAAGTTAATCCCAGCCCACCATTTCCTTCTGGTAAATCTCCCTGGTAGGATGGTTGATTCAGTCCTCTTTTTTGATAAATTTCTTCAATTTTCTTCTCAACTTCTTTTTCTAAACCATGTTCTTTGATGTAGTACTCGCATTGCTGGTCAATGGCTGCATTTAAAAAATAGGCTGTCATTATAGGAGCCGGACCATTGATTGTCATTGATACAGAAGTATTTGGCATTACCAGTTGAAAGCCGGAATAAAGTTTTTTTGCATCATCAAGGCAGGCAATTGACACACCCGCATTTCCAATTTTCCCGTAGATATCTGGCCTTATATCAGGATCTTCGCCATACAGTGTTACCGAATCAAAGGCTGTACTCAAACGAATAGCCGACATGCCTTTTGAAACATAGTGAAAGCGTTTATTGGTTCTTTCGGGGCCACCTTCGCCGGCAAACATTCGAGTAGGATCCTCCGATTCCCGCTTAAACGGGAACACCCCTGCGGCAAATGGAAATTCGCCCGGCACATTTTCTTTGAGTTGCCATTTTAGGGTATCGCCCCAGGCAGTGTAGTTTGGCAAAGAAATTTTGGGTATTTTACTGTGGGATAACGATTCAGTAGTGGTTTTTACATTGATATCCCTTCCACGAACCTGGTAGGTATAGATTTCTTCTGCGTATTGTTGTTTTTTCTCTTGCCATTGGTCTATTAATAATTTGTTTTTAGGATCAAGATTTAATTCTGTTTTTTTGTAAAGTTCTCTCAGGCCATTCTTTAGCTCTTCCTCCTCTGCTAATTTTATTGACTGCTCTAAGCTATACAACTGATTAGCTACATTAGCCTGTTGGTTACACCAGGTATTATATTTTTGGATAATTTCAGCTATTTCCGACAAATAACGCACTCTTTCAGGTGGAATGATGACCATTTTTTCATCAGCCGAAACATTCAACTGTTTTGTAGAAATAAAATCAGCTTTTGATTTTGCCTTTAGTTGCTCAATCAGCTTTAGATAGAGTAGATTTACACCTGTATCATTAAATTGTGAAGCAACGGTTCCAAAAATCGGTAAATGCTCCAGGCTATCCTCCCATATTTGATGGTTTCTTGCGTATTGCTTACGCACATCTCTCAATGCATCCTCCGCCCCACGTTTATCAAATTTGTTAATTGCAATAATATCAGCATAATCGAGCATATCAATTTTCTCCAGCTGGGTAGCAGCACCATACTCCGGGGTCATTACATACATGGCCAGATCGCTATGTTCAACTATCTCTGTATCAGACTGTCCAATGCCGGAAGTTTCCAAAATAATTAAATCAAAACCGGCAGCTTTAACAATATTAACAGCATCCGCTACGTATTTTGACATGGCCAGGTTGGCCTGCCTGGTAGCCAGCGAACGCATGTAAACCCTTGAATCGTTAATTGCATTCATCCTGATACGATCACCTAACAATGCACCGCCTGTTTTACGCTTGGATGGGTCAACAGAGATGATGGCAATGGTTTTGTCAGTGGTCGCATTTAAAAATCTCAATACCAATTCATCCACCAAAGATGATTTTCCGGAACCGCCAGTGCCTGTTATCCCAATTACCGGAATGTTTTTCTTTTCAGCAATTGATTTAATTTTTTGCAATGCATCTTTCTGGTTTTCAGGAAAATTTTCGACACAGGAAATCAAAGAAGCAATAGCATTTTTGTTCTTTTGTTCAATATCTTCTAGTTTATAAGGGTGCTTTTCGCCAATTGGAAAATCAGATTTTTCTACTAAATCGTTAATCATTCCCTGAAGGCCCATTTCACGCCCATCATCAGGTGAGTAGATTCTGGTAATTCCATAGTTGTGCAATTCTTCAATTTCGTTGGGTAAAATCACACCTCCTCCTCCGCCAAATATTTTTATATGGGGGGCGCCATTCTGCTTTAACAGGTCAAACATGTACTTAAAAAACTCCATGTGCCCACCCTGATAACTGGTAATGGCAATAGCCTGCACACCTTCCTGTATGGCACAATCAACAATTTCCTGCACAGAGCGGTTATGACCAAGGTGGATGACTTCAACACCAGTAGACTGGATAATTCTTCGCATTACGTTAATAGCAGCATCATGACCATCGAACAACGAAGCTGCAGTAACAACCCGAATATGGTTTTTGGGTTTGTAAAATTTTTGAGTTTGCATTTTGCATAGTTAGTTAGGTCTAAGGTCTGTAACGAAATAACCTTTACAGTCATACTTGTTCTTTTCACCCAAAACTGCGTTAAAAAATATTTACAGAACGATGCTATGCGCATATTTTTTGCCTTGTTTTGAATAAAAATAACTACGCATTTTGTGCAAAGTTTATTTTGCCACAAACCTTTATTACAAATATGGCAAAATTATTTATGAAGTAAAACAGGTTATTTAGATGGGGGGAACTTATGAATGAGATTGTCTGAATAACATAGAAATAATCAACCCACTTAAAAATTTATGAAAAAAGTAGAAAAACCCGACACAAGAACCTCTATCATCCTCTTTTTGTTTTTGATATCGGGAATGTTCTTATCTTGCTCTCCTGAGTACATTCCTAACATGGTTAACTCGCCATTGCTAAGTAACAAAGGAGAGTTTCAGGCAAACGCAGCTACCGGGACAAGTAATTTAGATGTACAATTGGCCTATGCAATTACTGATAATATTGGTATTATAGCAAACAGCTCTTTTGCAGATCAAACTGAGGATTCAACAGATAACTTCCATAAACACATGATCCTGGAAGGGGGAATTGGCTACTATGATAAAATTGGCAAGATAGGCAGATATGAACTGTATGGCGGTTATGGCTCCGGGTGGATTGAAGGGCGCTATAGAGATATATTTGGATTTGATGATATTTCAAAAGCCCGGTTTAACAGATTTTTTTTACAACCGGGGATTGGCATAGCAACAGGAATTTATGATGGCAGTTTTTCATCAAGATTTGCATTGGTGCAAATGAACCCTGAAGGAACTAATTTTAAATCTGGAGATTATCAAGCTTTTATGGAGCCGGTTTTCACCTCAAAAATTGGCTACAAGTACTTAAAATTTGTATTTCAATTTGGTTTCTCAGTACCGCTGGGGGAAAAAGAATTAACGTTTGATTATCAACCTTTAATTATGAATTTTGGAGTGAATTTAAATTTAGGAAGGTTATATGATTTTTAAATAACAACCTTTATACCGTCCTAAGCGTAAAAAGTCAGTTCGGCACAAAGGTTTTATGCTTAGGGCTGTATATTACGAAACATATTATTATTGTTACTTGCTAACATTTTGGTAAACCAAACAAAACATGCACCCAATAAGCAGAAGAAGCATACTTTGATTTCATTCTCTATTTTTCTTCTTCCTTTTAAAAACTCCAGCAATTTTTTTCATTATGTAGGCTACCCTAAAATAAAACACTTTTCGGATAGCCTTTAGACTAAAACCCACATCGTTAATTTCTTCTTCGTTCATGTTTAACACCCGCTTGAAAAGTTTAATAATTCTTTTGGGCTTTTTGTATTGACGAGTATAATAGTTTAACAGCGTTCCATCCATTTTTATCAACTCCAGGTACCACTCGGATTTTAAATGATGGCTTCGTTCCACGTATTGGTTTATCTGAAGTTTTTCATTACCACCCAAGCTATTAAAAGCCTGTATATCAAACTTTTCGTTTCGCCAAAGCTGTTCTATCAATACCAAAACAGGACTGTGTTTGATGTATTTTTCAGGCGTGTTGTTTTCAATTTGTTTGGCAGATAAGCTGCTGTTTTCTATAATAATCAATAAATAATTAGAGATGGATGACGGTTCCAGTTTGTCAAGAAAATAGAACAACTTGTGTTTAACCGACATTATTTTACCCAGCTCTTTCCCTAAGCGATTATTAAACTCTTTTTTGCATTTGGGTACAAATAACTTTTCAACCAACTCGCTATTTTGTTCGGCAAAACAGTCCACATTCCAATCAGCTGAAATTTCACACTTTTCTTTTTTTTGCAAAGCTTTTGACAAACGATTAGCTTCTTCAATATAAAAATGTGCTTTTATTCCATTGGAACATCCTGAAATCCATTTTGCAAATGGACTTGTTTTTTTATTTACCTTAAAATCTTTTGCAAGCTCCAACTTACTGCTTGACAAACGAATAGAACTAGAACCACTACCGCCCCGTGGCTCCCGGCTTTGGTAAGCTACAAAACTTTTGTTGTAGTCCATCATACGTCCGCCATCATACATTGTATCCCATCCTATTTGAACTTTTAGTTCATTTGGTAAATAACAAATCAATTTATTCAGCAATACTCTAACATTGCTTTCTTCGCCACTGATTATAAATCGTTGTTCTTTGTTTTCAGTATTTAATGAATCAAGTAAATGCGATAGTAACTGAACCTCAAAAGCACTTTCAACAGGTGATATTGTTTTTTCAATTTGCTCCACTTTTTCAGCTTCTATTTCAATGGGGCCCATATTTCCATCTTTCTTGTCGATATAACTACTCTCAAGCATTTCACTTCTTGAGCTGTATTTATAGTCAGCAACTAGTTCCATCAACTGGTTGGGCGAAGGCATTTTTTGCCAAAGTGCCTGAGGAAACATAAATACCTGTGCCATAAAAATACCTCCCCGACCAAGAGCATCTACTTCATCGGGTAAAGAGTTAATATCAAAAACCAGCAAGTACATTTCGTCTTTAATTTTATTGAAATAAACCACTTGTTTTGTCGCAAACTCCTCGTTACCTGGTATGTATATATGGTTTTCAATTACCAAAACATCCGTACTGGTAAGCAAATCAATCGGATAAAAAGCAGTATGGAAGTCTTTTTTTTCAAATGGACTGTCCTTTTCATCCAGTTTTGTGTAAATCAGTTGGTGAATTTTATAATTTTCCATTATTAGGGTGTTTTATAGTATCTTACATCTTTAAAGTTCTTTTCTAAAAGTCGCATGGTATTTTGGGTAAGGTGAAGCTCTCCATAAACATTTATAACAATTTCATTCATTGGCTTAAATCCTCTTAAATCATTGTAAAAATAGCCCATAACTTGTGTCAAAACACTGTTATAGTCATTAATCTCAGCCGTAAGGTAAACTTCTATTACATCATAATCACCATCTTTTACAACATTTTTTGAATGGTCCCACAAGTTTACATAATAGTTCTTGTTTTTAATATGTTTTGTGATGGTTTTTCCTATTACTCCAACTAATTTATCTGCATATTTAAGTTTTTGTTGGTTTGAACATTTGTCGTTTATTCTGCATACAATACGAATTCCGCCATCTTCAAGAAACAATGGCTGTGTGCGTGTAAGGTGTTGTGTGCAAATTAGTTTGGCATATTTTTTTTGTTTTGATAAGAAAATATTAAAACGTATACCGTTTGCTCTGAAAAAGTAAAAAACGGGAGGAGTCATTGCCATAGTTGTGATGGTGAAGCATAGAAAAAATCTAACAGTTTCATCTTTTACAAACACAACAAACTCTTTGTATGACAACTGAAGTAATAAGCAATGGATAACATACAAAACCGCAAATAGAATTAGTGATTTGTGTATCTTACGCCACGTAAATAAAATCAGTAAGAGGTACATGGTTAGCACGGTTAGAAAAAGTACATTTCCAAAGTATAATACTGGAATTGCTCCGAGTAAAATGGTAATTTTGATATGATTTTTATATTCTTTTAATAATTGCATATGTGTAAACTCTTACAGATACTTTATATTGGTAAAACTTTTATCAATTAACCGTTGTGTACTTGTTGTAAATTCAGGATTGCCAACTATTTTTAAAACAACCTGATAAATTGGTATATAACGATCGACATCGTTGTAAAACATTGCAATTATTTTATTTACAATCGCATCAAAATCATTTATACCGGGATTTTCATGTATTTCAATAATATCATAATCCCCATTTACAACTAGTTTATTTTCAGGATCCCACATAGCCACATAATAATTGCCCTTGTAATAATTCCGTGTCACAGGTTTACCAACAATTCCAATTAATTGTTTTGCATAAGTGAGTTTTTTTTCTTTTGCACAATTGTTACCTGCACGGCATTTTACTCTGATGTAATCTACGCCAATAACTGTAGTATGCGTGCGGGTATAATGTTCTTTGCAAATCAAATAAGGGTGGCTCTTTGTTG